>JAISTP010000004.1 GCA_031272545.1 Bacilli bacterium | reverse complement strand
CTTGGACATCTAATTATATTTATTTAAGTGCAACAATGCCAGATACTAATAGTCAATATGCTATATTCGATTTAAAAGATAATACTTTTGTATTAAAACATGATGATGCTATTTCTGATAGTGCTCAAATGCAAACAATTATTAATACTTTATCTTTTATTAGATATATCAAAGGTGATAGTGCTGCTGAAGAATATAATGTTAAATATGAAGTAAAAGATACTTTGACTACCATTGATTTACCTAATATTGTTCCTAGTATCTATGCAAGTAGATATGCTGGTTATTATGAAGATATTCATTTAAATATTATTCCAGTAGCAGATGAAGCTAATACGGTTGATAATAGAGAAGTATTTGATTTTATAGATGGTACTTCACAAATTAATTTACCAGTTGAAAATGCAACTGAAAGTAGATATAAAATATTTAATATTGATTTTGATAATACAGCTAGTTTATCATTACAAGAAGTATTACAAGGAATTGATGGTAGTGCAACATTAACTGATCCTTATTATTCTTTATATGGAACTAGTGATAATCTAACTTATAATGAATATTTAGTTATTAAAGATGCAACTGTTGATTATGCTGATGATACTACTTTCCAAGATTGTATCTTTACTTCTTTAGTCGCAAAAATAGCATTATCTGATATTAGTGATCCTATTCAAACTACTCATTTAGTTGGTGATAAAGTACAATTAGCTGTTAATTTTACTGATACTAATGATAATTCTTATTCTAAAGCTAGTATTTCTTCATTAGACTTAAATAAAGATACGGCTAATGATAATGTTCCAAATGTTAAATGGTTTAGTACCGATACTAGTGTTGCGATAGTTGATGCTAATGGAAAAGTAAATCTTGTTGGTGTTGGTAGTGCTACTATTGTAGCTAAAGCTATTGATGTTAATAATGATGGTGAAATTGAAAAACCATTTGCGACATATGAAATTAGTGTATCAAGTGTTAACATTAATTATAATTTAAATGCTACTGATGCAACTAGAGGTAATGGGGTAGCTAGTGAAGTATTAGCGGTTGATACTAAATTAAGTGATGCTGCTCATTATGCAGATGCGCCAACTAGAGATGGATATAACTTTGTTGGATGGTATTTAGATCAAGAAGGAAATACTTTAGCTGATGATACTTTAATGGGACGTACTGATGTAAGTGTTTATGCTAAATGGGAAAAAGTGGTTCATATTAATTATGATTTAAATGCTACTGATGCAACTAGAGGTAATGGGGTGGCTAGTGAAGTCTTAGAAACTGGAAGTAAATTAAGTGATGCTGCTCATTATAGTAATGATCCAATTAGAGCTGGCTATACTTTTGAAGGATGGTACTTAGATAAAGATGGTAAAACTTTAGCTGATAATACTATTATTGGTGGTAATGATGTAACTGTTTATGCTAAATGGACTAAGATTCCTAATGATGAAACTGTTAATGTAACTTATAATAGTAATGGTACTAAAGTTAGTTCACCAATAGACAATGTTAATTATAATATTGGAGATAAAGTAAAAGTTCAAGCACCTGATTTAAGTAAATTAGCTAAGAATGAAACTTTCTTAGGATGGGCTTTAAATCCAGATGGAACAGGTAAACTTTATCAACCAGGTGATACATTTACTATTACTGGTGATACTACTTTATATGCAATTGTTGTAACTGATATTAAAACAGGAGCAAGTCCGTTATTCTTAATTATTGGTTCTCTTACTTTAGGTAGTGGGGTAATTTTATATCAAGTAAGAAGAAAACTACTTAAATAATAACTAATTTAGATAATAAAAGAGTTGTTAAGCAACTCTTTTTTTAAGAAATTATAATTTAAATAGCAATTATCATTTCATAACTTATTGAGATGATATCAACTTTTTAATATGTATCATATTATCGGAATAATAAAAAGAGTTGTTAAACAACTCTTTTTTTAAAAAATTATAATTTAAATAGTAATTATCATTTCATCACTTATTGAGATGATACCACCCATAAAGCATTTACATTCTTTATCTTTTATAACCATTGTTGTTTCAATAGTTCCTCCTTTAAAAGTAAAGCTATTTCGGTGGAAACCATCTTGATCATTATGATGTAAGTAATAACCAACAGCAATAGCACCACTACCACAACTGCTTTCATTTACTAATGAGTTAGTTGCTTTAACATAGACATGTGGATCAATACGATTATCATGATAATATAAGATACCATAAGCATCATTAGGATATTTTTCATCAAGAATATCTAATAGTTCACTTATTTTTAAAGTATTTACTTCTTCATCTTCAATAATCAAATGTGAAATACCTTCCATAACTACTAAGGGATGAATTTTCTTTTTATATTCAATCTCAATAATTTTCTCTGGTTTATCGATTTCTACTGTACTACGTGGTGGATTATTATCAACATGCACAGTTAATATTTTCTTAGCACCACTTACATTGACATTAATATCATCTTTATTTAATTTGTTAGCACGATATGCTAAATAACCAAAACAACGAGTAGCATTACCACAAAATTCAAGTCCCATCATATCCATTTCATATGGCTCATAAGTTAAGTTTTTCACAAAACCAACTTGTTCGACTTTTAACTTAGGTAAAGCCATTATTCTTTGTGCAATAACTTGATAATCTTTTTCTTCAATTTTGTTTAAAACAAATGCTGTAATATTTCCCGCTGGATTAGCAATTACAATTTTTAATTCCATAGCACTCCTCCATGTTTAATCTTTCCTTATAAAATTCATAGATACTCTTTTTAAAGGTGCTGGTTTTTCAACATCACTTTTATTCAAAGTATGCATTAAGTATATCATATTATTGGCTAGAGCGTGAATAGTATTTATTCCTTCTTTGTCTTTTAAAACTTCTTCGGGCATAGCACAATGAATAATATTCCAATAGCTTCCTGTAGCCATAAACATTTCTGAGTAAGTAATATAATTATTTAGTGTTTGTAAGCCATGGATTCCACCACTTCTTCTTACACAGACATAACTTGCACCTACTTTATGTCTAAAGTAGTTACCATTAGCTCCTGCAACATAAAATAATCGATCTAAACAATTTTTAATTAAACCTGAACAATCCGCATAATGAATAGGACTACCAAATATATAAGCATCTGCACTTTTAACTTTTTGTATTAAATCATTTAAATCATCATCTTGAATACAACGATCATCTTTTGTTCTAAAACATGAACCGCAAGCTAAACAATGATTAATCTTTTTATCACCTAAATGATATATTTCACATTCTATATTAGCTTCATTAAACCATTCTTTAAATAAATTAGCACAACAAGCAGTATTACCATTATTTTTAGGACTACCATTAATAATTAATACTTTCATAATATTATCCTTTAAAAATATCATCTATCAAATGTTTTAAAACATCTGGTACAACTTTAGTTGAGTAATCTACTTCTAATCTTTCAGTATATTTATGAGGATCTTTACCATGTGGCCCATAATTTATTACTGGTACAGTAATATTGGCAATATCTTCTAATGGTAATGAATATGTTTTATTTAATGTAGGCATATTAGGTTTTAAGTAATTTAAGACATCTTCAGCATCTTCTAAAGCAAAGTAACTTAAATCACATAAACCTTGGAAATAACGTACTTTCTTAACATCAACATTAAATTTATCTTTAGCATATTTAATAGTATCATCGGCTGCTTTAATAATAGCTTGATGTTGAGAATTATCTTCATTTAATGATACATGAGGGTAATAAGGAGGCGCAAAGAATAATATAATCTTAGGATGTTTATTAGAGCTTAATTCTTGTAGATATTGGATTAATCTGATAGTTAAGTCTCTTTCATCTAATTTTTCTGGTTGTAATTCTTTTATCTTATTAACTAATAATTCATCTAAATTATTAAATTCTTTTTTAGTATCTTCATATAATTCAGAATATGTTATTACTTGTGGATCAAAATCAAATTCTTTCATAGTAGTTTTTGATTTTTCTCTAAATATTTCATTTTGTTTTTTCACAAAGTCATAACTTTCTTTAATGGCATCTTGAGCGATTACTTCCATTTTATCCATTATTACTTTTGGTGTGTTTTTAAAAGTTGGAATATTATAATAAATATGCCCTGTTAATGGAGTTTGAACATTATATAATCGTTTATGATCTTCCATTTTTAAAGAAGTAGGTGGTAAGGTAACTTCACCATCGACAATTTCCGCAAAGTCCATATTTAATTCCATTCTTTTAATAATATTAGCAAGAACTAGATGAACATTCATTCCTTGTAATGATTCACCAACATGTGTTTCTTTTCCAACGACAAAGAAACCAGCTAATAATTTTCCAACTGTTCCAATATAAAGATATTTATTATCATCACCTGGATAAGATGCAAAATTAGGTTCAGTATCTAAGGCCGCAATAGCTTGTAAACCGTATTGTTTTAATAGTTCATTTACTTTTGGTATTGCAGTTAAAACACCATCTGAGTTAACTTCTTCATCACCAACAAATGAAAAGATTAAATTACCATCAAAATCATCTTTATTCATATAATATTCTAATGAGCTCATTAATAAAACATCACCCATTTTCATATCCATAACACCACGTCCAAAGATATATTTATTTGATTCTAAATCTTTTTTACTATCTTCATTTAATGGTAAAGAAGATATTTTTTTAGTATATTCATCAGGATTAAACATTAAATCTTTTAATGATCCTGCTTCATCAACTCCAACGGTATCAAAATGACCAATACCTAATAATGTTTTTTTAGAAGGTCCTTTTAAATACATTGCAATAACACAGATACGTGGTACATTTCCTTTTACATCTACTTTAATCAAGTGATCTGGATTTTCTTGATAATAAGGTAATGTCTTAAGTTGGTCATAAATGTAATTAGCCGCATTAATTTCAAACTCAGTAGCTGAGATACTCTTAATTCCAACAAGTTCTTTTAATAGTTTTAATAATTGATCTGGACTTTGCCATTTCATATAATCATCTCCCTGTCTGAGTACATTGTATCATATTTATTGATTGACTAATTATAAAATCTGAGGTTTAATTATGTTTAGGATGTGAAACAATGAAAGTAAAAGCTATTGTACCTCGGGGATATTGTTACGGAGTTGTAAATGCTATTAATATTGTGTTACAAGCACGTAAAAAATATCCAAATAAAAAGATTTATATATTAGGAATGATTGTTCATAATAAGAATATTGTTCAAGCAATGAATAATTTAAATATTATTACTTTAGATGATTCTAATATCAGTCGTTATGATTTATTAGATCAAATAGATGATGGTGTTGTTATTTTAAGTGCACATGGTAGTGAACAAAAAGTTATTGATAAAGCTAAGAATAAAAATTTAATTGTTATTGATGGTGCTTGTAAAGATGTTATTAAAACACATAATGTTATTAAAGATTATTTAGATAAAGGATATGATGTAATTTATCTAGGAAAAGAAAATCATCCTGAAGCGGTTGCAGCTTTAAGTATTGATATTAATCATATTCATTTAATTAACCATGAAGATGATTTAGAAAAGCTTAAGATTGATAATAATAAAATAGTATTGACTAATCAAACAACAATATCAATATTAAGTGCTAGTAAAGTCTATCAAAAAGCAAAAGAATTATTTAAAGATATTATTATTGTGGATGAAATATGTAATGCGACAAGAATTAGACAAGAAGCAATTCTTAATTTAAGTAATGAGATTGATTTAGTATATGTAGTAGGTGATCCTAAATCAAATAATTCTAATAAATTAGCTCAATTAGCTATCAAAGATAATAGAGTAGTTAAAATGATTGAAAGTGTTAATGATATTATAATTGATGATTTATTGCAAGCTAATTATGTAGGAGTTACTAGTGGCGCAAGTACTCCAACTTATTTAACAAATCAAGTAATAGAGTATTTAAATCAATTTGATAAAGATAATCTTAGTACATATATAAAACCTAAAGTTGATATTAATGAAATATTGAGTAAGGAAGATGATTAAATGAATAAATATCAAGATAAGATTAATAATCTAGATGAATTAAGTTATTATGTAACACAAGAAAATGGCACAGAAGCACCTTATAATAATGAATATGATACTTTATTTGAAGAAGGTCTTTATGTGGATAAAGTTAGTGGTGAAGTATTGTTTAGTTCTTTAGATAAATATAATTCTGGATGTGGATGGCCCGCTTTTACTAAACCAATCGCAAAGTTAGTTGAAAAAAGAGATCAAAGTCATGGTATGGAACGAGTAGAAGTTAGAAGTAAAGAAGCTAATTCTCATTTAGGTCATGTTTTTAATGATGGGCCTTTAGATAAAGGAGGACTTAGATATTGTATTAATAGTTCCGCTTTAGAATTTATACCTAAAGAGGACTTAGAAAAAAGAGGTTATCAAGAATATTTAAAGTTATTTAATAAATAACTTTTTTTATTGACAAACAAACTACTTTGTATTATTATATAGTAGTAATAAGTAATACTTAATACTAGAGGTGAAAGTATGGAAGATATAACCGAAATGCTTAAAGGAATTCTTGAAGGATTAGTTATGGAAATAATATCGCATCATCAAACATATGGATATGAAATTACTAAAGTATTAAATGATTATGGTTTTGATGATATTGTCGAAGGGACTGTTTATACTGTTTTGATTAGATTAGAAAGAGATAATTTAGTAACTATTGAAAAAATTAAATCAGATAAAGGACCTGCTCGTAAAATGTATTCTTTAAACAAAGAAGGTAAACTAGCTTTAAAACAATTTTGGAAAAAATATCAATTTATTAATAATAACATCACTAAAATTAAGGAGAATTTATTATGAGTTTTTTAGAGAAAATACTAGGTAAGAAAGAAGATAAAATAGCATTTAAAAATTTTAAGAAAAGAGTAAAGAAGATGCCTACTACTTATCAAGATGCTATGAATAATATTATGAAATATTATTGGAATGGTGGTGGCGCAATGGATGGAAGTTTTAATACGCTTTATAAAATAGAAGAATTATTTCAAGATGGCATTGCATCTAATAAAGAATTAAAAGATGTTATTGGTAATGATCTTATTGATTTTGCGGATGCTATGATTAAAGCAGATGGCGGTAATACTTATCAAGATATTTTAAGAAATAAATTTAAGAAAAAAGTAAAATAAAAAGATTTCAATTGAAATCTTTTTTTAGAATAAATAGAATGTTATTGCTATGTAATGAGTAAAAGCTCCAGCTAATACAAAGAGATGCCAAATAAAATGATGATATTTAAATTTACCAAAGGCATAAAGAATAGCTCCTATGGTATAACACGCTCCGCCAATGATTAAGTATTTAAGAAAATTAGGACTTAAAGAATGCATCATTTGAGGGATTAAGAAAATTGCTAACCATCCCATTATAATAAAGATAATTGTCGATAATACTTTAAAACGATCAGAAAAGAAGGCTTTAAAGACAATGCCAATAATTGTAATAATACATAAGATAATAAAAATAGTATAAGCTAAAGGTGTTTTAATACCTACAAAGACAATTGGTACATAAGTTGCTGTTATTAAAAGAAAGATAAATGAATGATCTAATCTTTTAAAGACATCTCTAGTTGTAACATGCCTAATACCATGATATAAACATGATGTTAATAACATTAACATTAAGATATAACCATATATAGCAACACATATAACTATATCAATATGTTGAGTAAGACTAGCACGATAAATCAAATATACATTAGTAATAGCGATAATCAATGCTCCTAAACCATGTGAAATACTATTAGCTATATCTTCGCTAATAGTATAGGGAAATAATTTTTCCAAAGGTATTCTTTTCAATTTTAATTAACTCCTTCTTGTAATAAAACTTCTACTTCATTTATTGTGTGCCAAATCATTTTCTTAAGGCGATATTTATTGATATTAAATGAAGAATTATTTAATAAATTTAATAAGTTAGTAAGGGTATTACTTACTTGGATTAAATATTCTTTAGCTAATAAGATATTACTATCATAAATATATAATAATGAATTAGTTAAGAATATTTCTTCGATATCTTGATAAAAATAATGATTAATATTATTAATTATTTGTTGGACATTATATTTACTTAATAAGTAATCAATATCATCACTATTTAATTGCTTATAATTAAGTATTGGTAATTTTTCACTAGCTTTTCTTAGTAACATGATATTTTTAATAAACTGGGATAAACCATCAATTAGAACTTTGTTATCTTCAACCATATTAATCATTAAATTTTTAATATTATTATAGATTAATTTTTGATAATCATAATTAAATTCTTTTATTAAAGAAGTATCTACTTTAATATGCATAATATTATTAGATAAGATATTTATTTTATGATAATTCTTTAATTGATTATTAATTTCAATTAACATCGTTTGAATTCTTTGATAATTATCATGCAAGATATTAGTATTATCTTTTAATATTTGTAAGTCTTCTTTGGTATTTATATTCTTTAATGTTTCATTTAATTTAGGTAAACATGAATGATATATAAATTTAGTAAACATATCAATAATAAAATAAATACCTCGATAAGTGATTTCATCTTTTAAAGTTATTTTTAATAAATCTTTTTTTAGTAAATATTTAAGATCTTTATTTAAAGTTTTATTAAATTTAATAAAAGATAACTTGTTATTATCTTCAATATTTTTAAATAAATAATTATTAATATACTTATCATAATTATTAGTAAATATTTCAAAATTATTTTGAATAATATCGATATTAAATGAATTATCATGTAAGGAATTTAAATTATTACTTATTAAATCATAGGATAGATAATCACTTAAATTAAGATTATTTAAGGTCATTAAATTAGATGATTTATTATGATTTTTAATCATATCTAGTGAACTATATATTGCACCTGCATGGGCGATAACAAGATGATTAAAATAATCATAGAAGCCATAACATGACCTTTTTATTAATATAATATCACCACTATAACCATATTCTAATCTTTCTTGATCAAAAGAAATAAAACGATATAATGGATCCGCATTAATTCTAAGATGAGTAATATTATCACAATTATGATATTGCCTAGTTAATAAAGGTGATGCATTAATACAAAGTACTTTAATATCATTAAATCTAGTACCAACATATTGAGCACAACCACCACCTAGTGAGTTGCCAGCACAATAAATAATATGATATTTTTCTTTTAATTTTTTGGTATATAAATAAGCATCTTCATATTGTTTAATTGGTTTATTTAAAAGATTATTAAGATTATCAATACGCCAATCATTAAGATTATTAGAACCTTGAAAGATAATAGCTATATTATTAGTTTTCTTTTCGATAATACTTAAACATCCTAAATTAGAAGTATCATCATTTAAATGAATATCAATAATCTTAAAATTTTTATATTTCTTGGTAAAGTTATGATAAATTTTAGATTTTTTATTAGTTAGTTCATCTAATTGATATACAAAAGTAGTAGCTAAATCTATAATCATCTTATCGTTAAACATTTTATCACCACGATTATTATAACTTAATTGGATAAGATAGTCATAAATAAACATATGTCTTAAATTTTATACTATATCTATCATAGTAAATTAAATGTTATAATGATTAAGGTGATTGTGTGAACGGAATTTTATTAGTTAATAAAGAAAAAGGAATGACAAGTCATGATGTTATTAATAAATTAAGAAAGATATTAAATACAAAAAAAATAGGGCATTGTGGTACATTAGATCCGATGGCTGAAGGATTATTAGTTTGTTTAGTAGGGTATGCGACAAAGATAAATCCTTATCTTAATAGTGCTACTAAAGTATATGATGCGACTTTTAGATTAGGAGTAGCGACAACTACGCAAGATTTAGAAGGAGAAGTTATTGAAACAAAAGAATATCAAGATGATTTAACTTTTGATAAATTACATCAAACTATTTTTAGTTTTATTGGGCCTCAAAAACAAACACCAAGTATTTATAGTGCTATTAAAGTTAATGGTAAAAAATTATATGAATATGCTCGTAACAATGAAGAAGTTATCATTCCTTCAAGAGATATCTTAGTTGAAAAAATTGAACTTAGAGGTATTAAAGATAATGATATTAATATAATAGTTCAATGTAGTAGTGGGACTTATATTAGAACGCTTTGTTTTGATATAGCTAAAAAACTTAATTATCCAGGTGTTTTAACTAAATTAATAAGACTTAATGTCGATAATTTTAGTTTAGAAGATGCCTATACTTTAGAAGAAATAAGTAAGGGTAATTATCATTTATTAGATATTAGTAAAGGTTTAAATAATTTTGATGTAGTAGAATTAGATAATTTATTATTAAAAGATATAAAAAATGGTAAACCTTTATTAATTAATCAAGAACGACCTTTTATAATTAGAATTAATAATGAAAATATCGCTTTATATGATAAAAGTAATGATGGCTATGCCAAGATATTAAGGGGGCTATGGTAATGGAAATAATTCATATTAGAAATGAACAATTATTAAATTTAAATGATGAATATGCTGTTGCGATAGGTAACTTTGATGGTATTCATATAGCCCATGAAAAGATTATTAATACCGCAAAGAAAATAGCCCATGCGAAAAAATTAAAATTTGGTGTTATGTGTTTTGATATTCCTCCTCGTCAATTAGTTAATAATATAGATAATTATTATTTACTTAGATCATTTGATCAAAAAAGAAACATTCTTGAAGATATGAATGTCGAAGTTTTATTCTTATTACATTTTAATAATGAAATAAGAAATATGGATGCGAAAACATTTGTTAGAAAAATGATTATTGCGAATAATATTAAAGAAGTTGTTTGTGGTTATGATTTTCACTTTGGTATTAATAAGAGTGGTGATGTTAACTTACTTTCTTCTTATCATGAATTTTCAACTATTATAGTACCGCGTTATGATTTAAATAATCAAAGAATTAGTTCTACTTTAATTCATGAATTAATTATGCATGGTGAAATAAAACAAGCTAATTCTTTACTTACAAGACCATTTAGTATTATTGGTCATGTTATTCATGGTAATAAAAAAGGTAAGAGCATTGGCTTTCCAACAGCTAATATCAAACCAATAGTTAATTATCGTATTCCTCAAAGTGGTGTTTATATCAGTAAGACTATTGTTAATAATAAAGAATATTATTCGATGACTAATATTGGTCATAATCCAACTTTTAATTTTGTTAATTTTAAATCAATTGAAACACATATTTTTGATTTTAATGAAGATATTTATAATCAAGAAATAGAAATAGTATTTATTGATTATTTAAGAAGAGAACGTATTTTTGATAGTATTGATGATTTAATTAAACAATTAAAAGATGAT
Source organism: Bacilli bacterium (assembly GCA_031272545.1). Lineage (GTDB taxonomy): Bacteria > Bacillota_I > Bacilli_A > JAJDGJ01 > JAJDGJ01 > JAISTP01. The sequence goes on along the minus strand of JAISTP010000004.1, from coordinate 51,459 downwards.
AAAGAGAAGATTATTGAATATTTTAAAGAGAATGATTAAGGAGTAAGTAGATGAATAAAAAAAGAAAATCACATTTAAAAGGATTATTAGTAAGTATAATAATTGTTTTATTAATAATTATCATTTTATTATTTAATGCTAAAAACATCTTATTAATGAATGTTGATGTTAATAATAGTACCAAGAATTTAATTAAACAAAAATTATCTATTAATGATATTATGATGCTTAGAAAAAGTAAGATCTATGATATTGATAGTAAGTTAGTATTATCTGATATCGAAAAAGAGATTAGTTTAGATGATTATAATTTTAGTAATCAAGAAATGTATTCTAATATTAGTTTATTAGGTGCCACTAATCAAAGTATGATTGTTAAAAAAGCTAATGAATACCTTGAAGAAGGATATAGCATTAAAGATATTAAAAATATTAGTAATGATAGTGATAAAAAAGCTTATTTTGTTAAGTTGATTGATAAAGGTATCTATAATCAAGCAAATGCTAAACTTGTCTTAAATCCTAGTGATAATTTAGCTATTGCTAATTATGAAAATAGTATTTATAATTATCAACCAAGTAATTTAGTTAAAGTAACTAATGTACCTACGATTGATAATTCTACTTATTATCTAAAAGATGATGCTTATCAAGCTTTAGAAAAAATGTGTAGTGGTATTGAAAAGGAATTTGGTTCTAATTGTGGTAGTATGGTCTTAACATCAGCTTATCGTTCTTATGATGAACAAGAAAAATTATATAATGAATTAATTGCCGAAGATAAAGAAAATATTTCCATAGTTCAACCACCAGGTGAAAGTGAACATCAATTAGGTAATAGTATTGATTTTGCATTATCTTATGTTAAACAAGAAGATTATGGCAATACTGAACAATTTAAATGGGTTAAAGAACATGCAGCTGATTATGGATTTATTATTAGGTATCCTGAAAATAAAGAAGATATTACTAAAATAGAATATGAACCGTGGCATCTACGTTATGTTGGAATTGATATTGCTAAAGATATTACAAGTAAAGGATTGTGTTTAGAAGAATATGTCAAAACCACTAAATAATTTTAAATATAGTGATACTAATAAACATTATTATACTTATGATTATTATCTTAAACAAAGATATGGTGAAAAAGTTGCTAAAATAAGTTTAGATGCTGGTTTTACTTGTCCTAATCGTGATGGCAGTTTAAGTAATTTAGGTTGTTATTTTTGTAGTGCTAAGGGTAGTGGTGATTTTGCGGGTAATGTCATGCAATCATTGTTAGAACAATTTGAACATGGTAAAAAAATAATGAAACATAAATGGCATGTCAATAAGTTTATCCCTTATTTTCAAGCTTATACAAATACATATGATGATTTATCACAATTAAAACAAAGATATGAATTATTTATTAATCAAGAAGATGTTGTTGGTATTGCCATTGCGACTAGACCTGATTGTCTTAATGAAGAGATTATTGATTACTTAGTTGAACTTAATAAAAAGAAAGATATTTATTTAGAACTAGGCCTACAAACTTTTAATGATGAGATAGCTTCAAGTTTTAATCGCTGTTATCCAACTAGTACTTTTTATCAAATAATGGCTTTATTAGATAATACAGATTTAAAAGTATGTATTCATTTAATTGATGGATTACCTTTAGAAAGTAAAGAAAGTATGTTAAATAATATTAAATTACTTAATAATTTTAATATTCATGCGATTAAGATTCATATGTTAAATATTATTACTACTAGTAAGTGGGGTAAAGAATATCTTAATAATAATTTTAAGCTATTAACTAGAGATGAATATGTTGATTTAGTTGTCGAACAATTACGTTTATTAAAAGAAGATATTGTAGTAGAAAGACTTACAGGTGATGCTAAAAAAGAAGATTTGCTTGCACCTTTATGGACTTTAAAAAAAGTAGATGTATTAAATCATATTGATATGCTTATGGCTAAGAATAATTATTTCCAAGGTGATAAATATGAAAAGTAATTTAGATATTGTACCTTTTTCGCATCATTTAATTGAGTTATATCAAGACTTAGAAGGTATTGCTCTTGATATGACTTTAGGTCATGGGTATGATAGCATTGAATTAACTAAGCACTTTAAAAAAGTATTTGCTTTTGATATTCAAGAAGAAGCTATTAATAGTGCTAAAGAAAATTTAAAAGATTATCATAATATAAATATTATCAAAGATAATCATCTTAATTATGATAATTATGTTAAGGATAAAATAGCTCTTGCTATTTATAATTTAGGATATTTACCTCATGGTTCTAAAGAAATAACGACTAATAAAGATAGTACTATTGCTTCTTTAAGAAAACTATTAGTACAATTAAAAATAAATGGTATAATTATCCTTGTAATATATATTGGACATCCTCAAGGTTATCAAGAAAGTAAAGCAATTAACGAGTTTATTAAAGAATTGGCTTTATGTCAATTTAAAATAATTGAATATAAGATATTAAACCGTGAGTTAGCCCCTTATATATTAATAATAGAAAAAATTAAGGAGTGATTTTATGAAATTATATGAATACAAAGGAATAAAACCAAAAATAAGTGATAAAGCTTATATTCAAGATGGGGTTAAGATTATTGGCGATGTTACAATTGAAGATTATGCTAGTGTTTGGTATAACGTAACAATGCGTGGTGACTATTTTAAGATTACCATTAAAAAGAATGCTAATATTCAAGAATTAACTACTATTCATGGTGATTTTGATACTGATGTCGTTATTGGTGAAAATACGACAGTTGGTCATGGTTGTATCATTCATGGTGCTAAAGTAGGTAATAATTGTTTGATTGGTATGGGTTCAATTTTATTAAATAATGTTGTTATTCCAGATAATTGTTTAGTAGGAGCCGGTTCTTTAATTACTGAAGGTAAGACTTTTGAAGAAGGTATGTTAATAGTTGGAAGTCCAGCTAAAGCAATTAGAAAAGTTACTGATAAAGATTTAGAATATATGAAAAATAACTCTGCTTTATATGTCGAACTTGGTAAAACACATAAAGTTGAAGATAAATTAATCTTAGATAATGAATAAAAATTATTCTCTTAAAAAGAATTCACTTTATTTAATTGCTGGTTATATCTTAATGGCTATTGGTATTGCCTTATCAGTTAGATCTCATTTAGGTTTAAGCCCCTGGGATGTTTTAAATGAGGGATTTTCTAAGTCATTTAATGTTAGTTTTGGTATGGCTAATTTAATTATTAGTTTCATTGTTATTATTTTAGCTTGCCTAATTAAAATTTATCCAGGAATTGGTACTTTCATTAATTCATTAATTGTTGGTTTTTTAATAGATAGTGCTATGCTTTTTATTCCAAATGCTCAATCTTTTATCATGCAATTAATCTTTGGTTTATTAGGTGTCTTTATTTTGGCTATTGGCACTGTCTTTTATATTGTCGTTGATTTAGGAGCAGGTCCTCGAGATAATCTTTTATTAGGGGTAATTTTAAAATTTAAGACTGATACTACTTATGTTAAACCAATTTTAGAAGGCCTTGTTTTAATATTAGGATTTATTCTTGGTGGTACTATAGGCTTAGGAACAATATTAGCTCTATTATTAACCGGTTATTTTATGGATATTTTTTTTAGATTGTTAAAATTTGATCCTAAAGAAATTAAACAAAAAAATATTTTTGAACAAATTAAAGAAATAGGAGTGAAATAATGAAGATAGTTATTATTAATGGTTCACCAAATAAAAATGGTTATACTAATCACGTTGTTGATGAAGTATTTAAAGATTTTAATCATGAAATTATTAAATATTTTGCTTATGATTTAGATGTTAATACATGTATTGGATGCAATTATTGTTTTTCTCATTGTAATGAATGTATTTTTGATAATAAAGATCAATTTAGAAGTTTAATGAATGATGTTATTGAATGTGATTTATTGGTTCTAGCATCACCATTACATTTTAGTAGTTTTAGTGCTAAATTATTATCTGTTATTTCACGAATGCAAGTATATTTTCCAATGAAATATGAATATAAACAAACTTTACCTTTTAAAGATAAACAAGCATTAACTATTGCCGTAGGTGGTAATGATTATCCAACGATGTTTGATGCAATTAAAGCAGTTGATCGTATCATTTATATGCATACTAATGTTAATGATATTAAAAGATTATTACTTAAAGGTAGTGATAAATATAATAAAGATGAATTTGTAAGGAAATATCAATTAGATATAGAGAATATAAGAAAAGATATTAAATGAAATATTTAGTATCTTTTTTTTAAAAAAGTATTGTTAAGAAATAATATTAATGATATAAAAATGATAAGGAGGATTTATTATGAAAAAATATTTATTATTTAGTTTATTATCTTTAAGTTTGTTAGTTGGTTGTACTCAAAAATGTGATGATTGTTTAAGTTATGATGCTTATCTTACTAAATATAATGAATTACAAAGAAAAATTAATAGTATTACCGCAACATTAGCCACAAATTATACAACATATAGTAGTGAAATTGATAAAATTCAAGATTATGTTCAAGATATGATTAATCTTAAAGGACCATTAAATTTAGCTGATAAAGAAAAGGAATTAGATACTTATTTATTAAAATATAAAAATTCTTTTGATCAATTAGATTTGTATTATAAAACTTATGATTCAGGAGATATAGCTAAAGCTAAAACTATCTACGAAAATTATATTAAAGAATTTGATGAATTTAATGCAAAAATAGAAGAAATATATGCTTCATACAAATAAAAGCTTTCAAATTGAAAGCTTTTTTATATAGTTACTTAAATCTTTTCATCATCTTATTTAATATAGCATCAATTAATTTGGTAGGTAATTTAGTATATGCAAAGACCATTGCTTTATCGCTAAAACTATTAAGATATCTTAATTTAGGTTTTTTAGCTTTAATAGCTTTTAAACATAATTTAGCTATATCATTAGCTTCTGCTATTTTTAAAGGCATATCATCCATAAAAGAAGTATATTTATGTGCAATATCATAATAAGGTGAATCATTAGGAGTACTATCTAACATATGTTGTGCCATAGTACTTTGCCAATTTGTTTTAGTTCCTCCTGGTTCAATAATAATAACTTTTATATTAAAATCTTTAACTTCATTTCTTAAAACATCACTTAATACTTCAACACTATGTTTAGTCGCATAATACCATCCTCCTAAGATAGTATACATTTTACCTCCTATTGAAGAAATATTAATAATACGACCATTATTTTGTTTACGCATAATTGGTAGCACTTTTTGTGTTATTTCCATTAAACCAAAGACATTAGTATTAAATTGATTTCTTGCTTCTTCAATACTTACATCTTCTAAAGCACCAAATGATCCATAACCAGCATTATTAATTAAAACATCAATATGATTAGTATCTTCTAAAACAAAGTTAATAAATTGTTCTATTGATTTAGTATCATTTATATCTAAGTAATGTATCTTGATATCATATTCTTCTAATTCTTTTAATTTATCAAGAGAACGAGCTCCAGCATAAACTTGAAATCCTTCTTTCGCAAGTAGTATTGCACATTCATAACCAATTCCTGATGAAGCTCCAGTAATGATAATATTTTTCAAAAATATCCTCTCCTTTATTACTATTTTAAACTCATTAAATGATTTTTACCACCAAGAAGTGTTAATAATGTTAATATAAATAGTTATTAATTGAAAACAAAGATAAAAGTAATTATAATAGTAGTGCTGAGGGTGAGAAATATGAAAAAAATATATGTAGCTGGGGGATGCTTTTGGGGTGTTCAACACTATTTTAATTTAATTAAAGGAATTATTAGTAGCGAAGTAGGTTATGCTAATGGTAGTAAAGATAATTTAACTTATGAAGAGGTATGTTCACAAAAATATGATGCTATAGAAGCAGTAGAACTAGTCTATGATGAATCAATAATTTCATTAAATAAAATATTAGAATTATTATTTAGAATAATTGATCCAACTTCATTAGATAAACAAGGTGGCGACATAGGTCATTCTTATCGTGTTGGCGCTTATTATGTTTATCAAGATGATTTTAAAGTAATAGAAGACTTTGTTTTTAATCAAGAAAAAAATTATGATAAAGAAATAGTTTTTGAAGTTAAACCATTACAAAGTTTTGTAAAAGCTGAAAATTATCATCAGGATTATTTAGTTAAGAATCCTTTTGGTTATTGTCATGTCGATATGAATAAAATAAAAAAAGAAGAGTTAAAGTAGGAGATAATTTTGATAAAATTAGGAATTGATATCGGTAGTACTACTATTAAGTTAGTAGCTATTGAAGAAGAAGTGGTAATTTATAAAAAATATGAACGTCATCATTCAAAAATAAATGCTACATTAGAAAATTTATTAATTGAATTTAAAAATGAGGTAAATGTTAATCATATTTGTATGAATATTACTGGTAGTGCCGGATTAGGTTTAGCAAAGAAAAATAATCTTTCTTTTGTTCAAGAAGTAAGTTGTGCTTTTTTTGCGGTAGATAAACTTTATGATAATGTTGATTGTATTATTGAATTAGGTGGTGAAGATGCGAAAGTTGTCTTCATTGATAAAGGTAATATTGAACAAAGAATGAATGGAACATGTGCTGGAGGTACTGGAGCTTTTATTGATCAAATGGCGCAATTATTAAAAGTAGATGTTAGTGAATTAAATGAATTAGCTAAAAAAGCTAATAAAATATATGACATTTCTAGTAGATGTGGGGTCTTTGCGAAAAATGATATTCAACCTTTATTAAACCAAGGTGCTAGTAAAGAAGATATTGCTTTAAGTATTTATCAAGCCATTGTTAATCAAACAATTATTGGTTTAGCTCAAGGAAGAGAAATAAAAGGTAAAGTTTGTTTCTTAGGTGGACCTTTAACATTTAGTAGTGAACTTAGAAATAGATTTATTGAAACTTTAAATTTAAAAGATGCTTTTGTACCAGAAAATGGTGAATTGTTTGTCGCATATGGTTGTGCATTATTTCCTAAAAATGAAGAGATAGACATTACTAATTTAATTGATATGTTACATCAAGATAATGAATTTGATAATCAACAATTTCTTAAACCGTTATTTAAAAATAAAAAAGAATATCAAGAATTTATTAAAGAACATGATAATTCTATTAAAGAAAAAGATATTAAAACCTATCAAGGTAATGCCTATCTTGGAGTAGATGCTGGAAGTACTACAACTAAGTTAGTATTAATTTCAGAAGATAATGAATTATTATATAGTTATTATGGTCCTAACCAAGGTAATCCATTAGATATTATTAAAAGAGAATTATTAAATATTTATGATTTATGTGATAATCGTATTAAAATAAAAAGTTCTTGTAGTACTGGTTATGGCGAACAATTAATTAAGAATGCTTTTACTTTTGATATTGGTCAAGTAGAAACAATATGTCATTATGAAGCCGCAAAATATTTCTTATCTGATGTTCAATTTGTTTTGGATATTGGGGGACAAGATATGAAATACTTTACTATTGATAAAGGTGTCATAACTTCTATTGTCTTAAATGAAGCTTGTTCTTCAGGATGTGGTTCATTTATAAGTACTTATGCTAATAGTTTAGGTAGTAGTGTTGAAGAATTTGCGAAGATGGCTATTAATGCCAGAAAACCTCTTGATTTAGGTACGAGATGTACTGTATTTATGAATTCAGGTATTAAACAAGCATTAGCTATGCAAGTAGGTATTGATGATATTAGTGCTTCACTTGCAATAAGTGTTGTTAAAAATGCTTTATATAAAGTTATAAGAGCTACTAACTTTAAAGATGATTTTGGTACAAAAGTCTTAGTACAAGGTGGTACTTTCTTAAATGATGCTGTTTTAAAAGCTTTTGAAGATGAAATAGGATTTAAAGTAATTAGACCAAAGATTGCGGGATTAATGGGAGCGTTTGGCGCTGCTTTAATTGCGAAAAAGAAAGTTAAAGAAACATCTAAATTAATTAAATATGATGATTTAAAAAACTTTATTTATGAATCAAGTAATGTTACTTGTCGTTTATGTCCTAATAAATGTATTTTAACAGTTAATAAATTTAGTAATGGTGCTCAATATATTGCAAATAATAAATGCAGTAATCCTTTAAAGAAAGAAAAAAGTAGTGAAAAATTAGATAATTTATATCAATATAAATATCAATTATTACAAGATATTATTGATAAACAACCAGATTATGATGTTAAAGTAGGCATAATCAGAGGTTTAAATATGTATGAAAATATTCCATTCTGGATTGGGTTCTTTAATTATTTACAAGTTAAAGTTGTAGTAAGTGATAAATCGACACCTTTACTTATTAAAAAAGGTCAACATACTATTGCATCAGATACTATTTGTTATCCAGCTAAAGTAGTTCACGGTCATATTATTAATTTATTAGAAAAAGATTTAGATATTATTTTCTATCCTAATATGCCATATAATGAACTGGAATCTAATGTATTACAAAATCATTATAATTGTCCTGTAGTAGGTTGTTATCCTGAATTAATTAATGCTAATTTTGATTTTGAAAAAACTAATTTTGTTATGCCATATTTATCTTTAGAAGATAAAGCTAAGTTTGTGAAAAATATGATACCTGAAATGTTTAAGATTAAGAAAACAAATCGTTTTAAAATTAGTAAAGCTTATAATGAAGGTAAGAAATTAGAAAATAAATATCGTGAAATGATATTTAAAAAAGGTGAACAAGTTCTAGATAATGTAGTGAAAAACAATAAGAAAGCTATTGTTTTAGCTGGTCGTCCTTATCATATTGATCCAGAAATTAATCATGGTATTGATCGTTTAATTACTGATTTAGGATGCACAGTGTTAAGTGAAGATTGTTTTAGATTAAAAGATAATAAAGTTAATGTATTAAATCAATGGACTTATCATAATAGAATGTATAATGCCGCAAATATAATTGCACAATATCCTAATATTAATTTAGTACAATTAGTATCATTTGGTTGCGGTTTAGATGCGATAACTAGTGATGAAGTAAAAAGAATATTAGAAAGTCATGATAAGATTTATACACAAATTAAAATAGATGATATTTCAAATATTGGTAGTGTTAATATTAGAATTAGAAGTTTATTAAATGTAATGGAGGGATTAGATGAATAGTGAAGATCGTGTAATATTTACTGAAGAAATGAAGAAAGAATATACTATTCTTATTCCACAAATGGCGCCTTTTCATTTTGAATTATTATCATCTACTTTAAATTCATTTGGTTATAAATCAGAAGTATTAGCTAATAATGGTAAGGATATTGCTTATTTAGGTAATAAATATGTGCATAATGATACTTGTGTTCCAGCTATATATGTCATAGGTCAATTTTTAGATGCTTTAAATTCAGGTAAATATGATGTTCATAAAGTAGCTTTAATCATTACTCAAACAGGTGGTGGTTGTCGTGCTTCAAATTATATTCATTTATTAAGAAGTGCCTTAAAAAAAGCTGGTTATGGTTATATACCAGTTATTAGTTTAAATGCAAGTAATATTGAAAGTAATCCAGGATTTAAATTAGATTTCAAATTATTAAAGAAATTAGTTCAATCTATTACGATAGGTGATTTATTAATGTCCTTATATAATCAAACATTACCTTATGAAGTAAAGAAAGGTGAAACTGATAGAGTTACCGATTGGTGGATGCAATATTTAAGTGATGAATATAAAAACAATGTGAAAATTAGTAGTAGTCAATTAAAATCTTATTTAAAAGATATTGTTAATGATTTTAACCAAATTGAAATTACTAATGAAATAAAACCTAAGATTGGTATTGTCGGTGAAATATATGTTAAGTATTCACCATTAGGTAATAATAATCTTGAAGCATTTTTAATTAATGAAGGTTGTGAAGTAAGAACCTTAGGTATTGTCGATTTTCTATTATATACCTTTGAAAGTGTAGCATATGATATTAAACAATATGGCGGTAAATATTTAACTAGAATTATCTTTAAATTATTAGTTAAATATGTAGAACATCCTCGTAAATATGTTAATAAATTATTAGCTCCAACTAGATTTGCGCATGTTTTAGAATTTAAAAATCTTAAACGATTAGCTCAACCATATTTAGGTTATGGAGTTCATGTTGGTGAAGGTTGGTTATTAACTGCTGAAATCATCGAATTAATTAAAAGTGGCGTTAATAATGTTATTACAACCCAACCATTTGGTTGTTTACCAAATCATATTGTAGCAAAGGGAATGTTTAAAACAATTAAAGAAGCTTACCCTAGTGCTAATCTTGGAAGTATTGATTATGATACAAGTGCTAGTAAAATTAATCAAGAAAATAGAATTAAATTAATTGTAATGAATGCTAAAAGTAAGTTAAATAAAGAGTTAAAAAAGAATACTAAGTAGTATTCTTTTTTTGTATTAGTGCTATAATTTAAGAGGTGAAAAAAATGTTAAAACAAGTATTATATTTTAATTTAGACATCTTTAAATACCATAATATTAATATTAGTGTTCCGATAATTATATTATTATTAATTATGATTATTTCTTTAATATTAAAAAATAAGTATGATATCTTTAAAAGAATAGCACAAATAACTTATCTTTTAGTTATTATTGGTATCACTAGAATATTTATCTTTACTGATGATAATAATCCTTTAATAAGTAATGATCTTTCTTTTTTAAATTATTATTTATATTCATTATTTAATAATTTTAAATCTAGCTTAGTTATTTTTAGTATTGTATATGCTCATCTTAATGTAATTATATTTTTATTTTTTAGAGTATTCTTTGATAAAATTAGAACATTCTTTATTATTTTAATAGCTATTAATGTAGTATTATTAGTCTTTAATTTAATTAATTTAAATAATATTAGTATTAGTCTAGCAATGCTTATTATTGATATTATAAGTTACTTTGTTGGTTTTATATTTTATCATATCTTAATTAGTGAATAAAAATTAAAAAAGCTACGATTTAGTAGCTTTTTTATTATTCTTTTGATTTAGTAAATAATTCTTCTAATTTAGACATATAATCTAAACCTAAATAACGATAAGTTTGTGGTTTAAAGTTAGCTATTTTAGATGGATCATAATAAGGATTATCAATTAAGAATTTATAATCATCATTTTTTTCTAATTCACTCATAACACTCTTAAGTGGTGAAGCATAACCAATATATTCTGCATTAGATAAAGCATTATCTTGATCTAACATAAAATTAATAAATTTATAAGCTAATTCTTTATTAGGTGCATTAGTAGGAATTACCATACCATCTAACCAATAATTATTAGAAGAAGGTGCATAATATCCAAAATTAACATCGCTATCTTCTTCTTTAGCAACGATTAATTCTTCAAAATAATCACCTGAATATACTAAGGCAAGATCTAAGTTACCAGTAACAACATTTTTCTTTAACTGGTCATCACCATACATAGAATAATTCATATTCTTTAATAGATTATAAGCTTTATTTAATTCACTATCATTAGTAGTATTAACATTAATTCCTAAGTTTAATTCAGCTGCCGCAAAAGCATCACGACTTGAATTATACATTCCTATTTTTGCATTTGGTAATAACTTACTATCAAATAATACTTTCCATCCATATTTTTCGACAATAGATTTAATATCTTTAATATTACTAGTGTTATACATTATACCAATAGTTCCATTGAAATAAGGTACATAATCATTACTTTTAATTCCGACATTTAAAGCTAAGTTATTAAAATTATCTTTATTATAATTAGGTATCTTCTTAGTATCTAAATCAATAATTAATTTTTCTTTAGCTAATTGATCAATCATATAATCACTAGGAATAGCGATATCAAATTTAGTTCTTCCGGTTTTAATTTGTTCATACATTGCTTCATTAGATTCTACTTCAGTCATGACAACTTTAACATTATATTCATCTTCAAATTTAGTTAATAAATCAGGATTAATATAATCACCCCAATTTAATAAATATAAAGTGTTTTCATCATTAGTTTTACTAGAACTACAAGCACATAGGCCAATACATAATAAAGTAATTAATAAGTATTTAATTTTTTTCAATTTTCTTTCCTCCTGGTCTAATACCAATATTTATATAAATTAATATCAATAACGAACCTATTGTTATAATAGAATTATAAGCATAGGCTGCGGGATTGAATGTGCGACGATTAAGTCTTGAATATATCCATGTTGAGAAGTTAGAAAAACCTTCTCCGGTTGTATAGTATGAGATAATAAAATCATCAATACTCATGGTAAAAGCAATTAAAGCTCCTGTTAAAATTCCTATTTTAATTCCTGGAATAATTACTTTTCTTATGGCCTGCATATGCGTACAACCTAAATCTCGTGCGGCATCATATGCATTATTATCTAATTGTTTTAATCGAGGGAGAATGCTTAATACCACAAAAGGAATACAAAAGAAGATATGGGCTAATAACATGGTAAATCTTCCAAAAGTAAATCCTAATAAAGTAAAGATTATCATTAAAGAAACACCAGTTACAATATCCGCATTTAATATTGGCATATTGTTTAGAAACATAACAAATGGTTTATATTTTTGTTTCATACGATTTATTGCTAGAGCAATAAATATTCCTAAAATAGTCGCAATAATTGTAGCACATATCGCAATACTCCATGAATTAATAATAGCACTAAATAAGGAATTATCACTAAATATTTGCGTATACCATTTAAAGGTTAATCCATTAAATTCGTAAGGTCTTTGGGAATTATTAAATGATAAAAGCATAATAATTAAGATGGGAATATATAATAATAATATTCCAATAATTAAGATTAAAGTTGTTAGAAATTTCTTTATCATAATAATAAATCACCATCCTTATCTTTGCGATTAATAAATATAGTTAGGATAAAGATAATTGTAATTAAGATAACAGATAATAAACTACCAAAGCCATAGTCAAATGTTTTACCAAAATTACTATTAATTAAATTACCTAATAAATTTATTTTTCCAGCGCTTAATCTTTCTGGTAAAGCAAAATTAGTAGCACTAGGTAGAAAAGTCATTGTAATACCAGAATAAATACCAGGTAAAGATAATGGGAAAATAACTCTTCTTAATGTTTGTGTTTTAGTAGCCCCTAAATCATAACTAGCTTCAATAACAGCTGGATCAATTTTATTTAAAACAGTATAAATTGGAAAAATCATAAAAGGTAAATAAGTTGAAACCATACCAATAACAACCGCAATAGGGCTACCTATTAAATTAAGGCTTATATCAAAGTAATTAAGAATACTATTAGGTTGAAATAAAGTTTCCCAACCAATTATTCTTAATAACATATTAGACCACATTGGTAAGATAAACATAATTAAAATAATATTTTTTAATTTGTTATTTTTAAATTTAGTTATTGTTAAAGCAATAGGGTATGCTAACAATAAACAAATTAATGATGCTAAAAAAGATAATATTATTGAATTAGCATAAGCATCAAAATATACTGGATCAATAATTTCTTTAAAATTAGTAAGTGAAAATGAAATGTTAGAAAAATCTAATCCATCAGTGTGCGCAAAAGATAAAATCAGCATTAAGATAAAAGGTATTAAGACTAAGATAATTAGCCAAATGATATATAAAGGTAAAATGATATTATGCTTTTTCAATTTGAGGCACCTTCATTAAATGGATTTCAAAAGGATCAATAGCTAATCCTAATTGAGAATTAATTTCAGCTTCTTCATAAGTATGAACAATGTATTCTTTACCATTAATATCAACACATAATTCATAATGAACACCTTTAAATACTTTATCAGTTACGATACCAATTAATTTAGCTTTATCTAGACTAACAACATCAAAATCTTCTGGTCTAATAACGACATCACATATTTCATCTTTTTCAAAATTAGTATCAACACATTCAAAGACCACATTTTCAAATTCAACAAGTTTATCACCAAGATATTTACCTCTAATAATATTTGATTCACCAATAAAATTAGCCACAAAACGATTTTTAGGTTCATTATAAATATCTTCTGGGGTTCCTATTTGTTGGATAAGACCACTATTCATTACAACAACAGTATCTGACATACTTAAAGCTTCTTCTTGATCATGAGTTACAAATATAAAAGTAATGTGTAATTTCTTTTGTAATTCTTTTAATTCATATTGCATATTTTGTCTTAGTTTTAAATCTAAAGCACCTAAGGGTTCATCTAAAAGAAGGACTTTAGGTTTATTAACAATAGCTCGAGCAATAGCGACTCTTTGTTGTTGGCCTCCAGATAAACTATCTATTTTTCTATCTTCATAATTATTAAGATTAACTAATTTTAAAGACCATTTAACTAATTCTTCTATTTCTTTTTCATTAACTTTTTTAAGCCTTAAACCAAAAGCAATATTTTCATAAACATTGAGATGAGGAAAAAGTGCATATTTTTGAAAGACAGTATTAATCGTTCTTTCATTAGGCTCTAATTTAGTAATATCTTTACCATCAAAAATAACTTGTCCTTCATCAACACTTTCTAAACCACCTATAATACGTAATAAAGTTGTTTTACCACAGCCACTAGGACCAACTAAGGTAATAAATTCATTTTCATTAATATAAAGATTAAAATCATCAAGAATAACTTGATCATCAAAACTTTTATTAATATGATGTAACTCAATTAATTTCTTCAATTATGTCACTCCTTGTTTATAATATAAAACTTTTTGTTTAGCACACTAATTATACTTTAAAAGATAATAAATAACAATAAAAATAATTAAAAAAAACTAGTTATTAAACTAGTTTTTTATAAATGATAATTTTAATGATTAATCATCATCTTCTGTTTTAGTTGGACACTTATTAGTATAAATTTCACCATCACAGAAGATACCACTAACAGTACCATATCTAGTACCATCATAAGTATAGTAAGCCGTGAATTTTTGTCCTCTTTTTATCGCATAATTACCATTACTGTTTCCTACTACGGAACCATTAACAACAACCGTCTTTTTAAGGTTTTGAAGATTTAAACTTTTAAAAGTAACGCTAATACTATTACTATTAGCACTTACAGTTACGACAAAATCACTACTTGATACTTTAGGTGTTGCATAACCACTTGGTAAATTATCGGTATAGAAATAACCTGTAGCACTTTTATTACCAAGACTAGGGAATTTAAATGGTGCTGGAGTATCAGCCGCAAAAGTTGATTTTTTAATACCACTAGGCACTTTTTGTTTTAAATAAGATGTTTCATTACCTTTAGCCATGTAACGCATCATATTACCCCAGATATATGCTGAATAATCATGTTCAGCACCCCATTGAGGATATTTACCTTTTTTAATTCCTTCAGTATCCATACCGGCCCAGACTACCATTGTATAGTTAGAAGTAAATCCAGCATACCAAGTATCTTTTTGTGATAAGTTTGGAATACCATATTGAGCTCCTTCAGGTCCCCAGTTTGAAGTACCTGTCTTAGCTGCATATGGAACACTCATACCACCAGATGTAGTAGTAAGATTAGATTTTTGTGTTGATAATTCTAAGGTAGTACTCATCATAAAGGCTGTTTTTTCATCCATAGCTTGGACCGGTTTTGTTGGATTAGTAACTTTTTTATTAGTTTCAGTATCAACATAATATCTAACAGTCCATGGTTTAATATATTTACCGCCATTACCAAACGCTTGATAAGCACCGGCCATTTGAATTGGAGAAACACCAGTATCAGTACCACCAATACCATATGAATAAACTAATTCTTTATCAGTAAAGGTAAATCCTAAATTGGTTAACCATTTATTTAAACCATCAAAGCCAATCTTTTTAACAACAGCTTCCATAGCTCTAATAGCTGTAATATTTCTTGAAGTTGCTAGTGCTTCATCCATCGTTAAGACACCACCACTAGTTCCATCATAGTTTCTTAATGGTGTATTAGTTCCTGGGTAATTCATTGCTTTATTACTAATTGGTGCTCTATTACCCCAATGTAAATATTCAAATGTAGGGGCATAATCAATTATTGGTTTAAAGGCTGAACCAGGCTGCTGTTTTAAATCCGAGGCATTATTAAATAAAGTAGTACCACCATTTTTATATTGTTTACCACCACCAACAGCGACAATAGCACCAGTTTGGGTATTAGTCATGACAAAACCAAAGTTTTCATCTTTATCAGGTAATTCCAATCCTTTAACTTTACCAGCGATAATCTTATCAGCTTGTTTTTGTGCTTTAGGATCCATATTAGTATATATTTTTAATGATGCCTTAGTTAAATCAATTTTATATTTTTCTTGCATCTCTTCACGCACTAAATCTAAATAAGAAGCATATTGCGTTGTTTTAGTATTAGTATTTAATTTAACAACATTTTGTACTTTAACTTCTTGTAATAACATATATTCATCTTTAGTTAGATATCCTTGATTATAATTAGCTAATAAAACTTCATCTTTTCTTGATTCTGAATTATTAACATATTTTTTTGTTTCACTATTATAAGTTCCTAAAGGATTATAAGTAGTTGGAGCATTCAATGTACCTGTCATTATAGAAGATTGAACATAGTCCATATTCCATGCATTTGTATCATAGAAATATTGAGAAGCTCTTTGAATACCATAAATATTATTTTTTCCATAGAAGAAATAATTTAAATACATGGTAATAATATCTTGTTTACTTTTTAATTGATCTTCTGCTTTAATAGAAAGCATTATCTCTTTAATTTTTCTCGAGAACGAAGTATCATTACGATCAAGATGAGACCAACCAACAATTTGTTGAGTAATACTACTTCCTCCACCTGAACTAGTTTTTCCAATTAAACGATTGGTTAGAGCTTCAAATGTATTCACAAAATCAAATCCTTTATGAATAAAGAAAGTTGAATCTTCTGTACCAACTAAAGAATTAATAATTCCTTGATTCATTTGGGTATATTTTATATTTTCTTGGTTTTCTTCTTTTCTTGAAATAACACCAATTAATTTATCATCTTTATCATAAACATAACTATCATTTTCTAAAACCATACTATCAACATGTAATTCTGGTAAAGAAAAGTAAAAATAAGCGGCAACTATAATACCGAGTATCATTCCAATAAAACTTAGTTTTAAAAACCAATCAAGTAGCTTAATTGGTAAACTCTGTTTTCTTTTTGCTTTTTTATTATTTTTGGCCATTTCCTTATCACCTAAAAATCATTTTATCATATAAATTAAGAAAAATATAGTTAGTGTTTACTAAATTACCTTCTTTATCTTTTACTATTATCTAAATTATTATAGTAATTTTCACCATTAATATCACTAAAATAGATTAATATTTCTTTAAATCCTCTTTTTAATAGTGCATTATGTAATATTTTAGCAACTTCATCTTTCATTGTTAGTGGTCGATTAAACCATAATACTTCAACTAAAATACAATCATTATTAATTTCATTATTTAATATAATTGAGGTATTAGTCGCATAGAATTTGATAATATGTTGTGGTGTGTTAGTTACTCTAACAATATCATCAAGTACTTCTTTACTTAAAGATAGTACTTCTTCATTATTTAATTGAGTTATTTTAATATGAGGCATAATTGTTCTCCTTTAAAATTGTTCCATATTCTCATAGTAATTATCTTTATCTAATTCATTAAAATAGATAACAACATTACTATAGTTATGTTGGTGCAAATAATCATTAAGATGGCGAGCAATATTTTCTTTAATATCACTTGTTCTTTTAAACCATTTTACTTCTATATAGGCATTATTTTTTTGATAAGCATCTTGTGTATAACATTTATTAGTTTGCACATAATATTCAAACCAATCACTTTCAATTTGACTAACTTGACTTAATTTTAATGTTAGTTCCTGAGCTAATTTACTGACAATTTCTTCTTTGACATTATTAAAGAATAGATGTGGCATATGATTCCCCCTTTATTTAATGTATTATAATATGAATGAACACACAAGACAACTTGTTTATTAATAGTTGTTATATTAAAATTATAGAAAGGTGAGAGAATGGATAAAAACAAAACATTATTAATGACATTGTTAAATAAGAATAATAATTATTTAAATGATGATAGTAATTTTCAATTAAATATTATTTATACTAAAGTTTTATTTTTAATTATTTTTTTAGTGGTTATCGTAGGATTAGTTTATCGTATTATTTCATTAGTAAATAATTTTAGTGATCTTAGTTTTATTGAATTAAGTTCTTTAGTTATTGGTAATGCTTGTTTTTATGGTTGTTTTCTAGCAATTAAAAATAGTGCTATTTTAAATATTGTAGTTAATCCTTTATTTATTGGGGGTATTATCTTACCTAGTTTCTTTAATGGGTGGTTATTTAATTATCTAATAATGGTTTATTTTAATAATAATATTAATATAACTTTTGTTTTTATAATTCTTTCAATTATTGTTTATTATATTATTTTAAATAGTTATTATGTTAAAATTAATAAGGTGAATAAAGATGAATAGAAAAATTATTATTAGTTTAATAGGATCAATATTATTATTAATTATCTTTTTTATAGTATTTTTTACTATTCCTAGTCATTATAAGAATAAAGTAAAGGTTGCGGATTATACTTTAAATGTTTTTAATACTAAAACAACAATCGCAAGAGTAGTGGTTTTTAGTGATACTGATTTATATTATGATTATGATATTAATGCTTTAAAAAGAGCTGTTACTAAGATTAATGAACAAAATCCTGATATTGTAATTTTTAATGGAGATTTAATATTAAATTCATCATATAAAGAAAATAAGACTTTAAATAATCAAATTATTAGTACCTTAAAAGAATTAAAGCCTTTATATGGTAAGTTTGCGATATTAGGTGAACAAGATTTAAGTAATAAAGATAGTCAAAGTATTTTAAAAAGTGCTGATTTTGAAATTTTAACTAATACAGTAAGAAGTATTAATATTAATAATAAAAATTTTAATTTAATAGCTTTATATGATAATAATAAAGAAAAAGATGTTTTAAAAAATGTTAGTGATAAAACATTTAATATGGTGATATGCCATAGTCCTAATATTGTCGATAAGATTAAAGATTATAAAGTTGATATGATTGTTGTTGGTCATACTTTAGGAGGACAATATAATATACCTTTATTTGGTTCAATATTTAAAAATATTAAATCATATCCCTACTATAAAGGGGTTAATGAAGTTAATGGCATAAAAGTCTATACTAGTAATGGTTTAGGTATTTATCAATCTAATATGCGCTTTAATGCACCAAGTAGTGTTGAATTATTTATTTTAAAATAGGAGGGATTAAATGATTAAAAGAATATTTTCTAAAACATATGTCAAATTATTAGTTATTATAGCTTTATTAATACCAACATGTTATTTTCTATATGCTAATGTACAAATAAATTCTTTAACTAAATTAGGTTACACCTATCAAGAAGCTAAAGAGATGGTTAATCCTTTTTCTATTTATAATATTGTAACTAGAGAAATTAATAATTTAGAAGATAATATTAATACTAATGAAAACAAATTAAAAGAATTAGGGTTAAGTGATGAACAAATTAAAGTATTAGTTGAAAATAATAAAACTAAAGTATCAAAAGCAACTACTTTAAAAGAAAAGAAAGAAGAAAGAGAAAAATTAATTACTTCTTTAATAAAAGATTATGAAGAACAAGCTAAAACTTATAAAATAAGTTATAAGTATGCTAGTAATGCGACTATTTATCAAAAATATCAATATATAAAGAAAGTAATATCTACTAAATTAAAAGATATTGTTAAAGATTATCAATCTTATCTTTTATCAATTGGATATTCCCAAAGTGAAATAAATAAATATAAATCAAAAGATTTAGATGGAACTGTTAAAAAATTAAAAGTAGTATATGATAAAGAAAAGAAAAATGAAAAATTATTTTCAGGATTTAGTAATGCTAAATTAAAACAACAAGCTATGGTTATGTTTAGAAAAATTAATGAATATCGTGCTTCTAAAGGTTTAAAAGCTTATACTTATGCAAGTGCTAAACAAAATTGTGCTTTTATAGAAGCTAGAGCTTATGCAAGAAATAAAACTCCTCATAATTGGTTATGTGATTGTGCTAATGAAAATGCTTCTCTAGCAAGTGTTAATTCAGATTATGTTAGTATTGCGATGAATTTCTTTAAAAATGATCCACCACATGAACGTGTTATTGGAGGTAGTTATTCTTCAGTAGCTATTGCTTTTGTTCAAAGTAATGGAATGGTCTATATGATTGTCGACGTTTGGTAATAATTTTTAAGATAATTAGTTATAATTAGTATGTTTTATGATATAATCTGGAAAGAATAATAATTTTTAACAATTTTAGATTATAGGAGGGTTCTAATTATGAAAAAAATATTATTATGTATGATGTTAGCTTTTTCATTAGTATTATCGGGTTGTGGTGGCGACAATCGTTTATCTAAAGATGCTTATATTGATAAAATAACAACTTTAAATCAAGATGTTATTGATATAGCTAATAGTGTTTATTATAGTACTGATGCTACTAAAATAAAAGAAGCTAGTGCAAAGATGAAAAGTATCGTTAAAGAAATGATTGCTCTTAAAGGCCCTAAAAATATGCAAACAAAAGAAGATGCTTTAGATAAAACACTTAATGAATATTTAACTTTATTTGATGATGCTGTTAAAATGCGTGTTGATAAAACAATGACTTATGATGAGTATATGAAAAAAGCTACGCAAGTTGATAATGACTTTGCGAAAGCATATGAAGCTTATAATTAAAAAAGACTTTCAATTGAAAGTCTTTTTTTTATAAACCACATTTTAGTTGAGCATTACAATTAGTACAAGTGTTACATCCACCTATTTCTTCAACTGTTCCTTCTAAACAAATAGGACAGATATCACCAACTTCAACACCAATATTACGATCTTGACGATCAGCTCTAAATTCAGTTACTTCTTTTTTATTAGAAGAAGCATCTTCCCAAAGAGTTAATTGTTCTTGTGGTGTTTCATCATTAGTTAATGATAATACTTGAGTATCTCTTGAGCCATCAACATAAACAGTTCCACCTTTAGCGCCACCTTTATATAATGCTTCATATAGTTTTTGAACTTGTAATACACTATATCCTTTAGGTGCATTAACTGTTTTAGAGATTGAAGAATCAATCCATCTTTGAATTGCACATTGTGTTTCCACATGTTCTTCAGGAGTTAGATCCATTGCACCAACAAAGAAATCAGGTAATGTTTCTGCAGTATAACCAGGATTATATTTTAACCATTCATCGACAATAGCCGCATTTACTTCAATAAATTTACCTAGACGTCCAGATCTAAAGAATTTAAATGAGAAGTAAGGTTCTAATCCTGTACTAACACCGACCATGGTACCAGTTGAACCAGTAGGGGCAATAGTTAGTAAATGAGAATTTCTAATACCATAAGTTAGAATATCTTGACGAATAGTTTCATCCATTGTTTTCATATAACCAGTATTGATAAAGGCTTCACGATCTTTTAAGAAAGGAAAACTTCCTTTTTCTTTAGCTAGTTCAATACTAGTACGATATGCTGCTTCAGCCATTGTTTTAAATATTTTATCGACAACAACATTTGCCTCTTTAGAACCATATCTTAAATTAGAATGTAATAATAAATCATGTAATCCCATAATACCTAAACCAACACGTCTTTCACCAGTAGCTTGTTTTTCATTAGCTTCTAAGAAATAAGGTGTCATATCAATAATATTATCTTGCATACGAACACAAATAGCTACAGTATTAACTAATTTATCATATAATATTTCCTTAGTTTCTTTATTAATAAAGTTTGCTAGATTAATAGCAGCTAAATTACATACAGAATATGGAGCTAATGGTTGTTCACCACATGGATTAGTCGCTACAACTTTTTGTCCATATGCTTTGGCATTAGTCATCTTGTTAGCATTATCAATAAAGAAAATACCTGGTTCAGCTGAATAAGTTGCACAAAAAGAAATAAGGTTCCACATTTCACGAGCTTTTATTCTTTTATAAACTTTTGATGGATATCCTAATTCTTCCCATTCTCTAATATCTCCCATATGATGCCATTCTTGATCATAGAAAGCTTTTTGTTCAGGAGTTAGAATATCTAAATCTGGATATCTTAATTCAAAGTAATCATTATTCTCAATAGCTTCCATAAATTCTTTAGTAAGTGTTACTGAAATGTTAGCTCCTGATAGAAAATCTTTATTATCAACTTCATAATGACCACCAACTAATAACTTTTGTTTAATTTCATCAATTAAATCACTTGGTAAGTCTTTACCATTTTCTTCTATTTTTTCTAAGAAATCTTTTTCATTTTGTTCAATAGGCACAAAAATTAATTTTTCTTTAGCTAATTTTCTAATATCTTCATCTTCAGAATTATCTCTTAGCCATTCTAAGATTTTAGGATTTTGCATTTTAGAAATAATGAATTCTAAAATATCAGGATGCCAATCTGCCATCATTATCATTTGAGCACCACGACGTGATCCTCCTTGTTCTACTAAATGAGTTAAATTAGATAAATCATGAAGCCAAGAAACAGCACCACTACTTCTTCCACCAACATCTTTAGCAATCGCATGTTTAGGTCTTAGGGCAGAACCATTAGTACCAACACCACCACCACGAGACATAATTTCCATTACTTCTTTACGATGTTCAGAAATACCACCACGGCTATCTTCAATAAATGGCATTACAAAACAATTAAAATAAGTAACATTAGAACCAGAACCAGCCCCATATAAGACTCTTCCTGCTGGAATAATATTTAAATTGCTAAGTTCATTAAAGAATTTAGCACTAAATTCATCTTTTAATTTTTGTGATTGTTCATTGCTAGATAAAGCATGAGCTAATCTTTTCGCAATTTGTTCAAAGAATATTTCAAGGGGTTTTTCAATTTGATTTTTATTTCTAATAACAATACTACTTTCAAATTCCGCATCATCTTTAATTTGATTACGATAATCCTCAAGCACTTCCACATGAACTTTATTATTTTCAATCTTTCTAACATAGCCAATTCCTCGTGATGGAAAATGAGGATCATGTTCTAAGACAACAATAACTAAATCATTAACAGCCAAAGTGGTAAGTTGTTTATCTTTTTGCGAATAACGATCAAGCATAACTAATCGTGAAACACTTTCAAATGATTTGTTATATCCTTTCTCGATAGGAAAAAGATGACTAAAGTTAGTCTTAATTACCTTATTTAAATTATCTATTGTTTCTTGTGAATACATTAAAAAATCTCCCTCTCTTATATTCTATTTATTATTGTATAAATCTCATTTATTATACTATATTAATACCCCTTTGTTTTAACATATTTATGAAAGTGCTATTTATTTTACTATATTCATGGTCTTCACCATCATAAGTTTGCACTAAATCTTTGATTAAGTTAACACTATAAGGTAAATTATATTCTTCTTTATATTTTTGTGCTGTTAAACAAAATTCAAAAACACAAATATCAGTTACACATCCACATACAAATAGATTTTTCTGATAGGTAAAGGGATTAAATGCTAAAAAACCATTAGTAGAATTTTTTTTAATTATTTCAATTCTATTATCATTTAATTCATCTACTGGTAATGATTCACTAGTATTTTCTAAGCAATGTATCGGATAAGTTTTAAACTCTTGAGCATTACTTGGATGTGAATCAGTATAATGAATAACTTTAATACCATTATCTAAAGACTTATCTATTAATTTTTTAATTGGATTAATAATCTCATATACTAATGGACTAGCCATATTACCCTCTTTAGCAAAGCCATTAACCATATCAATTATAACAATCATATCATTATTTTTTTCTAAATTCATTCAATCACCTACTCGCAATAGTATAACATAATTAGCTACAATAATGTAGTAATAATTTATGTCTAATAGAATAATAATAATAATAAAATATTAATTAATTATATAAACTAAAATACCTTTGATATGATTAGATATATTACATAAAAAATAAGCTTAATTACACTAAATATTTATAATATAAATAATAATTTACTAATAAAAATAAGAAGTTATTATATATTTATTTTATATACCTGTAATGTACACATTCTTGTTTTTTTAATATGTTAAATTAACTTTAACGGAGGAATATTTATGTTAGAAATAATATGTAATAATGTTATTGGAATCATTAAAAAAGATAATTGTTATTTTTCTTTAATGGTTTTAATATTGCATTTTTTATTATTTAATTATAAATTAACTCATTGGGGCTCCATTTTTTAGTAATAAATTAAATAAAATCTAAATTTGGAACTCAACCTGCAATAGTTGCAATTGCTAAAGGTGTTGGATGGGGTGCAAAGTATATTGGTACACAAACAGTCTACACTGGATATAAAATGAAAGTTGCAAACAAAGGTCACAAAAGAGGTATAATAGTAGACACAAATTGGATCTTTGTAAGTAAAGCATATAAGCAATAATATTTGTATTTCTTAAGGAGGTAGTAGAATGAGTTATAAAATATTTTTAGTTCTAGATATATTATTAATTTTTTATTTAATATATATTATCATTAATTTATATTTAGAAAGTCAAGTAATTGCATGGGGACTTATATTTATTTTGCTTATTGATGTAATTGTATTAGGGTTATCATTATATAAAAAAATAAAGTGATTAATGATGTTTACTGCACCAAAAAAATACAAAGGAAAGTCTTATAAATATGTAATTTATAAACTTCATCCAACCTATATTAATCAAAAATATATAATACAACGAAAATTATGTGATCAATGGAGTAGTAAATGTTTAAAATGGAAAAATTACAAAAATGGTAAAGCTTCAACGCTAAGCTCAACATCTACTAAAATTAAATTCGTAAAATGAGGTAATTAATATGAAAATTAAAACAAATTATATTATTAGAATAGTCGCAATTTTAATTATTCTGATAAGTTCCTTTATTATTATTAAAGAAAGTGATAAATGTATTACAATTATGCTTAATTTAGGTGATATGGCTAATGATTCTAGTTATGGCATTAAAGTAATTCCTGAATTAATTAGTATTCTAATAACTTCTAGTATATTTTTTATATTTGGTATTAAATTATTTATTAATAAATGGAATAATAATCATTTTAAAAATAAAAATAAAAATAGTAAGATAGTTTCTATAATAGGAATTGTTATAACAATTATAATTTATATAATGTTTTTAAAACAATATCAATTTATGATGTATGAAGTAAGTAGTTTAAGTGATGGGTCAGGAAATATTTATGAAGTTTTACCTCATTATATTAGTTATTATTTAGTTGATATGTTATTTATTATTTTCTTTATTAATATCTTCTTAAAAGATTGGAATGAGTCTTAATATAATAATATAAAAAAGAATTAATTATTAAAATAATAGCACTTATTGGTTTAATTGGAGTTACAATTTATTGTTTAACAATACCCAATAGTTATACATCTTATCTTGATTATCTTCGTGAATATAATTAATCAAGTTTAACAATAGAAATAATAATGCAAGCTTTACCATTATTCATATCTAGATTATTAATTGTTATTGTTTTATATATATTTTTCATTAAGCTGTTTTTTAAAAACTTTGAAAAATAGCTAATATAAGTTTGACATTTAAATAAGTAAAAAGCTTGATGATCTATAATTATAAGGTCTTTCTTCAAGCTTTTAATATCTTTTAAAATATAAGTGCTTTTTTATTTATATATACTACAATATTCATAATGCATATAGTTTATGAAAGAATATTTTTAGAAAGAAATTATTATTTATGAGTAGAAAATTAAAAAAATTATTAGCTTGCTTGATTATTTATATAGGTGTATTTATCTATTACATATTACTAAATTTAATTATAGTTGTTAATCATTATGTTAATATAGGAAAGATTATTTATCAATTAAAATAATTATGTATTCTTAAGCATTTTAATAACAATTATTATATAATGTTAGAGGATATTTTAAGGAGATGTAATTATGGTAAAGGTAAATAAAATAAAAGATAATATCTATCAAATAAGAGTAATTGATAAAGAAAATAAGAATTTTCATGGATGTATTTTTCCAGTAATAGATGGTTCTAGTTATGCTTTTTATTTAATAATGGATGAACAAGTAACTTTAGTCGATACTATTGATGATATCTATTATGATGAAGTATTACCTGAAATAGATAAATTATTAAATGGTAGAAAGATTGATAATGTTATTGTTAATCATGTGGAACCTGATCATGAAGGAAGTTTTGCCTTAGTAATGAAAGATAATCCTCAAGCTAACGTTTATACTTCAAAAGCAGGCATTAAAGCAATGCAAGAACAATTTTTTAAAGAATATAATTATAATGTTGTAGGTTATGGTGATAGTTTAAATATTGGTAAATATAATTTACTATTTATGGAAACACCATTAGTTCATTGGCCTGATAATATGTGGACTTATCTTCAAGAAGAAAAGATCTTATTTAGTAATGATGCCTTTGGACAATTATTAGTTGATGATGTTGTATATGATGAAGAGTTAGATAAAGATAAATTATTAAAATATTCACGTGAATATTATGCTAATATCGTAATGCCTAATAATAAGAATGTTAAAGCTCTATTAACTAAATTTGCGAATGTTAATTGGGATATTGAATTAATATGCCCAGCTCATGGTATCATGCTTAAAGGATATATCAAAGATATGCTAGCTCAATATCAATCATTTGCGAATAATACTATTATTGATAATAAGGCATTAGTTGTTTATGAAAGTATTTGGGGTAATACTAAGTTAATGGCTCAAAGCATTGTGGATGAATTAGTTAGTAAAGGATATGAAGTTAAATCTTATCAATTAAGTAAGAGTCGTATTTCTGAAATAATGGATGAGATGATGGATACTAAATTATTAGTTTTAGGTTCTTCAAATCATAATAATTGTATCTTACCACCAGTAGCTGATTTTTTAGAAAGAGTAAAAGCAACTCATTTTGAAAATAGAAATGGTATTGTATTTGGTTCATATGGATGGGCTAAAATTCCTTTTAATGATTTAAAGGAAAGATTAGCAGCTGCTAAATTTAATATTCTTACAGAACCAATCATTGTTAATTACACACCTCATCAAGAAGAGGAAAAGACAATTAAAGATGAAATAGCGCAAGTAATATAAAAATTAGAACGTTTATTAATTTAAACGTTTTTTTGTATTTTACAAACTGATAAAAGATATATATAATTATAAATAGAAAAATTATTAATCATATAGGTGATGGGAAGTGAAATAATGAGTAATATTTCCAATTATATTCTTTGTGAATACGGAATAACTTTTTCACTTGTTAAAAAATTAAATAAATATAATATTAATCTTATTAATGTTAATCAAGAACAACTATCTTTAGTAGATAGTATTGGACAAGAAAAAATTAATCAAATTTTAGAAGCTAGAGATAAGATTATTAATAATAAACAAAAACATAGTGTTTATGAATTGGTTGATTATAACTTATCACTTTCAATGGTTAAAAATATGATTAAAAGAAAGATAAGTATTGAACAATTAATGTCTTTTAATGATGCTAATAAATTAAGTAATGAATTAAATTTTAAATTAATTACTTCAAGAAAAATATTTAATGCAGTTAAAGAATATCAAAGAGATCATCATATTATTAATAATATTAGTAATTATATAACTTTAAAAGGTATCATTTTAAAGATGAATAAAGATAAATTTACTAAAGAAACTCTAATTAATTATATTGAAGATAATATTGATGAATTAAATATTACTAGTCTTAAAGATATAACAATACAATTAAATGACTTACTTAATACTCATTTTCTAATAAATAAAGATAATTATTATTATATTTATTATCCTAATTTAAAAGATGAATTAGCTTTAATAAAAAATGTAAGAACCAAAAATATTCTTATTAAAAGATTACATAATAATACATTAAAGAATATTGGCGATGAATATCATCTTTCTAAAGAAAGAGTTCGTCAAATAATCAATAAAGCATTACATTCTTTTCCTAAATTAAAAGAAGATGATTATGCAAGTATTTTTCAAAGATATGATTTTGATAAAGATACTTTTATTAAAATATTTAATGTAGAAGAAATAGTTTATTATTATTTAAATATTCGTTATGGTAAAGGAATATTATCATTAACTACTTTTCTTGATGAAAATGATGTTAGTGATGAAGTAGAAATGATAATTAATGAAAAATTAAATGTCTTTAAAAATGAATATAATTTAAGTATTGAAATAAATAAATTAAATATCATATTAGAAGTCTTAAAAAAGAGTAATAAATCTTTAAAAATAAAAGAAATAATTAATTTATATAATAAAGAAATTAGTGATAAGAAATTACCTTTAGATTTTATTAATAATACTAAAACTAATATTAATAATATTGATGGTATTCTTTCGCGAAGTAATAAAGTACTAGCTAGTTATAATTTTTCTTATCGTTATTATGATATAGATAGTCTTGATACTAATCAAATTAGAATCTTAATTAATACTATTCTTCTTCATACAGGTTTTTTTAGTACTAATTATTTTATTAATAAATATCCTTATATTAAAAGGGCTTATCATCTTGAAAATGAATATGAATTACATAATTTATTAAAAAAAGTATTACATAATACACGTGTTGTTTTTTTAAGAATGCCTCATTTAGTGATTGATATTAAAGATAAGAAGTTGTTTTTTAAAGAAATGATTGATAAGTATTCACCAATATCTTTAAAAGAGTTTATTGATTTAGTTTATGAATTGACAGGTTATCAAAAGAATTCTTTTAATGCTTACTTACAAAGTGAATTCACTAAGTATATTAATGATGAAATAGTAAATAGTCATAATATTGTTTATAAAAAAGAACAATATGATAAGATAATGCCTTATTTAAAAGATAATATTTATGATATAGATACTTTTGAAATTATTGTTCAAAATTGTTTTAATGAAGTAGATAAAGAATATTTTAATAAAGTTAATTTTGATAAGTTAGGTTATAAATATCACATTAATTATCTTTTTAAAAATACTTATTCTAATTTAGATTATTGTTTAGAAGATGAAATATTAAAAGATGATTATTATAAAATAAAAACATATAATCATATCATTATGCTTCGTTTAAAAGTTATTATTCAAGGCTTAGAAAGTAATCTAGATTTGATTAAAATAGATGATGATACTTATCTTACAAATAAAGGTTTAAAAAAGAAAAAGATATCTAAAAATGGTCTTTATATTATTATTAAAAATATTATTGATCATAGCCCTTTATATCTTAATGCTTCTTATGTTTTAAACAAGATGAATATTGATTTATCATATTTAAAAGAATATCATAGTAATGTATATTTTATTAATGCCATATTAAAGAGCAGCCCTTTTCTTTATTATATTAAATTAAATAATAATTACTTGTTTAGTACTAAACCTATAACTAAAGAAGATTTCATTAAAGATTGTTATTCTAAATTTAATAATAAAACTAAGATGCAGGATTATTTAAAAGATAATTTTAATATAAGTATTAATGAAAATGAAATTAATAATATTTAAGAGGGATAAAAATGAAAACATTATCATTACACACAGACTTGTATGAAATTAATATGGCATACTCGTATTTTAAAGACAATTTACACCACAAGAAAGCAGTATTTGAAATTTATTATCGTACTAATCCTTTTGAAAATGGTTATGCCGTATTTGCGGGATTAGAAAGAATGATTGAATATTTAGATAGTTTTAAATTTGATGAAGATGATATTAATTATTTAAGAACTTTAGATTATGATGAAGATTTTCTTGAATATTTAGCTAATTTAAAATTTACTGGTAATATTAAGTCTTGTATTGAAGGTGAAATCTGTTTTGCGAATGAACCATTAGTTATTGTAGAAGCTGAATTAGTTCAAGCTCAATTAATTGAAACCGCATTACTTAATATTGTTAATTTTCATACTTTAATTGCGACTAAAGCTAGTCGTATTAAACATTTAGTACCTGCTAATACTTTATTAGAATTTGGGGCTAGACGTGCGCAAGAAATGGATGCAGCTTTATGGGGTGCTAGAGCTACTTATATTAGTGGTTTTCATGCGACCAGCTTAGTAGAAGCAGGACGTAGATTTAATATTCCTCTTGCAGGAACTCATGCTCATTCTTTTGTTCAAGTTTATCAAGATGAAGAAGAAGCATTTAGAAAATATGCCAAGCATCATAAAGATTGTACTTTTTTAGTTGATACCTATAATACTTTAGAAAGTGGTATCCCAGCTGCTATTAAAGTAGCCAAAGAATTTGATCCTGAAAAAAATGTTTTTAGTGCTATTCGTATTGATAGTGGTGATTTAGCTTATCAATCAAAAGAAGCTCGTAAAATGTTAGATGCTGCTGGTTTTAAAGATACTAAAATAGTGGTATCTAATGATTTAGATGAAGATACTATTGCTTCATTAATTTTAGAACAAGCTAAAATAGATTCTTATGGGATTGGAACTAAATTAATTACTGCTTATAATCAGCCAGCTTTAGGTGGCGTTTATAAATTAGTTGCTATTGAAGAAAATAATGAATTAGTACCAGTTATTAAAATTAGTGAAAATACTTCTAAAATTACTAATCCAGGTTTAAAGAATGTTTATCGTATTATCAATAAGAAGGATAATAAAGCTGAAGGCGATTATATGGCTAATTATGATGAAGTTATTGATGAGAGTAAACCTTTAAGAATGTATAATGAAACTACTCCTTTAGAATATAAAGAATTTGATAATTATTACATTCAAAATATTCATCAAGATATCTATTTAAATGGTAAATTAGTATATGATAAACCAGATATTGAAACAATAAGATCATATCATATGAAAGCCTTATCTTTATTATGGGATGAACATAAAAGATATAAATTTCCTGCAAAATATTATGTAAACTATAGTGAGAAATTATTCAATATTAAACATGATTTAATAAAAAAATACCAAAAATAACATAAAATTAAGATAATTTTGTCTATTTATTAAATTAAATTACAATGTAAAAAATTATATACTTATGCAATTAATCTTGTTAGTTTATAACTATTATAAATATTGCTTGATTTAAGAAAAAATATCATTATTTTATTAAAGTATTAATAAATGCATTTTTATAAGAAAAAATGCATTTTTTTATCAAAAAAACACTTAAAAACACTAAAAATAATCTTTTTTTTAATATTTGTATCTTTTTTTATAAATTTTAATATTGTTTTAATTATTAAATTTATATAAAATATTTAAAGATAGTTATTTATATATAGGAGGAAAAAAAATGGCGTGTAAATGCGATAATGAAGTATGTTATGCTGAATTAGATAAATTTATTGCTGAAGGACATTATGATGATCCTGATTCACTAATTCAAGTATTACATCATGCGCAACATTTATTTGGTTACTTACCAAGAGAAGTACAAATTTATGTAGCGAAGAAATTAGATATTCCAATTGCTAAAGTTTATGGGGTTGTAACATTTTATACATTCTTTTCTGAAACACCACGTGGTGAAAATGTTATTCAAGTATGTTTAGGAACTGGATGTTTTGTTAAAGGTGCCGCAAAAGTAATGGAATCTTTTGAAAATGAATTAAAAATTAAACAAGGTGAAACAACAGAAGATATGCAATTTACATTATCTGCTGTTAGATGTGTTGGAGCGTGTGCTTTAGCACCAGTTGTTATGATTAATGATAAGGTTTACACTCATGTTGATCCAAGTAGTGTTAAACGTATCTTAGAAAAATATTTAATTTCTGCTGCAAGCTAAAATAAAGGAGTAAGTATATGAAAATAGATTCAATCAGTAAATTAAGAGAAATATATGAAGAAAAACTACCTTTATTAGCTTTACGTCAAGCAGAAGCTAATGTAGGTAAAGAAAGAGTTTTAATGGTTTGTGGGTCAGCTGGATGTTTATCAGCTAGTGCTCAAGAATTAATTGATCAATTAAATGAAGAAATTAAAGCTCATAATTTAGAAGATTTAGTGAGTGTTGAAATAACAGGATGCTTTGGTCTATGTGCTGAAGGTCCAATTATTCGTGTTTTTCCAGATGATACTTTCTATGTAAGAGTAAAACCAGAAGATGCTAAAAGAATTGTAGAAACTCATTTAATGCAAGGAAAAGTTATCGATGAATTACTTTATTTAAATGTTGATACTAATGATCGTGTTATGAGAATGGAAGATATTCCTTTCTATAAAAAACAATTCAAAATTGCTTTAAGAAATTGTGGGATTATCAATCCTTTAAAAATTGATGAAACATTAGCCGCTCAAGGTTATTTAGGGCTTGCGAAAGTATTAGAAGAAAATGATCCTGAAAAAGTATGTCAAACTTTAATTGCTTCAGGTCTTCGTGGCCGTGGTGGTGGTGGTTTTCCTACAGGACTTAAATGGGATGCCACTCGTAAATCAGTAGCCGATCAAAAATATGTTATTTGTAATGCTGATGAAGGAGATCCAGGTGCATTCATGGATCGTTCAGTTTTAGAAGGTGATCCTCATTCAGTTTTAGAAGCAATGGCTATTTGTGGATTTGCTATTGGTGCTAATCAAGGTTTTATCTATATTCGTGCTGAATATCCACTTGCTATTTCTCGACTTGAAATTGCGATTGGACAAGCTAGAGAATTAGGATTATTAGGAAAAAATATCTTAGGTACTGGTTTTGATTTTGATATTGAACTTCGTTATGGTGCTGGAGCATTTGTTTGTGGTGAAGAAACTGCATTAATGCGTTCAATTGAAGGTAAACGTGGTGAACCTTTCAATAAAAAAGTTTTCCCTAGTGAAAAAGGTTTATGGGGTAAACCAACATGTACTAATAATGTTGAAACATTCGCTAATATTAATCCTATTATTTTAAAAGGTGCTGAATGGTTTAGTAGTATTGGTAGTGAAAAATCTAAAGGAACAAAAGTATTTGCTTTAGGTGGAAAAATTAATAATGTTGGGTTAGTTGAAGTTCCAATGGGAACTACTCTTCGTGAAATTATTTATGAAATTGGTGGTGGAATTCCAAATGGTCATGAATTCAAAGCAGCTCAAACTGGTGGACCATCAGGTGGTGTAATTCCAGCTAGTCAATTAGATATTCCTGTTGAATATGATACTTTAATTAGTATTGGTTCAATGATGGGTTCAGGTGGAATGATTGTTCTTGATGATACTGATTGTATGGTTGATATTGCAAAATTCTATTTAGAATTTACTTGCGAAGAATCTTGTGGTAAATGTACACCATGTCGTATTGGAACAACTAGACTTCATGAAATTCTTGAAAAAATAACTACTGGTAAAGGTACTTTAGAAGACTTAGAAGTATTAGAAAATTTATCTAATGTAATTAAAGATGCTTCTTTATGTGGACTTGGAAAAACAGCTCCTAATCCAGTATTATCTACTTTAAAATATTATATGGATGAATATCGTGCTCATGTTGTTGATAAGAAATGTCCAGCAGGTGTATGTAAAGATTTATTAGAAGTTGTTATCACTGATAAATGTATTGGATGTACTAAATGTGCTCGTACTTGTCCAGTAGGATGTATTAGTGGAAATGTTAAAGAAAAACATGTTATTGATCAAACTAAATGTATTAAATGTCAAGCTTGTATCGCTCAATGTCCAGTACAAGCGATTGTGACAGAGTAGGAGGGTGAAATTATGTTAAATGTTATTATAAATGGAAAAACTGTAGAAGCAGAAAAAGGAGCAACTATTTTAGATGTTGCTAATGAACATGGTTTTAAGATTCCAACTCTTTGTCATTTAAATCTTCATGATATGGATTACTGTAATCATCCAGTAGCTTGTCGTGTTTGTATGGTTGAAGTTGATGAAGGTAGAGGACCAATTTTAAAACCAGCTTGTGATACTTATGTAAGTGATGGAATGAAAATTGAAACTGATTCAATTAAAGCTATCACAGCTCGTCGAACAGTTATTGAATTAATGTTATCTAATCATCCAGATGATTGTTTATATTGTACTCGTTCAACTAATTGTGATTTACAAAACTTAGCTCATACTATGGGTGTTAGAGAAAATCGTTTCCAAGGTAAAAAATCTGCTTTAGGAAAAGATAGATCATCTAAATCAATTGTTAAAGATTTAGATAAATGTGTATTATGTCGTCGTTGTGAAAGCATTTGTTCTGAAGTGCAAACTGTTAATGTTTATTCACCAGTTCATCGTGGTTTTGATACTGTAATTGGTACAGCATTCCAAGATTCATTACATGATACACCATGTACTTTCTGTGGGCAATGTGTAAGTGTATGTCCTACAGGAGCTTTAACTGAAGTAAGTCATGTTGATCGTGTATGGAATAAAATTAATGATAGTGAAACTATTACTATTGTTCAAACTGCACCAGCTGTACGTGTAGCTATTGCCGAAGAATTTGGTGAAGCTCCAGGTACAATCTCTACTGGTAAAATGGTTGCCGCATTAAAAAGAATGGGATTTGGTTATGTCTTTGATACTAACTGGGGTGCTGATTTAACTATCATGGAAGAAGCAAATGAAGTTGTTGAAAGATTAAATAAAGGAACTTTACCAATCTTAACTTCATGTTGTCCAGGATGGATTAACTTTATTGAATATCAATTCCCTAAATTAATTGATGTTCCTTCAACTTGTAAATCTCCTCATGAAATGCAAGGAGCTATTACTAAAAGTTATTTTGCGAAAAAATTAAACATTGATCCAGAAAAAATCTTTGTTGTTTCAATTATGCCTTGTGTTGCGAAAAAGTATGAAGCTAGTCGTGAAGAATTATCTGTTGATGGACTTCAAGATGTTGATGCTGTTTTAACTACAAGAGAATTAGCTGAAATGATTAAAGAAGCTGGAATAAATTATGTTGGTTTAGAAGAAGAAGAATATGATCATCCATTAGGAGAATCTACTGGTGCTGCGGCAATCTTTGGGGCAACTGGTGGAGTATTAGAAGCTGCTTTAAGAACAGCTCAAGGATGGTTAACTGATGATAAAGCAACTAATATTGATTTTAAAGATGTTCGTGGTTTAGAAGGAATTAAAGAAGCAACTATTAAAATTAATGATTTAGAATTAAAAGTTGCTGCTGCTTCAGGATTAGGTAATGCTCGTAAATTACTTGAAAAAATTGAATCAGGTGAAAATGAATATCATGTAATTGAAATTATGGCATGTCCTGGTGGATGTGTTGCCGGTGGAGGTCAACCATATAATCATGGTGATCGTACAATAATTGAAAAACGTATGAAAGCTTTATATGAAATTGATTCACACAAAACACTTAGAGAATCTCATAAAAATCCTGATATCATCAAGATTTATGATGAATTCTTAGGTAAACCAGGAGACCATTTATCTCATAAACTATTACATACTCATTACTTTAATAAGACTGATATTGTAAAATAAAGGTTTAGGGTTTAAATAATTTATTTTTAATAAATTAAATACAATAGCAAGTAAAGATAGATTTTAAAACTTATCTTTACTTGCTTTTATTATTAAATATTATTATTTGTTCTATTCAATATCATTTTTAAAATTTAATACTTTACTTGGTATTTTTGCTAGAATTTAATTATTTTTATCTTTGAATTAAACCTTACAAAACAATGCTCTAATATTAGTAAAATAATTAAACAAATAAATGTTTAACAATTATTATTTTAGATTTATGTAATAACTACTATCATTTAAAAAAATATGCTATAATTTTCAAGAGCAGGAGGTTTTATATAATGGCAGTGTTTGATAAAATTAAGAATATATTTGCTATCGATGAAGAAGACTTAGATATTAGTGATTTAAATACTAAGGAAAATAAGGATTTACTTTACCAACAAGAATTAGAAAAGAATAAAAAAGATTTAAATAAAGATATTGTATTTAATCAAGTTAATCATGATGATAAGAATAATTTCTTTAAAGGTGATGAAGTAAAAATTGATAGTATTAAACCAATTGAAGTTATTAAAGAACAACCTCCACTTACTAGTAATAAACAAAAGAATTTAGATTTTCAAAAAGCAATTAATGTTGCTTATGAAAAAGATATAAATAGTGAAGAGATAAAAAAAGAGGAAGTTGTTAAAAAAGAGCCAGTCATTGAAAAAAAGACTGTTAAAGATTCTAAAGACTTAGTAAACAAAGATACTTATGTTCCTCGTGATATTATTTCACCTATGAAAGGTATTATTAAAAAACATACTGTTGAAATACCACGTGAAGGTGATAATAATAAGAACTTATCTAGTGATATTATTAAGATGCGAGAATTTAATAAAGTTGTTGAAGTAAATGATAATAATGAAGATATTCCATTTGATTTATTTGAAGAAGATACTAAGAAATTAGGCGATGAACTTAAAGAATTAGATACTAAACCTAAAAGTTCTTTACGTGATACTTCAATGTTTACTTTAGTCGAAGATAGTACTGGTGAAATGAGATTAGTTATTGATGAAGAAGAATAAGCCATGGCTTATTCTTTTATGTAAGGAGAGATATAAATGAATTATTATTTAATTGGAATTAAAGGTAGTGGTATGGCTAGTTTAGCTCATATCTTAAAAGATTTAGGTAATGAAGTTAGTGGTAGTGATATCGATCAACATATCTTTTTAGAAGATGATTTAAGAAAGAGAAATATTCCTATTTATTCTTTTAATCCTGATAATTTAAAAGAAGGTATGATTGTAATAAAAGGTAATGCTTTTGATGATAATCACCCAGAAGTGTTAAAAGCTAAAGAATTAAAGTTAACTATTTATACTTATATGGATATGCTTACTAAATTAATTGATTCACATTATACGATATGTATTGCAGGAACTCATGGTAAAACAACAACAACTGGTTTAGTAAGTCAAGTTCTAATGGGTAAAGAAGCTACTGGTTATTTAATTGGTGATGGTCATGGGCAAATGTTAATGAAAAGTAAGAATTTTGTTTTAGAATCATGTGAATATCAAGATCATTATTTGGCTTATTATCCAAATATTGTTTTAATAAATAATGTTGAATATGATCATGTAGATTATTTTAAAACAGTAGAACAATATATTGCTTCATTTAAAGAATTTGCTTCTCATGCTAAGGATGCTGTTGTTATTAATGGAGATGATGAACATTGTCTTAAAATACCTAAGAAAGATAATTTTTATTATTTTGGACAAAATGATAATAATAATTTTCAAGCAAAGAATATTATCTTAAATGAAAAAGGTATGGAATTTGATTTATATAGTGATTTTAATAGAACTAATAAAGAATTAGTTTATCATTTTAAACTTAATTTATATGGTATTCATATTCTTTATAATGTTCTCGCAACCATAGCTATTTATACCATAAAAAGAAATGAAGAAGATTATTCATTTGTAGAAGAACAATTAAATCATTTTAAAGGAGTAGCTCGTCGTTTCAATATTATTGAACAAGATTCGAATGTATTTATTGATGATTATGCTCATCATCCAACAGCTATTAAACTTAATATTGAAACCGCTAGACAAAAATATCCTTATAAAAAAATTATTGCTTTCTTTAAACCTGATCGTTATTCTAGAATTTTTGAATTTGGAGAAGATATTGCTAAAGCTTTGGATGAAGCTGATGATGTTTATTTATTTGAGTTTCCTGAAACTTCTAAAAAAGAACCTGGAATTGATATTGATATGAATTATGTTAAACAATTTAGTAGTAAAGCAAAGATTATTAATGAAGATGAATCAAGTATTCATCACTTCAAAGATGCTAAAAATACAGTGTTTTTAATGATGTCTAGTAAGAATGTTTATGATTATAGTAAGAATTTAATGAATTATTTGCGTAAATAGTATATAACTTACACTTATTAGGGTATAATAACATTCATAGAAAGACTATATAGGGATGTGATAAAATGAATATGTTTTTGGATAATATGAGTTTTTTCTTAATTTATATTTGTTTACCGGTTGCTGGAATAATTGCTATTATTTATTTGATTGTTTTACTTTATAATTTGAACTTTACAATTAAAAAGACTAATGATGTTATTGATGATGTTCAAAATAAATTAGATACTTTACAAGGACCTGTTGATTCAATTGCTTCAGTTCATAATAGTATCATAAAACTATCAGGAATAATAAGTGCTGTTCCTGGTATTGCAAAATTGAGAAAAAAGAAGAATAAGAAAGAGGAGGATGAATAAAATGAAATTAAAAAGTGTATTATTATTAGGTGTTGGAGTTGTAGCTGGTGTTTTATTAGCACCTAAAAAAGGTAGTGAAACTTATAGAGAATTAAAAGAAAAAATAAATGATTTATACCTTCAAGCTAAAGAATTAGATATGGATGATTTAAAAAATAAAGTAGAAGAAGTGAAAGTTGATGCTTCTAAATTAAATGCTGCTCGTTCTAAAGAAATAGTAAGTGAAAGAGCTAATGCTATTAAAACTAAATTAAGTTCAATTGTAACTGATTTACAAAACAATAAAGATATTAAACCTAATTTAGAAAAAGTTATTGATAAAACACAAGAAAAAATTAATGATGTTATTACTTACATTGATGAAAAAGATTTAATTGATAAAACAAAAGAACAAGCTAGTAAAGTAGCAAATAAATCTAAAGAACTTGGTTCAAAAGCAAAAGATAAAGCAAATGAATTAGGTAATAATGCGAAAGTAAAAGCAGATGAATTAAAAGAAAGTGCTAAATCTAAAGCAAAAGATTTAAAAGACAAGGTTACTAATAAGGATGACTTTGAATAATTTATAAATTAAATAGTTAAGGTTACTTAAATATTTTTGAGTGGCCTTTTCTATTGTAAATAAATAAATAAAAATTAAGTTAAGTTTTATGATAAAATAGTAATGGTATTTTAAGATACGAATATATTAATAGAGGTGTTGTTATGAGTAAGTTTATGGAAGATTTAAAATGGCGTGGTTTAATTCATACCATTAGTGATGAAGAAAAATTAGAACAGTTGTTAAAAGGACAAATTAAATTATATTTAGGTGTTGATCCAACAGCTGATTCAATGCATATTGGTCACTTAGTACAAGTTATTATGTTACTTCGTTTTCAAAAAGAAGGACATATCCCTGTATCATTAATGGGAACAGGAACTGGTAAAATAGGAGATCCTAGTGGTAAGAAAAGTGAAAGAACATTATTAGATTATGAAGTAATTGATTTTAATGCAAAGAAAATAGAACAACAAGTACGTCATATTCTTAATAGTAATGTTAATAATGAACCAATTTTCTTAGATAATGCCTCTTGGGGTGACAAAATTTCCATGTTTGATTTTTTAAGAGAATATGGTAAATATTTTAGTATTAATACGATGTTAGCGAAAGATATTGTTGCTAATCGTTTAGAAATAGGAATATCATTTACTGAATTTTCTTATTCTATATTACAAGCTATTGATTGGTTAACAATGTATGAACAATATGGTGTTCAAGTGCAAATAGGTGGTTCTGATCAATGGGGTAATTTTACTGCTGGTTTAGATTTAATAAGAAAAAAACATCCTGATGCTGAAGTTGCTGGTTTAACTAGTCCTTTAGTTACTAAAAGTGATGGGACAAAATTTGGTAAAACAGAAAGTGGTAGTATTTGGTTAGATCCAGATAAAACTAGTCCTTATGAATTTTATCAATTCTTTATTAATACAGCTGATGCCGATGTAATTAATTATTTAAAGATGTTTACTTTATTATCTAGAGAAGAAATAGAAGCTTTAGAAGTAAGTTTAAAAGAAAATCCTCATTTAAGAGAAGCACAAAAAGCTCTTGCAAAAGAATTAACTTGTTTAGTTCATTCACCAGAAGAATATGAAAGAGCTGTTGAAATATCAAAAGCTTTATTTAGTGGTGATATAAAATCTTTAAGTATAGAAGAGATAAAAAATACTTTTAAAGGAGTACCTGAATCCTTTATTAATGATGAAGAATTGAATGTAGTAGACTTTTTGGTACAAAGTACAATTTGTAAATCTAAAAGAGAAGCTCGTGAGTTTGTAAGTGGTAATTCAATTAGGATTAATGGTAATTTAGTTAATGACTTAGATACACTTATATGTAAAAAAGATGCGTTTAATCAAGAAGTTAATATTGTCAGAAGAGGAAAAAAGAAGTATTATAGAGTTAGTTATAAATAAATAATATATGAACAAATTAAAATTAAGAAAGAGGTATTAAAATGTTTAAACAAGAAAATTATCAAAGCTATTTAGATATTTTACATGAAGAGCTAATTCCAGCAATGGGCTGTACTGAGCCAATCAGCGTAGCTTTAGGTGCCGCTGTGGCAGTAAAATATTTAAAACAATTTCCAACAAAGATTAAAATACAATCAAGTGGAAATATTATCAAAAATGCTAAGTCAGTAGTTGTGCCTAATACTGGCGGATTAAAAGGAATGCAAGCTAGTTTATTAGCTGGTGCTGTTGGTGGCGATGCTGATCGTGGTTTAGAAGTTCTTGAATCAATGACCGAAGCAGATGTTAAAAAAGTAAATGAATTAATGGATACTGGTATTGTGGAAATTGAACAATTAGATACACCAGCTGTTCTTCATACAATTACTACGGTTACTGATGGAACAGATACTGTTGAAGTAGAAATTATTCATTTTCATGATAATGTAGTTCGTATCACTGTTAATGGTAAAGATATTCTAAAAAAAGATTTTGATGTTAATGCAGGAGAAGAAGATGCTTCTTATACTGATCGTTCAGTCTTAAGTGTTGATCAAATTCTTGATTTTATTGAAATCGCAAAATTAGAAGATTACAAAGATATGTTAGATCTTCAAATTAAAAATAATATGGCTATTGCGGAAGAAGGAATTAAACATGACTATGGTATCAATGTAGGACGTACTATCATTGAAATGGGACATAATAGTCTTGAAAGCCGTGTTAAAGGATTAGCGGCAGCTGGTTCAGATGCTCGTATGGGTGGAAGTGCAATGCCTGTTGTTACTAACGTTGGTAGTGGTAATAATGGTATGGCTGGTTCTATTCCGGTAATAGTTTATGCTCAAGATAAAAACTATTCACAAGATAAACTTTATAAGGCTTTATTACTTTCAGATTTAATTACTATTCATGTTAAAACTGGAATTGGTCGTTTATCTTGTTTTTGTGGTGTAGTTATTGCAGGATGTGGTACCGCAGCTGGTATTGCTTATCTTGATGATTGCACAAGAGATCAAATTAAAAAAGCAATTACAAATGTATTAGGTGATTTATCAGGAATGATTTGTGATGGAGCAAAAGAATCTTGCCCATCTAAAATTGCTTCAGCTGTTGATGCAGCCTTAGTTGGTGTTGCTCTAGCCAAAGAAAATAAAGTATTTGGTAATGGTTGTGGTATAATTGAAGGCGACATTGAAGGAACTATTAAAAATGTTGGTGAATTAGGTCGAATTGGTATGAAAGAAACTGATGCTACTGTTCTTGATATTATGACTCACATTAAAAACTAATAATATTATTCTAAATTATTTATTAAGCACTAGTCTAACTAGTGCTTTTTAGTATACACTTGAAAATAGAATAAAAAAGTATAAAATAGTATAAAAGGAGTGATAGAGTGAAAAGTAAATTTAATCCTTTTAATCCGCAGTTTGGGCAAAAACCAATTAATTTTATTGGTAGAAATGCTCAATTTAATAATATCATTAATGGCTTATCTAGTCCTCATAGTCCTTATCGTACTACGTTAATTAGTGGTGTTAGAGGAAGTGGTAAAACTTCTCTTTTATCTAGTATTGCGGATGAAATATCACAAAAAAATGATTGGATAGTTATAAATACATCAATGTCAGATAATTTATTATTAAACATCATCAATTTACTTAAATTAAAGACCAAACAAAAGTATCTTCGTATTTTTGATAAAATTAAAGATATTGGTATTGAGTTTATGGGTTTAAGTTTAAAAGTTAATTTTGAAAAAACAGAGTTTCGTGGTTTTCAAACATTAATGATTGAATTATTAAATTATTTAAAAGAAGAAGATATTAAAGTGCTTTTAGTTATTGATGAAGTAAAAAGTGATAAACAAATGAGAGAATTAGCTTCTACTTATCAAGTATTATTAAGAGAAAATTTAGATATTGCTTTATTAATGGCTGGATTACCTCGTGAAGTAAAATTGATTTTAAATGATGATGTTTTAACTTTCTTAAATCGAGCTACTAAAATATTTCTTAATAATATTGAACCTTATGAATTTAAAGAAGCTTATAAAGATATATTTAAAGAAAATGATTTT
Source organism: Bacilli bacterium (assembly GCA_031272545.1). Taxonomy (GTDB): domain Bacteria; phylum Bacillota_I; class Bacilli_A; order JAJDGJ01; family JAJDGJ01; genus JAISTP01. The sequence goes on along the minus strand of JAISTP010000004.1, from coordinate 8,892 downwards.
AAAATTAGTGATGATGTATTAAATGAACTTGCTATCGATACTAATGGCTATCCTTATATATTTCAATTAATAGGTTATTATATTTGGGAAAGTAATTGTCATGAAATAGATACTAATGTAGTAAATATGGCTATTGAAAAATCTAAATCAGATCTTTTTATTAATGTACATAATGTTATTTTTAAAGAAATATCTAAGATGGATTTTGAATTTTTAAAAGCGATGGCTCAAGATGACGGGCCAAGTGATATTGCGGATATTGTAAAAAGATTAAATAAGACTAAAAATTATATATCACAATATCGTGCACGTTTACTTAGCTCTGGACTAATAGAAGCTAATGCATGGGGAAGTGTTTGTTATACTTTACCATACATGAAGGAATATATTATAATAAGACAACATGGTTTATTTAAATAAGTATAAAAAAATCTAAAAGAAAAAATAAAGTATAAAAAAGTATAAAAGTATAATGAAGTGGTGATATTAAATTGAAGACATTTGCATTAATAGGTAAACAAATTAGTTATTCATATTCTAAGATTATTCATGAATATTTAATTAATTATTTTAAAATCGATGCTACATATGAATTAATAAGTATTGATAATATCAATAATGAGTTATTAAATGAATATGATGGTTGTAACATTACTATTCCATATAAAGAAGAAGTAACTACATTAGTAGATAATCAAAGTAATCTTAAAATGATTAATACAATCTTAAATAAAGATCATCATTTACTAGGTTATAATACTGATCTAGCAGGATTTGATTATTTAATTAATAATAGTCTTATTAAAAAAATATTACCTGATATTAAAACTATTGTCATTTTAGGTAGTGGAGCTACTTCTAAAATGATTCAATATTATTTTAAAGATAAAGATATTAAAATAATATCTTCTCATAAGAGTAATTATACATATGATATGTTAGATGATATTAAAGGTGATTTATTAATTAATACAACACCTGTAGGAATGAATGAATATCAATCTCTATTAAAAGATAAACATTTATATAATTATCATACTGTTATTGATTTAAATTACAATCCTTTAAATAGTAAGTTAAAATATCAAGCAAACTTAGCTAACACTTACTATATTAATGGCTTAGATATGTTAATTGTTCAAGCTATCAAAGCTTTTGAAATATGGCATAATATTAATGCTATGTTTTTAGTAGAAGATATAAAAAAAGAAATACTTTTACAAACTCAACATAAAATAGCTTTAATAGGGTTCCCTTTAAGTGGTAAAACAACTTTAATTAAAGAATTTAATGGTATTGATTTAGATGAAGAAATTATTAAAGAGTATGGTAGTATTGATACATTAATAAAAAAGAAAGAGTTTCGAATTAAAGAAAGTATTATCTTAAATAATTTAATTAATAAAAATACTAAATTACTAGCATGTGGTGGTGGAATAGTATTAAATAGTGATAATATGGTATTATTAAAAGATTATTTAATTATCTATGTTAAAGAAAGTAAATATTTATTAAAAAAGAGAATGGAAAATAATTATCGTCCATTATTAACTAATAAAAATAGTTTTGATAAAATGTATTATAAAAGAAAGAAATTATATGAAAAATATGCTTCTATAACAATGAATTATGAACAAACAAAGGAGTTTTTAAATGAATTTAAAAAAAGAAATAAGAATTAAAATTATTAATGGACCTAATTTAAATATGTTAGAGTATCGTAATAATGATTTATATGGATCATTATCTTTAAAAAGCATGATTAATGAAATAAATAATCAATATAAAGATGACAATATTAAATTAGATTGGTATCAATCTAATTATGAAGGTGCTATTATCGATGTTATTCACCAACTTATTAAAAATAATAATTATGATGCTTTAATCATTAACGGTGGTGCTTTAACTCATTATTCTTATGCATTAAGAGATGCTTTAGAAATATTAAATATAATTAAAGTAGAAGTTCATTTAAGTAATATTAAAGATAGAGAAGATTTTAGAAAAATAGATGTTATTAATGATGTTTGTGATAATTGTTTTATGGGAAATAAAATTAATTCATATTATGAAGCAATAGATTATATTCTTAAAAGAATGGATGAAATAAATGAAGAAATATAATATAGGTTATCATGTAATGAGTATTGTTATTGTAATACTTATTATTTGTGGTATAGTTTATTATTTATATGATAAGTTAATTGTTAATTCTGATAATAAAACTAGTACTAATAATCAAATTAAATTAGTTAAATGTATTGATGGTGATACAGCTTATTTTACTAAGTTAAATAAAACCAGATTTTTATTTATTGATACTCCAGAAATATATCCTGAATCAGAACCATATGGTAAAGAAGCAGCCAATTATACATGTAATTTATTAAAGAAAGCTAAAGTAATTACTTATGAATATGATGGAAATAAAAAAGATAATTATAATCGTAGTTTAGCTTGGATATTTGTTGATGATGAATTACTTCAAGAAAAGATTGCTCAAGCTGGTTATGTAAAAGCCTATTATGATTATGGAAATTATAAATATGAGAATATCATTAGAAAATCTTTAAATGATAAATATAATATTTTTGAAGGAGAAAGATAATGTTAAGAAAATTTTTAAAAGAATACAAACCATTTTTAAAGATGTTTATTGCGGTATTAATATCATCGATATTTGTTTCAATAGTTGATTTATTAATACCGACATTAACTAGTTATTTAATTAATGAAGGGATTGCAACTAATCGTAACGATATATTATTTAAAATTGCTTTAGTAATGATAATTATCTTTATTATTAGAACAATCCTTACTTATTTTGTAACTTATAAAGGGCATATGGTTGGTGTAAGTATTGAATTTAGTTTAAGAAGAAAATTATTTAACAAAATAACTTCTTTACCAATTAAATTCTTTGATAAACATTCAGTAGGTTCTTTAATGTCAAGAATTACTAACGATTTAAATACGATAGCAGAAGTAGCTCATCATGGACCAGAAGATGTTTGTACGATGATAATTGTTTTTATTGGTTCTACGATATTAATGTTTATGATGAATTGGCAATTAGCTTTAATAATAGTTATTTTAGTACCAATAATTATTATTATTAATAAATTAAGTGGTAAACGATTTTATGAAACTAATCTTGATTTAAAGAAAAAAATAAGTGATATTAATGCGCAAGCTAATGATACATTTAGTGGTGTTAGACAAGTTAAAGCTTTTACTAATGAACAATATGAATTAAATAAATTTGATTATAATAATGATCGTTTCTTTAATTCAAAGAAAAACATGTACTTAGTAATGGCTCGTTATTTTGCGTCTATTAAAGCATATTTAGGCTTATTATTAATTGTAACGATAATAGTAGGGTCTTACTTTGTTTTTAATAATAAAATGAATGTTGGAGAATTAACTGCTTTTATTATGTATGTTAATTTATTTCAAAACCCTATTAACTTATTTAGTAATTTTATTACTGATTATAATAATGCTTTAACAGGATATGCCCGTTATTTAGAAATAATGAAATTAAATTCCCAACAAGATTATCCAGAAGCTAAAGAAATAAATGATATTAAAGGATTAATTGAATTTAAAAATGTTTGGTTTCGTTATAATAAAAAAAGTAATTACGTTTTAAAAGATTTTAATTTAGTCATTAAACCTGGAGAAACAGTTGCTTTAGTAGGTGAAAGTGGTGTTGGTAAATCTACAATTTGTAATTTAATTAATCGTTATTATGAAATAGAAAAAGGAGAAATATTAATTGATGGCATTAATATAAAAGAATTTACACTTGCTAGTCTAAGACAAAATATTGGTTTAGTATCACAAGATGTTTTTATTTTTAGTGGAACGTTTTATGATAATATTAGTTATGGTGATTTGACCAAAGATGATGAAGCCGTAGAGAAAGCTTGTTATGAAGCAAAATTAGAAGAAGTAGTTAATACCTTAGATGGTGGTTATAATGCTTATATAGGTGAAAGAGGAGTAATGTTAAGTGGTGGTCAAAAGCAAAGATTATCATTAGCAAGAGTCTTCTTAAAAAATCCTCCTATAATGATATTAGATGAAGCTACTTCAGCATTAGATAATAAAACAGAAAAAGAAATTCAAAAAGTAATAGAAACATTAAGTTATAAAAGAACTAATTTAGTAGTAGCACATCGTCTTAGTACTATTGAAAATGCGGATAAAATAGTAGTTATTACCAAAGATGGTATTAGTGAAATGGGAACGCATCACGATTTAATGAAAAATAAAGCTCATTACTTTGAATTATATACTAGTAATAAGAAAATTATTGGTTAATAATAAATAATTACTTATAAATAAAACAATTATTCTTATATATTTATAGAATAATTGTTTTTATTTTGAGTACATAAAACATTATAAATTTAATAAAAATAAAGCTTATCTTAACATACTTTTTTGTTTACAAAATGTTAATATTTCTTTTAAAATCGATTAAATTTTAAAACTTTACAGTAGTACATTCTATTAATTTAATTTATAAAAATTTAATAGAATTTATAATCATATAATATAGATATCAAAAATTATTATAATTTTAATATAAAAAACCATAAAAATAGTTTACATTCTAAATAAATGGTATATAATAATTAAAACATGGGGTATTTGTAAAGAATAATTAAAGAATATATAGAAATATTTAAAAATTGTAAAAAAGGGAGATGTTTATTATGCATAAACTTTGGAAAAAATTAGCACCCATAACGCTGGGGCTAGTTTGTGCCATAGCCATTGGTTTTTGGTATTTTGGTTCAGCTAATGCAGCAACCAAACCAACAATACCTGATATTCCAGTAGCTCATGAGGTAAGTTGTGATGACACTAACACGGTTAGTGTATCAACGACTGCTGATTTTATTACAGCTTATCAAAATGATAGTACTAGATGTATTAATGTAACTGCAGATTTAACTTTTACAACTGCAAATGCAACTACAATTTCTAATACTAAGATGAATCATGATTTACATATTGATGGTGGAGGTCATACACTTACTGCAAGAATAGGACTGAACAATGGTGTATTTACTAATGATTTATTTAGACCTGGTGGTAACACTGTTTATTCTTCAAGTTATCTTGCACCAACAACAGTAACAACTTTTCATGTTTCTAACTGGACTATTATTGGTGGTGGAGAGTTTATTGACACTGGAACAGCAACAGGTGCTGCTCATCCTGGATGGAATATTATACTAGAAAATTTAACTTTTCCTAAAGGGACAGCAGGTACTGTAAATAGTGATGGTTATAGTTATAGTGCTGATGATGAAGTTAGCCGTGTGGCAATGGGAGATAATGCACGTATTTTCTTCAGAGGTAATGTAACTTCATATTCGCATAATGAACAAATCTATGGAGGTTCAGTTATTGTAGAACCAGGAGCTAGTAATTATGCTTACATTAATGGATCAAATTATTCTGTGTGGTATTTTACAGAAGGCTATTGTAATGATGGATTAAATACTAATGATACTACCAATGGTGGTAACACTTGTGGTTATAAGGATAGAGTAACTGGCGAATATGATCGTGATGTTTGGATTGGCTCTGGTGCAACAGTTGAATTAGATTCTCCTGGAGGTGCAACAACTTATCCATCAATTTACTATGATTGGCATAATATTTATATTTTAGACAATGCAAAATTCATTTTAAGAAAAGGTGGAAATGCTTTTTTATGGTCTGGTCAAAGTTCTGCTAATCAAAAAACTAACTTACAAGCAGATGTTGGAGCTATGTCAGACTATGGAAATTTAAATAAAACTGTTTATGTTGGGCCTGGCGCTACTTTTGATATTGCATCATCAACGCAAAGTAATTATTATTATGCTACTATGTGTGCTCAAGACGATGAAGCATCGGGTTGTGTAACTCCTGGAACACCAACTGGTGATCATGTTTACACACCAATTTTCTATGCGGATACAGGTTCAAAAATAAATATACGTGGTATTACTGATACTGATAATAGTTATGGAGCTGCCACTATTCAGATGGGCGTACCTAATGCTGTTTTCCAATTAAATTCACCTGCCTTTTATAATTTAGAAAATGATTATAAGTATAATAGTTATTATGTAGGTAGAGCTATTACTTTCTTTGATTCTACTGGAAGATTAATAATTAATGATTCAGATATATCGGTTTGGGATAGAGATGGTTTAAATAGTGATTTGACTGCAAACATAACTAATAATGGAGTAGCTAATTTTAAAAATTTACCTACATCTACACAAGGAAGCACAACGATTGTTGGTCAACCAACTTATACAGCTTTTCAAGCAAATTTAGAAGCTTATAGTGATGATTATAATACAAATTCAGCTGATTATAGTAGTAGTGATCAAGGTGGTGTTGTAAGTCAGACTAATGTTAATCCAAATATATGGTGGACATTAGACTACGCTCGTATTTCAGCAACTAATACTGCCCCAAAGCTTGAATGGGTACCTGCTGGAACGGATGGTTCTGGTTATGATACAGATGATAGTGTTAATACTAATGTAGTAACTGATGCAGACAAACATTTTACTTTAGAAGCTTATCAACAAGTTTATGATGAAGCAACTTTTGATCTTGCTTGGGAATTAGCTTATAACGGTCAAGTTACATTAAATGAATCAGATAATGGTTCTAAAACATTAACAGCTACACCAAATGATGGAACTAATACTCAAGATGCTACTGGAACTAATAATTCTAGTGGTACATTTAACTATACTACCAGTGATTTCTATAAAGCTGGGACTGTTTTAACAGCTAATGGTTATCGTGGTATTCCATATTGGGCTGCTGATGCTGCAACTGTTACGGTAGTTGATGTTACTCCTCCTAATCCTACTACTAATGTAAGTAAAGTTTATGCTAATAGTGATAGTATTAGTGGGGTTTCTGATGAACCTGGAGCAACTATTACTGTCAAAGATGGTTCTACAGTTTTAGGAACAGCTACGGTTGGTGATGATGGTAAGTGGACTGTTGATTTATCAAGTGCTACTTTAACTCAAGGTGATACTCTTGATCTTGTTTTAACAGACACTGCTGGTAATTCAGAACCAGTTGGAAGTTCTAAGGCATTTAGAGATGCTACTTTCCCAGCTGCAACAGAAGTAACTGTTAATGCTGCTAAAGGTGAACTTGGTATTACTAAAACTTATGAAAATTTAACAAATCCTGATCAACCTTTAAAAGTAGGGGATCAAATTGAATATACAATTACCCTTACTTGTACTGAAGCAACTTGTTATGATATAAACTTAACTGATGCCTTACCAGATGGCGTTGATTATGTTTCTCATTCTTATACTGTTTTAAGTTCTGATCCTGTCACTGTTACAGGTAATGATGTTACAGCTAGCTTTACTAATATGGCATCAGACCGAAATCCTGTAGTAATTACTATTGTTGGTACGATTACAAGTGATGCTATAAATAATTCTATTGAAAATACAGCGCATGTTACAGCTGATGATTCAACAGGTGAACAAATAACAGATGAAGAAGCTAGTGATGGTAATACAACTCCCGTTTATGATAAAGATGCTGATGTAGCAATTAATAAGAGTGTTGCTAATAAGAATGGTAGCACTAAATATAAAGTTGGAGACACTGTTGTTTATACAGTTACAGCAACTGTAAATGCTGATGGTGGACCAATTTCCAATGTAACTATTGAAGATAATGTTCCATCTAGCTTAACTGTTACTTCACAAACAGCTTCTGTTGATCCAGATGATGCAACTTTAACAGACGCAAGCAGTGGTAATGATGTTAAATTTACGACTGATAAATTAAATGCAGGAGATGTTGTAACAATTACTATTGAAGCAACGATTAATAGTAGTGCAGCTGATTCAACCGTTTCAAATACTGCAACTATTACTGGTGATAATTCAGATGGTAGTGATAATAGTGAAACAAGTGATCCAAATACTACTCCTGAAGTAAATGAACCAGATCCTACTATTACAAGTACTAAAACATTTGCAAATGAAAATGGAACTGATATTTATCAAGTAGGAGACACAATCGTTTATACAATTACAACAAGTGTAGCTAATGGACCTGCAAAAGATGTAGTTATTGCCGATAATGTAAATTCTGCTTTAAGCGTTACAAGTGCAACATCAAGTGATGGTACAACCAATAGTGGTACTGGCAATAATGTTGAATTTAATTATGATGAAATTGGTGCTGGAGATACAATTACAATAACAATTAAAGCAACAATTACGGCTGATGCTAAAGGAGAGCAATTAGGTAATAGTGCAACAATTGATGCTAAAAATGATGCAGGAGATGATGTACCGGAAGTAACAGCTACTTCTGATGATACTCCTACTATTTATAGTGCAGATCCTACTGTAACTAGTACTAAGACATTTGCTAATGGTAATGGAACAGATACTTATCAATCAGGCGATACAATTATTTATACAATAACTAATAATGTAACTAATGGTGATGCTAAAGATTTAACAGTTGTCGATAATGTTAGCTCTAATTTAACAGTAGTTGATGTTAGCACAACTGGTGGTAGTGCTGTTGTTGATAATACCGATGGAAATAATGTTAATGTTGTATTTGGTAGTGTAGCACAAGATTCAAGTGCAGTTGTAACTATCACCGCAACAATTAATGATACTGCTATTGGAAGTACAATAAGTAATGAAGCTACTGTTAGTGGAGATAACGCTGCTGGTGAAGTGGCTGATTTAAACGGAGATGAAGATGGTGATGATTTAACAGTAAAATCAGATGATACACCACAAATCTATGATCAAGATCCAACCATTACAACAAGTAAGACATTCGCTAATAAGAATGGTA
>JAISTP010000059.1 GCA_031272545.1 Bacilli bacterium | reverse complement strand
ACTAAAGTTATTATTACAAAAGAAGATGGTTATATTAGTAATGTAATCATTAAAGATCATAGTAATTATGATGAATATGGACAAGATATTGTCTGTGCTGGTATTTCTTCCATTGTTATTGGTGGATTAAATGCTTTAGAAAGAAAAGGTTTAAATAAAGATTATATTTTAGTTGATGAGAAAGATAATTGTATTATTATTAATTTAATTAATGATGAAGTTATTCAAACGGTTATTGATACAATTATTATTCAATTAATTACAATAGAGGATGAATATGGTGATTATTTAAAAATCACTTTTAAATAAAATTGACGGAGGTGTTATAATGTTTAGCTTTAAATTAAATATTCAGTTTTTTGCATCTAAAAAAGGTGTTGGTTCGACTAAGAATGGTCGTGATTCACGTTCTAAAAGATTAGGAGCTAAAAAAGCTGATGGTCAGTATACTCGTGCTGGTTCAATTATTTATCGTCAACGTGGTACTAAAATTTATCCAGGTACAAACGTGATGAAGGGTGGCGATGATACATTATTTGCTACAATTGATGGTAAAGTTAAATATGAAAGAATGGGAAGAGATCGTAAAAAGGTTTCTGTTTATCCAATACAAGCACAATAGATATTAAGCATCCTTTTAAGGATGCTTTTATTGTATGAGGAGGGAAGATATGTTTGTCGATAAAGTTAAATTAAGGTTAGAAGCTGGTGATGGTGGTAATGGTATTGTTGCTTTTAGAAGAGAAAAGTTTGTACCATTAGGTGGTCCTGCTGGTGGTGATGGCGGTAATGGTAGTAGCATTGTTTTTAAAGGTGATCGTAATTTATCAACATTACTTGACTTAAGGTATAATAAAATAATTAAAGGTAAAAAAGGCGAAAATGGAATGCCAAAAAAATGTCATGGTAAAAATGCTGAGCCAACTATTATTAGAGTACCAATAGGTACTGTTGTTAAAGATAATGATAATATGCTTTTAGCCGATATTACCAGAGATGGCCAAGAAGTAGTAATTGCTAAAGGTGGTCGAGGGGGACGTGGTAATGCTCGTTTTGCGACTAATAATAATCCTGCACCTGATATTAGTGAAAATGGTGAACCTGGTGAAAATATTGATGTTATTGTTGAATTAAAGTTATTAGCTGATGTTGGACTTGTTGGTTTGCCAAGTGTTGGTAAGAGTACTTTTTTATCAGTAGTTACAGCAGCTAAACCTGAAATTGCTGATTATCACTTTACTACTATTGTTCCTAATTTAGGAGTAGTAAAAAGTGATGATGGTTTTTCTTTTGTTATGGCTGATTTACCTGGTCTAATTGAAGGTGCTAATCAAGGTAAAGGTTTAGGATTACAATTTCTTCGTCACATTGAAAGATGTCGTGTTATTGTTCATATTATTGATATGTCTGGTAAAGAAGGACGTAATCCAATAGATGATTTTGAAAAAATAAATAAAGAATTATTTGAATATAATGAAACTTTACTTAATAGAAAAATGATTGTTGTCGCCAATAAAATGGATTTAGATAATGCAGAAGATAATTATAATCTTTTCTATGATAAGTTTCATAATCAATATGATATTTTTAAAGTTAGTACTTTAATGCATGATGGCTTAAGTGCTGTCTTATATAAAATTAGTGATATTTTGAAAAATAATCCCATTATTTATGATACATTTGATACTGTTAAAGTTATTAATTATTATGATGATGATTATATAGATGTTAATTATCATGATAATGCTTATTTTGTAAGTAATCATAAAGTAGAAAAAGCTTTTAAAATGACTAATTTTAATTCTGATGAAGGTGCTTCAAGATTTGCAAAATTAATGAGAAATTATGGAGTTGATGATGCTTTAAGAAAAGCAGGCGCTAAAAATGGCGATACAATTGTTATTTTAGATTATTCTTTTGAATTTATTGATTAGGTGGTATTATGGAAAAATATATTGATTATTTAGTTAAATGGTTACAAGATAAATTACTTGAAACTGGTTGCAAAGGTTATATTGTTGGAGTTAGTGGTGGTATTGATTCAGCAGTTGTCGCAAACTTAATTAAAAAAGCATGTCCAGATAATTCTTTGGGATTAATTATGCCTTGTCATTCAATTGATCTTGATGTTAAACATGGTAAATTAGTTTGTGAAGAAATTGATTTAAAATATGATGTGATTGATTTAAGTAATACTTTTGATACTTTAATGGATGTTATAGATGATGATATTAAAGAAAATGAAAGTTTTAAAATGGCTAAAGCTAACAGCAAAGCTCGTTTAAGAATGACAACTTTATATACTGTTGCTCAAAATTATAATTATTTAGTTGTTGGTACTGATAATGCTTGTGAATGGTATACTGGATACTTTACTAAATATGGGGATGGTGGAGTAGATTTAGTTCCAATTATTCATTTATTAAAATCTGAAGTATATGAAATAGCAAAAATATTAAATGTAAATGAAGCTATTATTAATAAAGCACCAAGTGCAGGTTTATTTGAAAATCAAACTGATGAAAAGGAATTACAATTTACTTATGATCAACTTGAATCATATATGAATGGTCATAAAGTAGATGAAGTAGTTGAAAAAAGAATTAATTATTTACATTCTATTAGTGAACATAAAAGAAATTTAGCTTATAAGCCTGAATGTAAAAAAGAGGATATTATTTAATGATTGGCTATTTAAGAGGTAATATTATAAATATAGATAAAGATAGTGTTATTGTAGATGTTAATAATGTTGGTTATCAAGTTATTACACCATTACCTTATGATTATCATTTAAACCAAGAAGTTATCTTTTATATTTATACTCATGTTAAAGAAGATCAATTATTATTATTTGGTTTTAATGATTTAGAAAAAAAACAATTATTTTTAAAATTAATTAGTGTTAATGGGGTAGGTCCTAAAACAGCTATTACAATATTAAGTAGTATTGATATTGATGTTTTAATTCAAGCTATTGAATTAGAACAGGTTAATACTTTAAAAAAGATTCCTGGTATTGGTCCGAAAGCTGCAGCACAAATTATTTTAGATTTAAAAGGTAAGTTTGATTTAAATAATATTAAAATTAATAATGATTTAAATGATGCTCTTGAAGCTTTAAAAGCTCTAGGTTATAAAGATAGTGAAGTAAAGAAAATAGAAAAAGAATTATGTAAAGAAGAATTAAATACTGAACAATATATTAAAAAAGGTTTAAAATTATTGTTGAAGTAGGTGAATGTATTGAAAGGTAGAATCTTTGATGAAGAAGAATCATTTTCAGAAACAACGGAAATGATGTTAAGACCACAATTTTTAAATGAATATATTGGTCAAGAAAAAATAAAGAATAATTTAGCTATTTATATTGAAGCTGCTAAAAAAAGAAATGAAGTATTAGATCATGTCTTATTATTTGGTCCACCAGGACTTGGTAAAACCACATTAGCTACTATTATTGCTAATGAAATGGGACAAAATATTAAATATACTAGTGGACCTAGTTTAGAAAAACAAGGTGATTTAGTTGCTCTTTTAACTAGTTTAAATCCTGGAGATATTTTGTTTATTGATGAAATTCATCGTTTACCTAAGATTATTGAAGAGATATTATATTCTGCATTAGAAGATTTTTGTGTTGATATAATTGTTGGTAAAGATGAAACATCTCGTTCCATAAGAGTTGATTTAGTTCCATTTACTTTGGTTGGTGCTACAACTAGAGTAGGTGATTTATCAGCCCCTTTAAGAGATCGCTTTGGTGTTATTGAGAGATTAGATTTTTATAATGAAGATGAATTATCACAAATTATTGTTCGTTCTTGTCATGTTTTTAATATTAAAATTGAAGATGATGCGATAATTGATTTAGCAATTCGTTCTCGTGGTACACCAAGAATTGCTAATCGTATTTTAAAAAGGGTTCGAGATTTTGCACAAGTAAAAAATAATTCTTTAATTAATAAAGAAATTGTTGATGCTTCTTTATTAGCTTTAGGAATTGATAATTTAGGTTTAGATTATGTTGATCATAAAATAATAAAATGTATTGTAGAATCTTTTAAAGGTGGCCCAGTAGGTTTAAATGCTTTAGCTGCCACTATTGGCGAAGATGCACATACAATTGAAGATATGTATGAACCTTATTTATTACAAAAGAATATCATTAAAAGAACTCAACGTGGACGCACTATTAGTGATTTAGGTTATAATCATTATTTAAATAGTTTAAAAGACTTTTAAATTTTATAAATATATGATAATATAAAAGTGTTAAGGGGCATAAAAAATTCCTCATAGTGAGATAAAGGGAACATGTGTCACATTATTGTGTGTATACTTGAATTATATTAAGAAACCTAATGTAATGTGCAGCGTACCCACCTGAATAAATTCGGGATTTATCTTTGCCCTTTGACTTTTTTTATTTACTTGGAGGTTATTCATGAAAAAAATAATATCTATCTTATTATTACTTATTTTAATAACTGGATGTAGTTCAAAAAATGAAAAATTTGATGATTCATTTTTATCTTTTGATACTTATATTGAATTTACAGCTTATACTAAAGATAAAGAAACTTTTGATAAATATGATAAGATTGTTCAAGATAAATTTACTTATTATGATCAATTATTTGATGCTTATAATAATTATAAAAATGTTAATAATGTTAAAACAATTAATGATAATGCTGGAAAAAAAGCAGTTGTCGTTGATCAAGATTTATATTATTTGATAAAAGAAAGTGTTAATTATTATCATAATGCAGATAAAAAAAATAATATTATGTTATCACCAGTTATTAATCAATATAAAATCCAACAAAACAATTATGAAAATAATAAACCTGTTACTAATCCTAGTATGAGTTATTTAAAAGAATTAAATAAATGTACTAGTATGAGTAATATTCAATTAAATGATAAAGATCATAGCATTTATTTAAAAGAAAAATGTGCTCAAATGGATGTAGGTAGTGTTGCTAAAGGTTATGCGACTGATTTAATAGCTGAATATGTAAAAAAACAAGGTTTAAGCTCAGGGATTATTAATGCTGGTGGTAATGTTAGTTTAATTGGTTCAAAGAATAATAAACCTTTTGTTATTGGTATTGCTAATCCAGATGATCCTAATACTTATATTTTAACAATTGATAGTGAGAATACTAATATTGTAACTAGTGGTGATTATCAACGATATTATATGATTAATGGTAAAAGGATGAATCATATTATTGATCCTGATACTTTATTACCAGCTGATGTCAATCGTTCAGTAACAATAATTACTGATGATGGTTTAAAAGCTGATTATTTTAGTACTGAATGTTTTATGTTAGATAAAGAAAAAATTGCAAAACTTGCTAAGAAATTTAATTTTGAGTATATTATAATTGATAAGAATGAAAAAATTACTATAAGTGATGGTATTAAGGATGAAGTTAAAATTAAATAAATTAGATATTTTATTGACAATTATAATTTCTATATTAGGAATAATTCTAATATTTTTAAGTTTTAAATATACCCACATTAGTGGTGATAAAGTTGCTGAAGTATATTATAAAAATAAATTAGTGTATACTTTTGATTTAAGTAGTAAAGGTAATGATTCTTTTGAAATTCAAGCTGCTAATGGTCCTGTTAAAATAATTAAAGAAGATGATCATGTTAGAGTAGTTGAAGAAAATTCAAAAAGACATTTATGTTCTTTACAAGGTTGGTCTGATGAAACTTTAGCACCTATTGTTTGTCTACCAAATGAACTTTATATTAAAATAGAAGGTGTAGATAAAAATGATGATGTGGATGTGTTTATAAAATGATTAATCATTTTACTAGTATTAAAAAATTAGTTTTTTTAGCATTATTTTTAAGTATTGCTATTATTGTTAATATTGTTGAAAATATTTCTTTTTCAGTTTTTATAATTCCTGGTATTAAGCTTGGTCTAGCTAATATTGTAACTGTTTTTATTTTGTATTATTTTGGTTATAAAGAAATGTTTTTAATCAATGTACTTAGAGTTTTTTTAGCTAATTTAATTATTGGTACTTTGTTTTCAACACCATTTATTATCGCTATGGGTAGCTGCTTGGGTAGTATGATTTTAATGTATCCTATTATTAAAGTAAATAAATTTTCTATTTTTGGTATATCAATGATCCAAGCTTTATTATTCAATTTCTTTCAAATAATTATTGTTTGTTGGTTATATCAAAATTATATTTTTATTTATTATTTTCCATATTTAATGATTAGTGGAATTATTACTGGATATTTAGTTGCATTATGTGCTAAATATGTTATATTAATACTTAATAAAAATTATTTGAAGGGTGAGATGGGATAATGAAAAATAAATATTTTATTGGTTTAATTATTGCATTACTTGGTATTTATGTTTTATTAACTAGCCTAAATCTATTTCAATTTACTTTAGCTATTTCAACTGTTGTTTTAACAATTTTATTTTTAATAATTATATTTTATTCATTATTAATATTTAATTGGTTTTTATTTTTCTTTTTTCTAGGTTTTGGCTTTGCTTTATTAGCTGATGATTATGGTTTTACTAACTATAATTTTTCAGGAATTATTATTAGTGGTTTATTAATCGGAGCTGGTATTCAATTTATTGTTTCAAAAAGAAGTCACAAATCTTTAATAAATAATGTAAATAATGATAAAGATAATTTTTCTAAGAATGATAATAATAATTCAAAAAAAGATATTCATTTTAATAATTATGATAAAAATAATTTATTTATTAATAATAGATTAAAAAATACTAAAAAGATTATTGATAATTATAATGGTGATATTATTTATATTCAAAATGATTTTGGAAAATTAGATCTTTATATTAATGATATTGAAGAAGATTTTAAATTAGTACTTGATCTTAGTGGTGATTGTTCATTAACTAATATTTATCTACCTGTTAATAGTTATATTGATGTTAGAGTAAATAACTTTTTAAGTGTTATTAAATTTGAAGAAGGTAATAATGAAATAGATAATATTAATGATAAATTTTTAATTAAAGGTCATATTTCACTTGCGAATCTAAGTATTTATCGTAAAAATTAGACATATAATACTTTATATGTTAAAATATTTTAGAAAACTAAATACACTATTTTGCGGGGGAACTATTATATAGTTGAGAAGGTAAAACCTGACCCTTAGAACCTGATAGTTAAGACTAGCGTAGGGAAGCACCTTTAAGATGATATACACTAGCTTACTAGTGTATTTTTTTAATTAAAGGAGGAAAATATTATGTTTAAAACAAAAGATTTAGTTGTTATTGCTTTAATTAGTGCAATATCATATTTATTATCAATGTTGGTGGTATTTAGAATGCCTCAAGGAGGAAGTATTACATTATATTTAGTACCATTATTATTAGCTGCATTTAATGATAAATTTAGAAATTGTTTATTGATTGGTTTAATTACTTCATTATTACAAATTGTTTTAGGAGGATATTTCTTAAATCCAGTACAAGTTTGTTTTGATTATGTAATACCAGTTACTTTAATTTGTATTAGTGGTTATATTATTACTAGAAATAATAATAATATTTTAACTAATATATTGGGATTTATTATTGCTTGTGTTCTAGCGTTATTATCCTATGTATGTAGTGGAATGTTATTTTATGAAACACCATTTGTTCCATCTATTATTTATAATGCAACATTTTTTGTACCAACAATAATAATAAATTTAATTATTATATTAATTATTAATAAACCTTTAAGTAAAGTTTATCCAAAATAAAAGCTATCATTTGATAGCTTTTATTTTAATGATTTTAAATAAATAATATGATCGTCCAAAAATAATTCATCAGGTGTCATTTCTAAGTAATTAGCTATTTTAACAGCTAAATTATAACTTAGTCCACGTTCACCTTTTTCAATTAAAGATAAATAACTTTTTGAGACACCAATTGCTTCACCTAACATCTTAAGAGTAATTTTCTTATTTTTTCTTGTATAATGCATCAATTCGTATTTATATTGAATCATAGATATTCCTCCCTTAAAAATATAGTTAATATATATAATAATAACATTAAATTAATAATAATGCTATATAATTAATAATTTATTTTTTTGTTTACATTATTAATAAAAATGATTTATTTTTTAAAAGTATAATCTTGGTATTGTAATTTCCTATTATTTATTTTAATATTATATTAGGTGATAATTATGGACATTAGACATTTAAATTATTTTGTACAAGTAGTTGAGAATGATTTTAATCTATCTCGTACTTCTCAAAAATTACAAATTACGCAACCAACACTATCACAAATGATAGTTGGTATTGAAAATGAATATGGAGTTAAAATATTTGATAAAGAGTTTGGTAGATATCGTGGTTTAACTAAAGAAGGAACTAAATTATACAATGATGCTAAACTGATATTGAATAAAATGGAACAATTAAATTATGAAATGAAACAAAGTAGTAAGATATTTAAAGGAAGAGTAAGAATTGGTATTCCGCCTTTAATTTTAACATTTCTTTGTTTGAAATCAGTTCCTAAATTTTATAATGATAATACTAATGTTCGTTTAGATATTGTGGAAGATAGTGTTGAGAATTTAATTGAAAAATTAGAACGTAATGAAATTGATTTAGCAATCATTACTAATCCAATAGAAAGTAAAAATATTATTTTAAAGCCTATTGTAAAAGATAGAATTGCTTGTTTTGTAGGTAAAGATCATCCTTTTGCTTCAAAAGCATCTGTTTCTTTAAATGATATTGCTAATGAAAAGATTATGATGTTAGATGATACACATATTATCTCACAACGTATTCATAAATTATTTAGAGCTAATGATTTAAATCCTGATTATTATTTTAAATCAGGTCAATGGGAATTACTAGTTAATATGGCTTCTTATGTTAATGGGGTTGCTTTATTACCTAATCCTTTAGATGTTGCGATGCCAAAAAATGTTGTTGCTATTGATATTGTTCCAGCTTTAAAATGGGAGATTGTTATCGCATATAATCAAAATATAGTTAAATCACCTGATACAAGATATGTTGAAAATTTCTTTGAAATGTTTTATAATGATAAAGCAAATGATAAAGACGTTGAAATGAAGTAGTAACTATTTTGATATTTTTAGAGAATTGATGGTTGGTGTAAATCAATATTAGATGATAGTGAACTTGTCATGGAGTTGTTTTAAGTAATTAAAAACGTTTAACTAGCGTTAATAGTTTAAGTGCATATTAGAAATAATATGAATTAAGGTGGTACCGCGTATTAACGTCCTTATTGGACGTTTTTTTATTTATTAAGGAGGAAAATTATATGACTTATAATCATCAAGAAATAGAAAAGAAATGGCAAAATTATTGGAAAGAAAATAAAACTTTTAAAGTAGATACCGTTGTTAGTAAAAAGAAAAAGTATATTTTAGATATGTTTCCATATCCTAGTGGAGCTGGTTTACATGTTGGTCATCCAGAAGGGTATACTGCTACTGATATTTATTCACGTTATTTAAGAATGAATAATTATCAAGTTCTTCATCCAATGGGATGGGACGCTTTTGGTTTACCTGCTGAACAATATGCTATTGAAACAGGTAATCATCCAAAAGAATTTACTCAACATAATATTCAAACTTTTAAAAATCAAATTCAATCATTAGGTTTATCTTATGATTGGGATCGTGAAGTTGATACTACTGATCCTAAATTTTTTAAATGGACACAATGGATTTTTATCCAATTATATAACAAGGGTTTAGCTGAAATACAAGATGTTGAAGTAAATTGGTGTCCTGGTTTAGGAACTGTTCTTGCTAATGAAGAAATTGTTAATGAAAATGGTTTAATGTTTTCTGATCGTGGTCATTTTCCTGTATATAAAAAGCCAATGAAACAATGGGTGTTAAAAATAACTCATTATGCAGATAGATTATTAGAAGATCTAGAAGATTTAGATTGGCCTGAAAGTGTTAAAGAAATGCAAAGAAATTGGATTGGTAAATCTGAAGGAGCTAGTATTAATTTTAATGTTGATGGTTTAGATGAAAAGATAGAAGCATTTACAACTAGACCAGATACCATATTTGGAGTTACTTATATGGTATTATCTCCTGAACATGAATTAGTTAATAAAATAACTAGTAAAGAATGTTTAAAAGCGGTAGAAGATTATCAATTATTAGCTAAATCTAAAACTGATCTTGAAAGAACTGATTTAAATAAGGATAAGACTGGTGTT
Organism: Bacilli bacterium; assembly: GCA_031272545.1. GTDB lineage: Bacteria > Bacillota_I > Bacilli_A > JAJDGJ01 > JAJDGJ01 > JAISTP01. The sequence goes on along the minus strand of JAISTP010000059.1, from coordinate 9,282 downwards.
TTTGTTGGAGCTTATGCTATTAATCCTATTAATAATAAAAAAATTCCAATTTGGATAAGTGATTATGTTCTTGCTAGTTATGGAACAGGTGCTATTATGGCAGTTCCAGCACATGATCAAAGAGACTATGATTTTGCGAAAAAATTTGATTTAGAGATTATTCCAGTTTTAGAAGGGGATATATCAAATGAAGCTTTTACAGGTGAAGGTAAACATATTAATAGTGATTTTATTAATGGTACTAATAAAAGTGAAGGTATTGCTTTAATTATTAAATATCTTGAAGATAATAATCTTGGTCATAAAGAAATTAATTATAAATTAAGAGATTGGTTATTTGCTAGACAAAGATATTGGGGAGAACCATTTCCAGTAATTCATTGGGAAGATGGTACTATTTCTATTCTTGATAAAGATGAACTTCCTTTAGAACTTCCAATAATGAAAGATGTTAAACCTAGTGGTACTGGCGAATCTCCTTTAGCAAATGCTAAAGAATGGCTTGAAGTAATTAGAGAAGATGGTGTTAAAGGAAGAAGAGATACAAATACGATGCCACAATGGGCTGGTTCTTGTTGGTATTATATTGCTTATATTATGAAAGATGAAAATGGCTATCTTGATTTAGATAAGAAAGAAACGCAAGATTTAATTAGTCAATGGTTACCAGTTGATTTATATGTAGGTGGAGCTGAACATGCTGTACTTCATTTACTTTATTCTAGATTTTGGCATAAAGTATTATATGATTGTGGTGTTGTTAAAACAAAAGAACCATTTCAAAAATTATTTAATCAAGGAATGATTTTAGGAGAAAATGGTGTTAAAATGTCTAAATCATTAGGTAATGTCATCAATCCAAATGATATCGTTGCTTCTCATGGAGCTGATGCTTTAAGATTATATGAGATGTTTATGGGTCCATTAGATCAAATGAAAAGATGGTCTACTAATGGTTTAGATGGCGCAAGAAGATTTATTGATCGTGTTTATCGTTTAATTACTAAAGAAAATATAGCTATTGATACCAATGATGGAAGTTTAGATTTAGTTTATCATCAAACAATTAAGAAAGTTACTCATGACTATGAAAATTTAATGTTTAATACCGCAATATCACAAATGATGATATTTGTAAATGAATGCTATAAACATGATAAAATTTATCAACCTTATTTAAATGGATTTATTCAAGTATTCTCTTGTATATGCCCTCATATTGGTAATGAATTATGGCATTATATGGGTAATGATGATGATTTAACTTATCATCAATGGCCTCAATATGATGAAAGTAAAATACTTTTAGATACAATTACTATTGTTGTCCAAGTTAATGGTAAGCTTCGTGCTAAAATTGAAGCTTCTTTAGATATTAGTGAAGAAGAATTTAAAAATTTAGCATATCAAAATGATAATGTAATAACTTATACCAAAGATAAGACTATTGTTAAAGAGATCTTTATAAAAAATAAATTATTTAATATTGTTGTTAAATAAGATTATTTAAATATATAAAAACACCTTAATTGAATATTTAAGGTGTTTTTTCTTTATTTATCATTAGTTAATAATTTATATACTTCATCAATATTAACACTACCATTTTCATTGAATTTAATATCAATTTTATCATTATCATCATATCTTGGAATAATGTGAACATGGAAATGAAATACTGTTTGTCCAGCTACTAAGCCATTATTATTTAAAATATTAACTCCTTTAGCTTTTGTTTTTGAAGTAATATCATTAGCTAATTGATGTACTACTTTATACAAGTTACTCATAGTTTCAACATCTATTTCATGAATATCTTGATAATGTTTTTTAGGTATTACTAAAGTATGTCCTTTAGTTACTTGCGAAATATCTAAAAAAGCTAAGAAATCATTATCTTCATATACCTTATATGAAGGTATTTCTCCATTAACTATTTTACAAAATATACAATTTTCCATTATCTATTTTCCTCCTGTAATTCAAAATAATATCTTGTGTAGGTTTGCATGTTTATTCCATACATTTTCTTATTGTTATCATACATCGACATTAATAAATAATTTGGTTTATTTTTTTAACATAATTGTTATCTTTAAAGTAAGTAGTTGAACAAACACATTCTTTATTTAATTTTAATATTATAAAATGTGGACATGCTTTTTTATTCTGGACTATTATAAGTATCTTTAAACTAAGATTACAACCACTTTCAGTAAGATTATTTATAGAATCTTTATCAAAATATACTTTATAAGTTTCACAATAATAATCATCTTTAAGATTAGTACTTAATTTAAACCCTTTATAATTTTTATCTTTATTAAAATTGAAATAAAGCTTTAGTAGATGTTTCTTTTTAATTTCCAATAACAATTGATGTATCATAAGATTATTCCTTATTTAAACAACCTATCATCATTATAACAAATAATAACATTAATAATAATAATTTTTTAATTTTTACCATATATTATAGTAAATTATATTTATGTGATATTTATAAATTTATACTAGTTAATTTTATTATAATATTATAAGTAATATAAACTGAATTGTGTTAAAATACATATGGAAATTAGATGAGAGGGTGTTGATTAGTGTCAACTTTGAAAATAACTGATTTACATGTCAGTGTTGAAAATAAAATGATTTTAAAAGGTATTAATTTGGAAGTTAAAACCTCGGAAATCCATGCTTTAATGGGACCAAATGGTAATGGTAAATCAACTTTATTAAGTGCTATTATGGGTCATCCTAAATATAAAATTGAAAAAGGTAGTATTTATTTAGATGATATTAATATTTTAGATTTAAGTGTCGATGAAAGATCAAAAGCAGGATTGTTTTTAGGTATGCAATATCCTACTGAAGTTAGTGGCGTTACTAATGCGGATTTTTTAAGAGCAGCAATGAATGCTCATAGTGATAAACCTATTTCTTTATTTAAATTCATTAAACAATTAGATAGTGAAGTTGAAAAATTAAAAATGAAGCCTGATTTAGCTCATCGTTATTTAAATGAAGGTTTTAGTGGGGGAGAAAAGAAACGTAATGAAATGCTTCATATGAACTTATTAAAGCCTAAATTTGCTTTATTAGATGAAATTGATTCGGGATTAGATGTTGATGCTTTACAAATAGTTAGTGATGCTATTAATGAAATGCGTTCTGATAAATTTGGAGCTATTATTGTTTCACATTATGAAAGATTATTTGATTTAGTTAAACCAACACATGTTCATATCTTAGTTGATGGTAAAATTGTTAAAAGTGGTGGTTATGAATTAGTTAAGAAAATTGATAATGAAGGTTATGATTGGATTAGAGAAGAATTACATATCGATTTAAAAGAAGAAGTTGGTAATTATGATAAGTAATAACTATAATATATTGGTTAACAACGATGTTGTTGAAACTAAACTTCAATATCATAAAACTAAAGATGGTATTATTTTTAATATAGAAAATGATTGTAATTTAAATATTTCTCATCAATTTGGACCAAAAGTAATTATTAATTTTAATAAAAATGTAAAATGTTTTATTAATTCAATATATGAAGTTCCTGCTGTGGAACCGATAATAGATTTAAATATTGAACAAAATTGTCATATTGATGAATTTATTTCATTTGATGATCAATTAATTGATCTTAAAATTAATAGAAATGTTAATGTAAAAGATAATGCTCAATATGAATGTAGTGTTGCTTCTTTTAATGATTGTAATATAGATTATAAAATTAAAATTGATTTAATTGGTGAAAATGCTAGTGCTATTCATAATGTTGCATGTTTGAATAAAGATAATTATAAGAAACAATTTGATGTAGAAATAATAAATAATGCTATTAATACTAGTGGTGTTTTAAATAATTTTGGTGTTGTAAAAAATAGTGCTACTTTAATATTTAATGGTATTGGTAATATTATTAAAGGTGCTAGAAAATCACAAGCTCATCAAGAATCAAAAATTATAACTTTTGATGAAAATGTTGTTGCACAAGCTAATCCTTATTTAATTATTGATGAAGCTGATGTTGAAGCAAGTCATGCGGCTGCAGTTGGACAAATGGATGAAGAACAATTATATTATTTACAAAGTAGAGGTATTAGTGTTGATGAAGCATCTTTACTTATTACTTATGGATATTTAAAACCAATATTAAATAAAATTAAAAATGATAAGTTAAAGAATAAACTTGAAAAAATTATTGAAGATAAGGTGATGATTTAAATGTTTGATGTTTATGAAACAAGAAAGAAATATCCAATATTAAATGGAATTAAGATGGAAGGTCATAATTTAGTTTATATGGATAGTGGCGCAACTGCTTTAAAACCTCAATGTGTTATTGATAAGGTAGTTGAATATTATAGTGAATATTCTACTAATACTCATCGCGGTGATTACCCTTTAGCTCATCGTGCTGATGAAGAATATGAAAAAGTAAGAAAAATAGTTAAAGAATTTATTAATTGTAATGATGAAAATGAAATTGTCTATACTTATGGAACTACTCATAGTATTAATGTTTTAGCTCATGGTATTAAGCATATGCTTAAAAAAGGTGATGTTGTTTTAATTAGTGAATTTGAACATGCTTCTAATGTTTTACCTTGGTTTCGTTTAAAAGATGAAATTGGAATTGAAATTGAATATGTTAAATTAGATGAAAAACATCATTTAACTCCTGAATTATTTAAAGAATCAATGCATGATGGAGTTAAATTAGTTTGTTTAGCTCATATATCTAATGTTTTAGGTCAATGTCTTGATATTAAAGAAATTGCTAAAATTACTCATGATTATAATGCTATTATTGCTGTTGATGGGGCACAATCAGTTCCTCATATAAAAGTTGATGTGAAAGATTTAGATATTGATTTTTTATCTTTCTCTGCTCATAAATTTGGTGGTCCAACTGGTATTGGTGTTTTATATGGAAAATATGATTTATTAAATAAGTTAGAAGCTTATAATTTAGGTGGTGGTATGAATACAAGAATTGAATGTAATACTTGTTATTTTATCAAAGAAGCTCCATTTAAGTTTGAGGCTGGTACACCAGCAATTGAAGCTACCATTGGGATGGGTAAGGCTATTCAATTTATTATGGACATTGGTATGGATAATATCCATGAACATATTAAAAAAATTAGAAAACATGCTATTGATCGTTTACAAAATGAATTGCCTGAAGTAATTATTTATAATCCTGAAAATGAAGGGGCACCACTTGCTTTTAATGTTAAAGGTTATGAAGGAGCACGTTGTCAAGATATTGGTTCAGCTTTAGCTACTTATGGTATTGCAGTAAGAACTGGTGAACATTGTGCTAAATTATTGCCTAATCTAATAGGAACCAAAGGTAGTGTTAGAGCTAGTCTTTATTTATATAATACTATTGAAGATATGGATTGTCTTGTGGATGCTTTAAAAGATATTGTTGCTAAAGAAAAAGAAAATAAAGGAGATGCTTTATCATGGCTTCTTTAAATGATCCAATGATTTTAAGACAAATTATTATGGATCACTATGATAATCCTCGACATCATCAATTAATCGAGGATGATTCTAAATATTTAAGTATTAGAAAAGATAGTGATTCTTGTATTGATGATATTACAATGCAAGTAAATATTAATAATGATATTATTGAAGATATTCGTTTTGATGGTGTTGCTTGTACTATTGCAACATCTTCAACTTCAATATTAACTGATTTAGTAATTGGTAAAACAATTGATGAAGCACAAGAAATAATTGATAATTATAAAAATATGATTTTTGAAAAAGATTATGATGAAGATTTATTAGAAGAAGCAATTGCTTTTCAAAATGTTCATCGTCAAGCTAATCGTATTAAATGTGCTACCATTGGTTGGGATGCTTTGCAACAATTAATTGATAAATACAGGGAGGCTAAATAATGAATAAAGATATTCCTGTAAATGATGAATATGAATATGGTTTTTATGATGAAAATGTTGATGTTTTTAAAACAGAAAAAGGTATTAATGAAAATGTTATTAGAGAAATATCAAAACAAAAAAAAGAACCTGAATGGATGTTAGAATTTCGTTTAAAAGCTTATCATCATTTCATTAATACTCCAATGCCTACTTGGGGAGCAGATTTATCAGATATTAACTTTGATGATTTTACTTATTATATTAAATCTACTAAAGAACAAACCAGTGATTGGCAAGAAGTTGATACAACAATTAAAGATACTTTTGATAAACTTGGTCTATTAGAAGCTGAAAAAGAACATTTAGGTGGTATTTCTACTCAATATGAATCAGAAGTAGTATATCATAATATGTTAAAAGAAGTTGTTGAAAAAGGTGTCATTTTTCTTGATACTGATAGTGCTTTAAGAGAACATCCTGAATTATTTAAAAAATTCTTTAATACCGTTGTTTCTTATACTGATAATAAATTTGCGGCCTTAAATGGTGCGGTATGGTCTGGCGGATCTTTTATTTATGTTCCTAAGGGTGTTAAATTAGATAAACCATTACAATCTTATTTTAGAATTAATTCAGAAGAAATGGGACAATTTGAACGAACTTTAATCATTGTCGATGAAGGTGCTGATGTTCATTATGTTGAAGGATGTACTGCTCCAGTACATTCAAAAGATTCTTTACATGCTGCCGTTGTTGAAATAATTGTTTTAGATGGTGGTCGTTGTCGTTATTCAACTGTTCAAAATTGGTCAAATAATATTTTAAATTTAGTTACAAAAAGAGCTTTAGTAAAAGCTCATGGTAGTATGGAATGGATTGATGGTAATATTGGTTCTAATATTACCATGAAATATCCTGCTTGTATTTTAGCAGGTGAATATGCTAAAGGTACAACTATTTCAATTGCGGTAGCATCTAAAAATATGTACTTAGATGCTGGTTCAAAAATGATTCATTTAGCGAATAATACTTCAAGTAATATTGTTTCAAAATCTATTGCTCGAAATGGTGGTAAAGTTAATTATCGTGGTTTAGTTAGTATTGGTGAAAAAGCATTTAATTCGAAGGCTAAAGTTGAATGTGATACCTTGATACTAGATGATATTTCTACATCTGATACTATTCCTAATAATATCGTTAAAAATAATAAGTCTTATATTGAACATGAAGCAACTGTAAGCAAAGTTAGTGAAGAACAATTGTTCTATTTAGAAAGTAGAGGGCTTACTACTGAACAAGCTACTGAAATGATTATTATGGGATTTATTGAACCATTTACTAGAGAGCTTCCAATGGAATATGCTGTTGAATTAAATCAACTAATAAAAATGGAGATGGAAGGCGCTATTGGATAAAAAACTGTTTTTTAACAGTTTTTTTTTATAATTTTTATCATCTATCTTAATATTGATATGAGGTGATAAAATGAATAAATTATTTAGTTATTTTATTAAATATGCGATAAATAATTATTGTAGTGATTTACATTTTGACATAATAAATAATGAATATTGCATTGTTGCAGCACGAAAATTAGGTAATGTTTTAGAAATAGAGCGGCTTAGTTTTATGATTGCTAATAAATTATTTAATTATATTAGTTATATAGCTAATATTGATATTATTAATCAACAAACATTACATACTGGAACATGTAAGTATTTGTTTAATAATAAAACATATTATTTAAGGGTTAGTGTTCTTTATTCAATTAGTAGTAAAAGTATTGTTATTAGAATATTAAATAACCATCAACAAATTGATTTAAATAATTTAGCAATTATTGAATCAAATATAACATTTTTAAAAAATATATTAGATTATAAAAATGGATTAGTAGTTTTAACTGGTAAAACAGGAGCTGGTAAAACTACTACACTTTATGCTATTCTTGAAAAATTAGTTAAAAAAGAAAATAAAAAAATAATTTCTTTAGAAGATCCTATTGAAAGAGAAATAAAAGGAATATTACAAATTAATGTAAATAGTGATGTCATTAGTTATTTTGATGTTTTAAAACAAGTATTAAGACATGATCCAGATATAATAATTATTGGTGAAATTAGAGATGAAAAGGAACTAAAATTAGCTATTCAATCAGCTTTAAGTGGGCACTTAGTAATTACAACAATGCATGCAATTAATGCTAAATATGCTATTAATCGATTATTAGAATTAAAAGTAAATATTCTTGATTTAAAAGCATGTTTAAGACTAATATCTTATCAAGAATTAATTTATCTTGATAATAATAATATTAAATCGATATATGAATTTATAGATGAAAATAAAATAAATGATTTTATTGATAATAAAGATATTGATTATCATAATATTTCATATTATAAATCAATTTTGAAAAAGAGTATTACTTATTATGAAGGTAAATGATGAACAAATATTATATTATATGGCTAATGCTTATGAAATGAATAATTCAATTATAGATAGTATTAACGCTTTAAAAAACTTTAATATTATTAGTGATGATAAATATAATTTAATTATTAAAAATATCAAACAAGAAGCTTCATTAGAAAATATTTTATTAATATTAATAAAAAATAAAATGTTAATTAATTACATTCTCTTTTTTAATAATTATCATTCTTTAAATAAAAGTTTTAAAATTTCAATAGATATTATTACTATTATAAAAAATATAAAAAAAGAGATTATTAATGCAATGATTTATCCTTTTATATTAATTATATTTACTTGTATAGCTTTATTATTTGTTTCTAATTATTTAGTTCCGCAATTAGTAATGATAAATCCTGAAGCCATTAATAATTATCGGATAATAATAAAGTTATTAAATTCAATACCTATTATATTATTAATAATTATCTTATTATTTTTTTCATTAGTATTAACTTTTATATTATTATTTAGAAAAGACTTTAATAAAACACTTGATATCTTATTAAGAATACCTTTATTAAATAAATTATTAATCATTTATATTACATTAAAATTTGCTTTACAATTTAAAGATATAATTAAAAATACAACAATATCAAAAAATGCTTTTGAAATATTATCGAAACAAAGTAATGATTTGTTTATCCAATATTTAACTAATTATCTACAAACTAATTTAAATAATGGAAATAGTTTTAATTCGATAATAAAACAAACACCTCTATTATTAGAAGAATTTAAACAACAAATATATTTATGTACTAATTCTAGTAGTATGGCAATAACTATTGAAAACTATTTTAATTTTAAAGTAAATATTATAAAAAATAAAATAAAAAGAATTATCTCAATAGCTGTTCCTATTATTATTAGTATTATT
>JAISTP010000017.1 GCA_031272545.1 Bacilli bacterium | reverse complement strand
TATAATATTAAAACCATATTTTTCTTTAAACTTATTTAACAAATTATTAGGAATTATTGGAAATTGTAAATTAGAATAAGAATCATACCATAATGAATAATTATTTTTTAAAAAAGCTTCTTTAATACTTAAAGCAATTTTATTAGCACGATCACCTAATTCAAAATATAAATTATCTTTAAATAATTCATAAAATTGAATTCCCATTAAACGACCTTTCGCAAGCATTGCGCCTCTTTGTTTATAAGTATAACGAAAATTAGGTTTTAATTCATCATTAACAATTACTAAAGCTTCTCCAAGTAAAGCACCATTTTTAGTACCACCAATATAGAATGCATCAAAGAAAGAAGTCAATTCTTCAAATTTAACATCATTAATTGGACTTGTTAAAGCTGAAGCTAATCTTGCTCCATCCATAAATAATAAAAGATTATATTTATTACAACATGCTCTTAAATCCATTAATTCTTGTTTAGTATAAATAGTTCCTACTTCACTAACATTTGATATATATACTAATCTAATGTTTACATCAAAAGGATCACTATGGTCAACTAAAGCTTGTTCAACATCGGCAGCTAATAATTTACCATTATCGGTATGAAATGGTACTACTTTATGCCCTGTAGCTTCAACTGAACCACATTCATCGGCATATATATGTGCATGATAAGTTGATAAAACAGCCTCATGAGCTTTTAAAAAATGAGCAATAGCTAACAAATTACATTGAGTACCACCAGAAATATAATGAATGTCAACATTTTCATTATTTAATTTTTTCTTAATTAATTTAGTAGCCGCATCACAGTATTCATCTAAACCATAACCTTCAGTTTGCAATAAATTAGATTCAACCATAGTCTTAAGAATACGTGGATGAGCCCCTTCTGCATAATCACTTTTAAAACTATACATAAAATCATCTCCTCGTATTTAAAATATTATCATAATAAAATAATTACTACAATAAGATTGAATTTTTATTCATAAATATCTATAATTAATTTAATTAAGAAAGGATGATATTTATGAAATTAGGAGTTATTGGAACAGGAAATATGGCAACAGCCATTATTGAAGGAGTATTAAAGAAACATTTCTTAGATACTAATGATTTATATTGTTATAATATATTTCCTAATGAAGCAACTAAATTTGCTTCAAAATTTAATATTAATAAATGTGAAACAAATGAAGAACTAGTTGAAAAATCAAATTATATTTTATTAGCAGTTAAACCTCATCACATTCCAGGAGTACTAGAACAAATTAAACCTTATTTATCAAATAAGAAAATAATTATCTCAATAGCAGCAGGAGTAAACATTAAAGATATTGAAGAAATCTTAAATGATGCTTTACCTATAGTAAGAGTAATGCCAAATATAAATGCTATAGTTCAGGAAGGTGCAGCTGGTATTTGTTTTAATAAATTTGTTAATAATACCCAAGAGAAATTTGTTTTAGATTTATTTAATAGTATTGGTAAAACATATAAAATTGATGAAAAAGATTTCCCAACTTATTCCGCAATTGCAGGATGTAGTCCAGCATTCACTTACTTATTTATTGATTCTATGGCGCGTGCAGCTGTTAAAAATGGTTTAAATAAAGAAGTAGCTGTTGCTATAGTAGCCCAAGCAGTACTAGGAAGTGCTAAAATGTTAGTAGAAAATGAAGAATCACCGTTTAATTTAATTGATAAAGTATGTTCACCAGGAGGTACAACAATTGAAGGAGTATATTCTTTAGAAAGAAATGCTTTTATGGGAATAATTATGGATGCCATCCAAGCTAGCATTGATAAAGATTACAAATTACAAAAGAAATAATTAATTACATAAAATAAAAAGTGCTATTTAGCACTTTTATTATGATTAAATATAAATTATAAATTTAATTAGTAATTTTTAATTTTACTTTATTTCCATGCACAAAATAATAAAATGGTATTCCTAATAATGCAATTAAAAACATTATTAAAAACAAAAATCTAAAACCAATAAATGAAACTAAAATACCTAATAAATAAGGGCCAATTCCTAAAGCTAAATCAAAAAATATAAAATATGTTGAATTAGCTTGTCCTAATCTTTTTGTACAAACTGCTTTAGCAATTGTTGATTGAATAGTAGATTGAAAATTTCCATAACCTAATCCAATAAATATAGCAGCAATTAATAAAACGTATCCACTATGCATAAACGCTACTAAAAGCATACCAATAGCTAAAATAATTAAAGATGGATAAATAATATAACTTTCATTCTTAATATCCATAACTCTACCTGTAAATGGTCTTGATAATAAGATAACTCCTGCATAAACTAAAAAGAAGAAACTAGCAAATGTTCCAATATTAATATCTTGTGCAAAAAGATCTAAATCAGATTGTAAACTTGCATAAGTAAATGTAACAAACAAAGTTAACAATGCTAAACCAAATACTTTAGGTTCTAAAAATTTATTTAAAAATGGTTCAGCTTTAATATTTAAATCTTTATTATCTAATTTATAATCATTAATAACAATTACTTCTTTATTAACCATACAAGCAAAAATGAATCCTATAATTCCTATTACTAATTCTATCCAAAATAAAATACTATAATCTACATATTGAATTAATAACAAAGAAAAAAAAGGGCCAATAGCTGTCGCAATAATAGTACTCATACTAAAATAACTAATTCCTTCACTTCTTCTAGAACCAGGAATAATAAATACCACAATAGTATTAGTAACTGTTCCAACTAAACCTACAGAAAGTCCTTGTAAAAATCTTACTAACAATAAATATTGAATGTCAAATTTTAAATGATAAATTAATAAAACAGGAATTAAAAAAACCATACCAAATACTAATATTTTTTTTGGCAATATAATACTAATTAAATATCCTGAAATAAATCTTGATATTAGAGTACCAATTACCGTAATACCTGCTACTAAACCAGCCATTGATGTACTTGCATGATATTCATCAACTGTATAAGGTACAATTGAGACCATTAAACTATAAAAAGTTAACATACTAGTTATATTTATAATAAAAAGTTGAATAAAATCCTTAGAAAAAATTTTATTGCTATTATTAATCATCTTTACATCTTCTTTCATTAAACTAAAGTATTAAAGTAATTATATTAATATAATTATTTTATTATACTCCTATATATATTAAAAAATTATATATTTATAAATAAATAACTTTTTAAACAAAATATTAAAAAACTACTATATATAGTAGTTTTTATTAAATAAATTCATTTTCATTCAATACTTTATTTATTATATTAAGGTAATTAGTTTTTAATACATTAATTTTACCATCATCAATAATAATTATTTCTCCATTACCATAAGGAATTAAATTAGAATTTAAACTAAAAGTATCAACACACCAATAATCATTATTATTAGTAACTTTTCTTTGTGGAGTATGTCCTACTATTTGTTTAGGATAATATTCATTAGAATAAACTAATAAATCTTTATCATAATCACACCAAATAACATTACCAACTAAATTAGTACCTCCTCTTGATATACCAACATTATTTTCAAGTATTATTAATTTATTAATATCTCTTTCATCTAATAACTTAAAATGCCAATCTTCAGGAATACTATTATTAGCATAACCACCATGACTTAATAAATAATTATCTATTTCAATACAAATTTGAATACCTAAAGAAAATAACTTATCTTTAATATAATCACTTAATTTATCATTATTATGAGAATAATGACGGTAATATTTAGTTAAATATGGAATATCATGATTTCCTAATAATAATCTAACATCAACATTATTAGCTCTTTTATCAATAATCCATTTATACATATAATCTATTTCTTGATAATACAAATCAGTGTTATTAGTTAATAACCATTCATCAAAATAATCACCAAGAAAAACTATCTTATCAACTTTAGATTCTTTTATAAGATTATCAAATATTGGTAAGATAAATGATTGTTTTAAATGCAAATCTGGTATAACTAATGTTTTCAATACAATCCCTCTTAATTATTCAAATTTTATATTACTAGCTTTAAGTACTAAATCATCTTCTAATCCAACTTGTTCATAAGCTTTAAAACTTCTAGTATTGGTAATAATAATCATATCTAATACATCAAATTCTAACATATTAAACATTTTTTTAGTATACATAAAATAATCCATAAACTTGTTTTGATCTGGATTACCTTGCGTAAAGATTAAAACAAGTTTCTTTTTTTTAATACCATCATGATAACGAGGTGAAAAATGAGGAGTTATTTTCGCATATAAACGATCCATAAATATTTTCGCATGTCCATTCATTTCACCCATATAAACTGGCATGGCAATAATTAATAAGTCAGTATCATCTAAATCTTGATAAATATCTTGCATATCATCATCAATAACACAATTAAAGCTCTCATTACAAGCTAAACATCCATTGCAACATTTAATATTTAAATCACTAGCATAATACTTTTTAATAACATCATTATTATTAAAACCTTTAAGATATTGTTCCATTGTCCAAGAAGAATTACCATTCTTATTAGGACTAGCACAATAAGCTAATATTTTCATAATTTATACCTTCTTTCTTATTGTTTCCTTAGAAACAATAATAGTATAAATCAATAATGTTTACTTGTCAACAATATTACTTATTTATTTCATTATCAAGATGATTACAATAATAATTAATAAATTTTTCAATACTATTAAAATCATCTTCATTTAAGCTATCAAAAACAATTTCATCTCTTTTTCTAAATTCATCATGTAATTTATTATGTTTATTAAATATAACTTGACCTTTATTAGTTAATTGATAAAATATCTCTTTATTATTATTTTCTTTTTTATAATAACTTAAATATCCTTTTTTAATAAGCTTATTAACTAATTTACTAATACCACCTCTTGTTTGATAAAAAACTTCAGCTAACTTAGTAACATTAGTATCTTTATTATGTCCAATATAATCAATACAATGAACTTCATTTGAATTTAAATCATTAAAACTATTTTTCATTTTCTTACTATTTAAAAATTCAAATTTATTATATAACTTAATAAATCCTTCAACTATTTGATCTTCTCTATTCATTGATATCACCTTTTAATAAAAATATTATTTATTTTTTAATAAGCAATACTACACTCTCAACATGAGCTGTTTGCGCAAACATATCTACAATACTAATATCTATTAAATTATAATAATCTAATAATATATTTAAATCTTTTGCTAGAGTAGCAGGATTACAAGAAACATAAATTAATTTATTAGTTTTAGATTTAATTATTGAATTAATTGTATTTTCACTTAAACCAGTACGAGGTGGATCGACAATAATAGCATCTACTTTACGATTTTTAGCATAAGTCTTTATTTTCTCTTCAACATCACCACAAACATACTTAGTATTAGTAATACGATGTTTCTTAGCATTTTCTTTCGCATCTCTTATAGCACTCTTATTTATTTCAATACCAATAATTTCTTTAGCACATTCATTAATATAAGTTGTAATTGAGCCAATACCACAATATAAATCTAAAATAAAATCATTATTATTACCTAAATAATCCTTTATTAATTGATATAATTTTAAAGCTTGATTAGTATTTAATTGAAAGAATGAATCACTACTTAATTTATAAGTATATTTATCAAATCTAACATTAATACTCTTTTTACCAGCAATATTTTTAATTGGTTCGACAAATATCTCATGAATATTTTTAGTATTAGTTGATTGATTTAATGAAACAACATTATCAATATTCATTATCTTATCAATTACTTCATCTATTAATCTAGTATTCTTACCTGTTACTAAAGTAATCATAATTTCATCATTAAAAACTCTCATAACTAAATATCTTAAACCTATTTTAGTTTTCTTATCATAAGCTTTATATCGATATTCATCCAAAATAGCTAATAATTGTTTAATAGAATCATTTATCTTATTATCTTGAACTACACAATCATTTAAATAAACAAAATGATTGGTATTTCTTAAATATAAACCAAGAGCTAATTTATCTTTTACGTTAAAAAAAGGTAATTTAATACTATTACGATAATTAAATTGATTATCAGCTTGATAAACACTTATATCTTCTACTTCAATACCAGCATATTTTATTAAACTTTCTTTAACTAATTCTTCTTTTATCACCAATTGTTTATTATATTTTAAAGGCATCAACGAACAAACTTGACATTTATTAAAATACTTACATTTAGGTTTAATACGATCTTTACTCTTATTAATATATTTATCTACTTTAGCAGTAAAATAACCTTTATGATTAACAATATCTTTTAAAGTAACTACTTCATTAACTAAAGCATTTTCCACAAAGACAACTGTTTTATCTAAATAACCAATTCCTTCACCATTAATACCAATTTTTTTTATTTCAATCTCTTTATTATTTTTCATTCTACACATTCCTCTACATATTAATTTTTTAATTCAATCAAAGTTATAGCTTCCACATGATAAGTATAACTAAACATATCAACACCAACAACTTTATTAATAGAATAATTATTATCTTCTAGTATTTTTAAATCACGAGCTAAGGTAGCTGGATTACATGAAATATAAATAATTTTATTAATATTATTATTGATAAGTGTCTTTAAAAAAGAAAGACTTGCGCCACTACGAGGTGGATCTAATATCACACTAGTAATATCTTTACTAAAATTATTTAAATAATCATTTACATCACTACATATAAAATTAATGTTATTAATATTATTTAATTCTTGATTATAACAAGCATCATTAATAGCTTCCTTAACTATATCAACACCAATTACTTTATTAACATATTTACTAACTAACATTGATATCGTTCCTACACCACAATAAGCATCTAAAACAATATCATTTTTATTAAAATTAGCTATTTCAATAGCTTTAGTATATAACTTAGTAAGCATATAACTATTTACTTGATAAAATGAATTAATTGATATTCTAAATTGATAATCTAAGATATGATCAATTATATATTCTTTTCCATAACTAAGAATACTATTATTACTAAATAATAAAGAATTATTTAATTGATTAAAATTAATAATAATACCTTTAACATTTACTAAATTACTTATTTTATTTATTAAATTATTTAATTCATCATTTACTTTATTATCATTAATCACAATTCCTATTAAGAAATCATTTTGATAATTAATCCTAATAATAAGATGTTTTAATATACCATTTTTTTTATGATAATCATAAATAGATAAATGACAATCATTTAATATAATATTTAATTCTTTAATTATATGATTAATATTATCATTAACTAATAAACATTCATTAATAATATTAATATCAAGTTTTTTATTAATAAAATAACCTAATTTAATTTTATTATCTTCATTTTTAGTAAAATGAAGAACAATCTTATTACGATAATTTAAACAATGATCATTTTCTATAAAATCAATATCGTTAATAGATAATTTAGCTTTTATTAGAGTATTGGTTATAGCTTTCTTTTTAAATAAAACTTGTTCTTTATAATTCATATTTTTTAAATTACAATTATAACAATTATCATAACTACAATTTAATTGATAACGATTATTACTAGCTTCAATAATTTTTATTACTTTACCAAAACCATATCTTTTATTTTTTTTAATTACTTGAAATTCAATTATTTCACCAATTAAAACATTATTAATAAAATAGATAAAATTATCTATTTTAACTACTCCTTGTCCTTGATGAGAATAATCAATAACTTCTCCTACTAAATTCATAATATTCTAAAAATAGGCTTTAAAAGCCTATTTTAATGTTTTTATAACTTCTTTAGCACTATCTGCATCTCTAGGAGTAGTTAAGTTATAAGAGGCAGATTTGCTCATAGCAGAATTTTTATATGTTTCATAAATAAATTTAGATGTTGTTTTATAATCAGTAGGTACTTTATCAGTACTATAAATATATAAATCATTAGTTAAACCATCTTTAGAATTAGTAAAGTATTCCTTTATTGGAATAATCTTATTAATTAATTCATAGGCTTTACTATTTATTTTTTTAGCTTGATCAACAGTAGCACTATCTTTCATATCAACTACGACGACAAAACGATAAGCTCGATAATCAACCATAATATTATCAACGCCAGTTATATTTTTAGTAAGTGAATCTTTTACTTGACTTACTTGTTCAGCACTAACTACATAAGTTGGAACAGGACGACTACCATAAATAATCTTACCTTTATTCATTGCGGCTTTTATAAGTTGAAAACCTAAAAATAAAACTCCAATAAGATAAATAACTAACATAACTCGCCCTACTTTTGATAGTTTAAAAAAGAAAGACTTTCTAAATTTACTATTAGTATTAACAGGTTTCTTTGCTTTTTTCTCTTTTTTATTAGTTGTTTTAGCTTGACTAGCATTGTTTGAATTACTAGTGTTACTAGTACTATTATTTTTAGTGGCACTATCTTTATAATATCTAGTTGCATCACTTTTAGGACTACTATTTACTTTACTCGCAAGTGATGATTTTGCTATTTTACTAGGTCTTTGCGAACTTATTTTTCTTTCTTTAGGTTGCGTATTAACTTTTTCAATTAAGCTTTTCTTTGCTATATCACTCTCTTTACGATGATGAGTACTTCTTTTTCTACGATTATCAGTTGCCATTTCTACACCTCTCATATATAAAATGCTTATTTATTATAACATAATCATCTTAAATAATGTATAATTATCTAAAATAATACAAATGATTAAGGGATGATTAAAATGAATGAGCAAACAATTAATATTTTTGATATTATAATTAGATTATTATTAGCTATGTTAATGGCTGGTATTATTGGTTATGATCGTGAAAATAAAAATAGACCAGCTGGTTTTAGAACTCATATCATGGTATGTGTTGGTTCCGCAATAGTAGCCTTGGTCCAAGTACAAATATCTCAAAATGAATTAGCTTTAGCTTTAAAACATCCTGATATATCAAATACCTTTATTTATGAACAAGGACGTTTAGTAGCTCAAGTAATAAGTGGTATTGGTTTTTTAGGTGCAGGTACAATAATAGTTACTAAAAAATTTGTTCATGGATTAACTACTGCTGCTTCACTATGGGCCGTAGCATGTTTAGGAATAGCTATTGGTATGGGATTTTATGTAATATCAATAATTGGTTTTTTCATTTTATTAATAACTTTAGTATATCTTAATCGAACAATTAATTTTCCTAAAATAAAATATATTGAAGTTCATTTTAATGATGCTAAAACAAAACAAATAATATGTAAAATATTTGATGATAATAAAATAGAAATAAAAGATATGAATTATTCAATAAATAAAGATAAAGATAGTACAAATTTTAATTACCATTATACAATTGATTTAAAAGATCCTTCTATCTTAGAAGAAATTGTCAATAATATTAATGAGATAGAAGATGTTAAAAAAATTACTTTATTAAATACTTAATAATAAAAATATTGAATATATTATAATATAGATTTATAATATAATTAATATTAACTATTAAAGAAAGGAGGATTAATCATGGATTTAAATAAAATAATTGATGATGTTAAAGATAAAGCTAGTGATGTAGCTGATGATGTTGTTGAACAAATCAAAGATAAAGCACCAGATATGATAGATAAAGCTAAAGATGTTGCGGAAGATGTTGTTGATAACATTAAAGAAAAAGCACCAGATTTAATGGATAAAGCTAAAGATATTGCTGGTGATGCCGTTGAAAAAGGAAAAGATTTATTTAATAAATAAAAACTAGCATTTGCTAGTTTTTTTAATATCTAATTCTTGATAACCAGTTATATTATTATAAATTCTATTAAAAACATAATCATCTAATTCATTAATTACTAATTCACAATTAGTATTAATTATATTATAATCCAATAGATGTCCACCATAAACCATTCCTTTATTATCACTTACTAACATATGAAGATGAATACCTTTTAAGAAATTGTTCCATTTAAAACAATAATTTCAAAATAATCATTTTTTATTAAACAATTATCAGCTTGAACTAATCTAATATTTAATTTATTTAATGAACCAACACTACTTAAAATAATGACAACTTTAATATTATTATTAATACAAAATTTTAAAATACTCTGCTTTAAATCATTACCATTTTCTAATCTTAAAACATGAATCATATAATAACCAATAATATTCTAACAATTAATAAATTAAAATAAAAGAGAGCTTTGCTCTCTTTTAGTTAAATTAATTCAAATCTTCCATTAAAGAAACGTAACATAGGTGGTTCATAAACGAATTTAAGACCTCTAATACTATCTCTTTTCTTATATAGTGCTATAACACCTTCCGCAACAACATCCATATGTTTGTAAGTATAAACACGTCTTGGAATAGTTAAACGAACAGTTTCTAATTTAGGATAGTGATGTTCACCAGTTATGACATCTCTACCTGCTGAAATAATACCTCTTTCCATAGATCTAACACCAGCTTCAATATAAAGATGAGCCGCTAATGTTTGTGCTGGAAATTCATCTTGAGTTAAATGAGGTAAAAATCTTCTTGCATCTAAAAATACGGCATGTCCTCCAACAGGTTCAACAATAGGAACACCTGCTTCTTTTAATTTTTCACCTAAATAAGCAACTTGTTCAACACGATGTTGAATATAATTGAAATCAACTGATTCAGTAATACCAATAGCCATAGCTTCCATATCACGACCAGCCATTCCTCCATAAGAAGGCATACCTTCAAAAACAACAACTAATTCACGAGCTTTAGTGAAGATATCATTATCATTCATACATAAGAAACCACCAATATTAACCATACAATCCTTTTTACCTGACATTGTACATCCATCAAAATAAGACATCATTTCTTTTAAGATATCTTTAATGGCAACATCTTCATAACCTTTTTCTCTTTTCTTAATAAAGTAAGCATTTTCAACACAACGAGTTGCATCTGAGAAAACTTTAATACCATGTTTATCGGCAAACTTTCTTACTTCTTTCATGTTTTCCATTGAGACAGGTTGTCCTCCTGCAAGATTAACAGTTACAGCTAAACAGATATAAGGAATTTTATCAGCTCCTACTTTTTCTACTAGAGCTTCTAATTTTTTAATATCAATATTACCTTTAAAATCTAATATTTTAGTAGAATCATGAGCATCATCAATAATAACATCCACAAAAGTAGCACCATTAGCTTCTTGATGATATCGAGTAGTTGTAAAATACATATTACCAGGTACATAATCACCAGGCTTAATCATAATACGAGATAATAAATTTTCAGCACCACGGCCTTGATGAGTTGGAACAACATGTTTGAAACCATAATATTCTTGAACTGTTTTTTGTAATCTAATCCAGTTACGAGAACCTCCATAAGCTTCATCACCAACCATCATACCAGCCCATTGTTTATCTGACATAGCAGTAGTTCCAGAATCAGTTAATAAATCAATATAACAATCCTCACTATTTAATAAAAAAGTATTATAACCTGCTTCCTTAATTGCATCTTCTCTACCTTTACGGTCTAACATATTGGGAACTTCAACGACTTTAATACGAAAAGGTTCCGCTGGGTATTTTGACATATCCATAACTATGTCCTCCTTTAATTATTATTTAATTAAATTATAATACGTTAATATGCATTATGCATTATATTTTTTTATACATAAGACATAATACATTAAATTATAAATATTAATAATAAATAATTTTGCATTATGCATAAAACACATGTTAAAATATATAAAAATAAAGGTGGGATAAAATGAGTACAAAAATTAATAAATTAACCCTTTCAGAACAAATATATTTAGCTTTAAAAAAAGATATTGTTTTAAACAAATTACCATTTAATAAAAAATTAACAATTAAAGATGTTCAAGATATGTATGAAGTATCTTCTACTCCAGTACGAGAAGCCCTAACTAAACTTGCTAATGATGGTTTGGTAACTTTAATTGCTAATAAAGGAGTTACGATTAATGATTATACCTTAGAAGATTCTTTAGAAATACAAGAAGTAGCATTCTTACTAGATTATTATGCTTTAAAATATGCTATGGAACATGCTAGCCGTGATGAATTAATTAAGACATTAAAAAATGCTATTATTAAACATAAAGAAATAGATATTAATGATGATGAATCAGTAGCTTTAACCTTTTATGAAAATTATTTCCATAATGCTTTATATGAATTTGTTGATAATAAAAAAATAATAGAAATAAAAGAAAAAAATCGTATTGAATTTGCAGTTGTAGCTTTTAAAGCTCGTGCTACATTTGAAAAAGAGAACCGTAATGAAGATCATCAAAAAATAGTCAATGCCATTATCAATAATAATAAAGATTTAGCATTAGAATTATTAAAAGATCATTTTGAAAGTGGTAAAAAAAGTGTAATTGAATTTTATAAACAAAATAAAAAACGCTAAATAGCGTTTTTTATATTATTATTTAGATTTGATTAACACCAGTTTTAATACCTTCTTTTTTTATAGCATTAGTTACTGCATCACAAACTTTATCATTAAATGGTGAAGGAATTACATAATTATTAGTTAATTCATCATCTTTAACTATATTGGCTAAAGCATTTGCTGCTGCAAGCATCATCTCTTTATTTAAAGCTTTTGCTCTAATAGCTAAGGCTCCTTTAAATAATCCAGGAAAAACTAAGACATTATTAACTTGATTTGGATAATCACTTCTACCAGTCGCAAAGACACCTACGTTGGCTTGTAAAGCATTTTCATAACTAATTTCAGGATTAGGATTAGCTAATGCAAAAACAATTGGTTTATCATTCATTGATTTTACCATATCAATTGATAATATATCAGCAGCACTTACTCCAATAAAAACATCAGTATTACAAATAGCATTTTCTAATGAATCAATTTTATTATTTTTAGAATTTTCAATTTTACTTACTAATGTAGGTAAATCATTTTTGTGTAATTCACCTGAATAAATTAAACCAACTTTATCACATAATTTAAATTTATGAAATCCATATTCTACTAATAATTTAGTAATAGCAATACCAGCAGAACCTAATCCATTAACTAAAATAGTAATATCTTTATTTTTATTTAATAATTTAGTTGCATTAATAAGACCTGCTAAAACAACAATTGCTGTACCATGTTGATCATCATGATAAACAGGAATTCCTAAATCTTGTAAACTTTCTTCAATATAAAAACAACGAGGTGCATTGATATCTTCTAAATTAATACCACCAAATACTGGCGCAATATTTCTTATTGTTCTTATTATCTCTTCATCATCTTGTGTATCTAAACATATTGGAAAAGAATTTATACCTGCAAAACTTTTTAATAAAGCTGCCTTCCCTTCCATAACCGGAATACTAGCTAAACCACCAATATTTCCTAAACCTAAAACTGCTGATCCATCTGAAATAATAGCTACCGTATTATTTTTAATTGTATATTCATAGGCCATATCAGGATTATTTTTAATTTCAAGACAAGGGCTAGCTACACCAGGTGAATATAATAAAGATAAGTCATCTTTATCTTTAATTTCGGCTTTTAATTCAGTACTTATCTTTCCTTTTAATTTTTTATGTAATGCTAATGATTTTTCATAAATATCCATTACTTCACAACCTTTCCTCATAAATGATAACACTAAGTAGTTTGATGTTCAATAAAATAAATAATAATTTCTTAAATTTAAATAATAAAAAAAGACTCAATTAAGAGTCATTTTTATATTTTAAATTTAATTATTCTTTACGATAATTTACTAATACAGCTATTCCACTCATACAAATCAAACCAATTATTAAAGCAGAATATAAATTATCATTACCAGTTTTCTTTAATGGAGGTGTATTTGTATAAATAGCATAAAGAATAGTATCTTTATTAATAGTAAATACATCACCAGGTTGATACATAGTTCCAGTACCATCAGCTTTAGTATTCCATCCTAAGAATTTAAAGTTAGATACAACTTTACTATATTCTGGTTCTTTTACTACAACTTTATCTCCTATTTGATAAACAGTACTATTAATATTCTTAATATTAGAAGCACCATTAGTATCATATTTTAAAGTAACATCCATTGCTTGTGGAATCTTTTTCCAAATAGCATATAAAGTAGTGTCTTCTGTTATATTAAATGTTGCATTTGGAGCATAACTTGTTCCACTTCCATCAGCAGATGTGTTCCAACTTACAAAAGTATAACCATCTCTAGTAAAGTTATTATCTTTAACAGTAACACTAGAATTTTCTTCATATGGTGAATTACTATCTACTGTACTTCCGCTTCCACCATTACCATCATAAACAACTTTATAATCATAAGGAACATAGTAATTAGTACTAGGTACTGGGAATGTTGCACTACCTTCTTGGCCAGCACTATCAGTATAATTAACAATAGCACTTTCATTTAATTTAACATTTTCATGCCATCCTGGAGTAGTACTACGATTTAATTTAACTTTATATTTTAATTGTAATGGTTGTGAATAATCAACAGGAAGATTAATTTGTAAGGTTAATTTTTCACTATTTCCATCTTCATAAGTTAAAGTATATGGATATAAATTAGTATTAGTATCTAATGTACCAAAATTAATAACATTAGAATTATTAGGATCAATAACACCAGTTAATTCACTACCATCAACTAAAAGTTTTACATCACTAGGTGCAATTGAATCACCAGCAAGAACAACATCAAATTCTGAGCCAATCGTATCAACAAAATTACCACTATCAATAATATAGAATAAACGATTAACT
>JAISTP010000008.1 GCA_031272545.1 Bacilli bacterium | reverse complement strand
TTATTGTCGTTGCTTTGTTGATTTATTGGATTTTAACTGTTGTAAAAACTAATGTTAAAACACTTCGTATTTTTAAGGGAACAATCATTGTTTTAATTATTAATTTGATTGCTCGTTTTTTAAATATGCATGTTTTAGAAACTCTAACTTCTAATTTAATTAATTGGGGATTTTTAGTAATTATTATTATCTTTCAACCAGAAATTAGAACTTTCTTAGAAAAAATTGGTAAATCTAGTAAATATCATACTTCTTTAGTTGCTTTAGACTTAGATAATGATGATATTGATGAAATAACCAGTGCCGTTATTGATTTAGCTTCTTCTAAAACAGGTGCTTTAATTACTGTGGAAAGAGAAACTTCTTTAAAAGATTTTATTAATGCTGGTGTCTTAATGGATGCAGATATTAGTAAAGAATTAATTAAATCTGTTTTTAAAACAACTACTCCTTTACATGATGGCGCAGTAATTATTCAAGGTGATCGTATCGCTTGTGCATCAACTTTTTATCCACCAGCTACGATTGATGTTATCCAAAGTTTTGGTTCAAGACATCGTGCGGCTATTGGTATTAGTGAAATAACTGATTCATTAACAATTGTTGTTTCAGAAGAAACTGGTGAAATTAGATTAGTTGCTAATGGAGAAGCTACTAAAGTTAGCCCTAGTGATTTTAAAGAAGCATTTATTGATGCTTTAACTACTAAAGAAAGTGGGGTTGATCGTAATGAAAAAATATAATGAAGAAGAATTAAATGAGAAAAAGAAAAGAGAGAGTATTGAAAAAGCTCGTGAAGTCGCAAGTAAATCACAAGAAATTGTCGATAATAATTATGAGAAATTTATTCAAAAGGTTTCAAGAATAGTAAAAAAAATTAATTCTCGCGTTGATTTCTTTATTTTAAATTCTTTAAGTGCTAAAATTATTTCTTTAATTTTAGCTATTATTCTTTATGTATCAATTACTAGTTCTGGTGATGTCAATGTTACTACTCAAGCTAATGTTGGTAAAAATGTTTATGGTGTTAAAGTTATTGCCCTTTATGATAAAACTAAGTATCAAGTAGATAATTTACCTGAAACTGTTGATCTTTCGTTAATTGGTTCATTAGACCAAATAAGAAAAACAGAAGATAATAATAAATTAGAAGTTATTGCGGATTTAACAAATTATAAACCTGGTGTTAATCAAAAAGTTGATTTATTATATAGTGGGGTTGCTAATAATGTGGATGTGAAATTTTCTCAACCTTCTTATGAAGTTAATATTTATCAAAAAGAAAAGAAAGAATTTAAGGTTACCCCACAATTTGTTAAAGAGAATAATAACTATTCATACGAAGCTAATTTAACTAAGAATACAGTTACAATAAGTGCGGCTAGTCATACATTAAATAGTATTGAAAGTGTCTATGTTTTAATAGATGTTGATAAGAAAACTAAATCTTTTGTTAGTGATGCAAAAATTGTTGCTTTTGATAAAGATGGTAATATTATTAATAATCTAACTACAGATAGTGATAATCTTAAAGTAGAAGTAACTATTGTACCATTGAATAAGGGAGGAAATTAAATGAAATATTTTGGAACAGATGGAATTAGAGGAATAGCTAATAAAGAATTAACTTGTGAAATTGCTTTTAAATTAGGACAATATTTAGGTTATAAATTTACTAATAAAAATATTTTAATTGGTAGTGATACAAGACTTAGTAAAGATATGTTGGAAGCTAGTTTATGTGCTGGTATTACAAGTATGGGAGCCAATGCTTATTTAGCAAAAATTATCTCAACACCTGGTGTTAGTTATTTAGTTAAAAATAATGATTTTATTGGCGGTATTATGATTAGTGCTTCCCATAATCCTTATTATGATAATGGTCTAAAAGTATTTAATGAAAATGGTGTTAAAATAAGTGAAAGTTTAGAGCTTGAAATTGAAGATTATCTTGATAATAAAATTAAACTTGATGTTGTTGATGGTGAGAATTTAGGTCAGGTATTTGATTATACTAAAGAAATAGATTCTTATTTAACATACTTAGCTTCTACTATTAATGTTGATTTAAGTAAGATGAATATTATAGTAGATACAGCTAATGGTAGTGCTTCTAAATTGGCTAATTTATTATTTGATAAACTTAATATCAATTATAAAATTATTAATAGTGATTATAATGGTAAGAATATTAATCTTAATTGTGGTTCTACTCATTTAGAAGAATTACAAAAAAAAGTTAAAGAAGGTAATTATGATTTAGGAATTGCTTTTGATGGTGATGCTGATCGTATGCTAGCAATAGCTAGTAATGGTGATATTATTGATGGAGATTATATTATTTATATTTGTGCTAAATATTTAGCTAGTACTAATCGATTAAATAAAGATACAGTCGTATGTACTATTATGGCTAATATGGGACTATTTAAAGCTTTAGATAAACTTAATATTAAATATGAAAAAACACAAGTTGGTGACAAGTATGTATATGAAGTTATGGAAAAAGAAAATTATCAATTAGGTGGCGAACAATCAGGACATATTATTTTTAAAGAATTTGCTTCAACAGGAGATGGTATGCTTTCTGCATTGCAATTAATGGCAGCCTTAAGTTATTTAAAAACTGATGCTCAATCAATAATGCAAGAAGTAACTATTTTTCCTCAAGTATTAAAGAATGTAAAAGTTAAAGATAAAAAAACTTTACTTAAAAATCAAAATTTATTAGATGAAGTTAGTAAAGTAGAAAATGAATTAGCTAATGAAGGGCGTGTATTATTACGAGCTAGTGGAACTGAACCTTTAGTAAGAGTAATGGTTGAAGCAAGTAGTATTGATTTATGTAATAAGTATGTTGATTATTTAGTAAGTATTGTAGAGGAGCTTGATAAATAATGTGGAAATTTTGGATACCAGTTGTTTTTATTTTATTTTATTTAGTACAAAAATATCCTAAACAAAGAAACTATGTCTTTTTATCAATAGCTTCTTTTGTATCATTAATTCTTAGTTTTTTCATTCATAATTTTATTATTCAAATAATTGCTTTTATCATTGTAACTGTTATACTATACTTAAGCTATAATTTCTCACCTAACAAAGTAGATAAGAGTAAGAGAAATAAAAATAGACCAAAATATTATAAGTAAGGGGAAAAAAATATGGATTATATAACGTTTATCTGGCTAGCTATTGTTATTATTTTTGCATTAGTAGAAATTAATACTATTACTTTCTATTCATTATGTTTTTCAATTGCTGGTTTAGTTGCATTAATTTTTAATCTATTTAATGCAAGTCTGATTACTCAATTGTTTGTTTTTGTGATTGTTCTAGCCATTACTTTAATTTTTGTCGTACCATTTATGCGTAAGACTTTAAAGATTAAAGTTAATGATCCCAATCAATCTATACCTACTAATTTAGATTTAGTTATTGGTAAAGAGGGAGTATGTAGTGAAAAGATTAAATTACATCATCAAGGAGCTGTTAAAGTAGGCGGTAAAGAATGGACTGCTATTGTCGATAGTGATGAAAATATTAATGAAGGTGATGTAGTTATTGTTAAAAGAATTGACGGTGTTAAAGTCGTTGTTACTAAGAAAGGGGCCTAAAAGATGATAGGTTTTTATATTATTATTGCTATTATTATTTTAATATTAGTTTATTTATTTACAAGAATTAGAATTGTTCAACAAGCTTCATGTTTAGTTGTCCAAAGATTAGGTAATTTTAATCGAGTTTGTAATAGTGGTATTCATGTGTTAATGCCATTTATTGAAAATGTTTATGCTAGATTATCTTTAAAAGAACAAGTTATTGATTTTCCACCACAACCTGTTATTACTAAAGATAATGTTACTATTCAAATAGATACTGTTATTTTCTTTCAAATAACTGATCCTAAGTTATATGCTTATGGAGTTAGTAATCCTTTAGTTGCATTAGAAAATTTAACAGCAACTACATTAAGAAATATTATTGGTGATTTAGAATTAGATGAATCATTAACATCAAGAGATGCTATTAATTCAAAAATGCGTATTGTTTTAGATGAAGCCAGTGATTCTTGGGGTGTTAAAGTTAATCGTGTAGAATTAAAAAATATTCTACCACCACAAGATATTCAAACAGCTATGGAAAAACAAATGCGTGCTGAAAGAGAAAAAAGACAAGCTATCTTATTAGCTGAAGGAGATAAACAAGCGGCTATTACTAAAGCTGAAGGAGAAAAAGAAAGTATTATCTTACGTGCTGAAGCTAAAAAGCAAGAACAAATCAAACATGCCGAAGGTGAAGCTGAAGCTATTCGTTTAGTAAATGAAGCAACGGCAACAGGTTTAAAATATATTAAAGATGTTGATGTTGATAAGAGTACCATTAATATTAAATCATTAGAAACATTTGCTAGTGTAGCCGATGGTAAAGCAACTAAGATTATTATTCCTAGTGATATTCAAAATATGGCAGGTTTAGTTACTTCAGTTATGGAAATAGCTAAAGATAATAAACAAGAAAATGTCGTTAATAAAGAAGTTATTGAAACTAGTAATGAAGAAAAAAAAGAAACTAAGAAAAAATAAATAAAAAAAAAGAATCATTATGATTCTTTTTTTTATATAATTTGTTCTTTAACAAACTTTTGATAAAGTTTATGAGATTTTAATAATTCTTCGTGTTTTCCTGAACCAGTAATTTTACCTTTTTCAATAAAATAAATATTATCTGCATCACTAATAGTTGCTAGACGATGAGCCGCTACAATAGTAGTTCTATTTTTCATTAAATTCTTTAATGCTTCTTGAACCATATTTTCAGATTGAGCATCAAGATTTGCGGTAGCTTCATCTAATAATAATAGTTGTGGATCTCTAAGAAAAGCTCTAGCAATAGCAATTCTTTGCTTTTGGCCACCTGATAATTTAACGCCTCTTTCACCAACTTCAGTATCTAATTGTTGGGGAAATTCTCTAACAAAATTATCTGCATAAGCTAATCTTAGACATTCCCATATTTTATCATCACTAACATTTTCATCTAAACCATAAGTCATATTTTCTCTAATACTACCAGCTAAGATAGCATTTTCTTGTGAAACATATCCTATTTGTTGGCGCCAATAATCTAAATTAATTTCATTAATATCATAATCACCAATGGTAATACTTCCTTGATTAATATCATAGAATCGTTCTATTAAAGAAAATATCGTTGATTTTCCTCCACCTGAAGGTCCGACAAAAGCTATTATCGAATTAGGTTTAGCTTTAATATTAATATCTTTTAATGTTTGTTTTTTCTTGTTATATGAAAAATTAACATCATTTAAAGATAATTCTTTATTAGCAATATCAATTATTTTTCCTTTATTAAAATCTTCTGGTTCTAAAGCTAATATTTCTTGAATACGTGCTGTTGAACCATTTACTTTCGCAAGTAAGCTAAAGAATCCTGCAAAGCTTGCGACTGGCACGATGATATTAAATAAATATAATAAGAATGAAACTAATTGACCTGAACTTAATGTTCCATGTTGGACTCTAATAGCACCATAACCTAATATAACGACAAAGATAATCATCATTGTAGAAGTCATTAATGGGCCCATTATTGAACCAAATTTTGCATCTTTTACGCCAAATTTATAAATGTTATTAATTATTTTCTTTCCTAAATTTCTTTCATAATTAATTCCATTAGAAAATTTCATTAATCTAATTTCAGCTAATTTTTCACTGGCTTCACCATTTAATTCAGCAGTAGCTTTTTGTGTTTGTTTTCCTAATTTAACTAATCTAACCATTATAGGCGCAATAATTAAAATAACAAGGGGTACTCCTATTAACATAATAGTTGACATCTTCCAATCAGTAATAAATAAGATAACAACTGAACCAATAAGAGTAATAATACCACTAATAAAATTAGGAAATTGTTCAGAAATTAATTCTTTTATTAAACTAGTATCATTAGTTAATCTTGAAGCAGAATCTCCTGATTTAGTATTATCAAAATAAGATACTGGTAATAACAATAAATGATTCCATATTTTTATTCTTAAATTAGCAACTGTTCTTTCACCAAAGCATCTTATAATAAAATTACCTAAAGCTCCAAATATTAATTGGGCTAAAAAAGTTATAGCTAAGATAATAATTATATTTTTATTTAAATTGTTTAAATGAGAAGTATCAATTAAATTACCAGTAAATTTAGGTATTAATATTGATGTTGTTGCTTGAACTAATGATAATAGTAAGCCACCAATAAAAATAAATTTATTAGGTGATACTTTAAATATTAACTTTAAAAAACTTGAAAAAGGAATCTTTTCTTTATTATGTTCTTCTTTATTCATTATATCTTTTCCTCTCTTATTATTTATTTTTATTATGTGCTTTTCTTAGATGTTCTCTAAAATCATTATGAAAATATTGATGCATTTCTTGTAATTCTTCTTTTGACAAATCTTTTCTCATTTTTTTAAATCTCGCAAAATTATTAAAAAATAATTTTCTTAAATCATTACGAGATAAGTAATCAATATCTTCAATATCTTCAAATACATCATTAAATTCTTGTTTCAATTTTCTAATATGTTCTAATTGATCATATTGTTTATTATTATCAATATTTAAGTAAGTTAGATTATTTTGAACTAATTTATTAGTACTTTCTAATAATCTTTCTTTTTCTTCATCATTAATATTTTCAAATAATAAATTGATATCTTTATTTTGATTAATTTTATTTGTTATTCTATCTTGTCCTTTTTTTGTGATGAAAACAATCTTAGATCTTGAATTTAATCCTTCTTCTCTTTTTATTTCTTCTTTATCTTCTAATTTTTTTAATAATTCACTAAGACTACTTGGTTTAATATCTAATATTTCGGCTATTTGATATTGTTCTAAACCATTTTCTTCATTTAATATTTGTAATACTCCTTCTTGACCACTTAAGATAATATTATTTTCTTTTAGAAGCTTATTACTTATATCACTTAAGCTATTAATATTTTTTAATATTTCATTTTCTAACATATTATATCTTCCTTTCTATTAGGTACCTAACATAATTATAATTAGGTACCTAATAATAGTCAATAATTATTATATGTTTAAATTATGTATCATAAATTTTTAATAATTTAATAGTTAATAAAATTAATGAATTTAGGCTAATTTTAAGGCTTTTTTAGCTATTTATATGACTTTTTTTAGCTAATTATAAGTTTTTTTTAAATTTACTGATTAAAAAGTTTATGGTAGTATAAAATAGCTTAAGCAATATTATT
>JAISTP010000055.1 GCA_031272545.1 Bacilli bacterium | reverse complement strand
ATTTCTTTTTCTATTTTATTAGTTTCACCACTATGATTAAATTCTTTATCATCATCATAATCAATCTTAATTCCTAATAACACATCTTCAGGACCGATATGAATACTTTTTATATCAATAACATGTAATACATAGGGATTATTTTGAATAATAGTTTTAATTATTGTTAGCTCTTCATCTGATAAAGATTCACCAATAATTAAAGATTTCATTCTTATTCCTAAGATAATAGAAGCTATAATTAGTAACAGCCCAATACTTAATCCACCAAAAGCATCATATATAGGATTATGAGTAAGTAAAGTAAGACTAACTCCTATTAAAGCCAGAAATAATCCTAATAAAGCTGTGCTATCTTCAACAGCCACAACAACTATTTCACTATTCTTTGTCCTTTTAAAAAAATGAATTGTTTTTTCATTTTTATGATTTAAATGTTTTACTTCTTTTAAAGCTGTTCTTAAACTAAATCCTTCCAAACAAATACTTGCTATTAAAATAACTCCTGCTATTAATAAAGCATTAGTTTCAATAATATGATTAGTACTACTTAATACATGTTCTATTTTATGAGTAGATTCATATATAGCGAAAATACCACCAACAAAGAATAATAAAATGGCAACTAAAGCTGAATAAATATAACGATTACGAGCATATCCAAAAGGATGTTTTTCATTAGATTTTTCTTTTGCTTTTCTTTTACCAATAAGTAATAATATTTGATTCAAAGTATCACTAGTTGAATGAATTGCTTCTGAAAACATTGAACTTGATCTTGAAAAGAAAGCTACAATATACTTCATTAAAGCAACACCTAAATTAGCAAGTAATGCAGCATAGATAGCTTTATTAGAATCACTTTGTTTTTTATTCATCATATCAACTCATTTCCCTACTATTATAATATAAAAATAGTAAATTTTATATAAAAAACAATAACCATTATTATATGATTATTGTTTTTAATTATGAAAAAACTATTATTATTAGTTTATATATTTGCTTTCTAGATAAATATTACTTACTTTATAACCTGTTATTGATATAACATTTTGTTTAATATCTTTATCATAACTATAATATATTTCCATTTCATTAAATATTCTTTTATGCCCATCTTTATATAATTCATTAAGTTGTTTTTCATTCATTGCTTTTAAATTATTACTCTTATATATTTTATTAATTTCATTTAGAATTGTTTTATTATTTACGTTACTATCATATGTTAAATCTATTAAATGTAGACCAATATTATTATCATAAGCATTCATTTCAATGTTAATATTATTATTTTTACAATGATACATACCATTACCTACTAAAGCATAATCTTGGTAATTTTTGCATTCATCTAAATATTGATAATTTTTTAAAATAAAATCATTCTTACTTATTTCGCTAGTAAAAGGTTCATACTCTTTAAATTTATTTGTTTGACACCCTACAAATAATATTGATACAAGTAATAGGAACAATATTGTGTTTATGTTTTTTAGTTTCATATTATTACCTCTTTTCTAAATACTATATTATTTAATATCTTTAATATAATTATCTTTATCATCAACCTTATAGCCAGTTATAACAATTAAATTTTCATTATGAATATCATCATATTTTGAAGTAATTTGTATATTATTAAATTTTCTTATTTTCTCATCATTAATTAATTCATTTAATTGATTTAAACTCATCTTTTTTAAATTATTACTTTGATATATTTTATTTAATTCATTAAGAACATCTTCTATATTAACTTCATTATTAAAAATTAAATTAATATCAAATAATCCAGTATTATTTTCATAAGCTTTTATTTCAATTTTTATATTATTATTAAAACAGCGAAAATAACCATCACCTATTTGTTCAGAATCTTTATATTCTTTTTTACATATATCTAAATATTGATAATTCTTAAGTAAATAATTATTTTTATCTTTATTATCTAAATCATAAATAGCATAATCATAATAGCCAGTACTACAACCATTAATAAGTATGAATATAATTAATAGTAAAATTATCATATAAGTATTTTTATTAATTAATCTCTTCATATTTTTCAATTCTTCCATCTCTAAATTCATATATTTCATCACATAATAATTTAATATCTTGATCATTATGTGAAGTAATAATAATTAATTTATCTTTTTTTAATTCTAATAATAAATCTCTTAATTTTTTTATCATATGATGATCTAAAGCAACTGTTGGTTCATCTAAGATTAAATACTTTGATGGTTCCATTAATGCTTGAATTAATCTTGTTTTTTGTTTCATTCCTTGACTACAATTATCAAATAAAGTATATTTATCTTCTTCTAATTCAAAATATTTAAGTAAGATATTAATTCTATTATTAGTTTCTTTTAAATTTAAGATTTTACTGATTAATTGTAAATTATCTTCAATGCTTAAATGAGGTACCATATTAGGAGAATTGACAATGATACCAGCATTTATTATATAATCAATATCTTTCCCTATTATTTTATTATCAATTATTACTTCGCCACTATTAGGTTTAATAAACCCACATATACAATTAAGAAGTACTGATTTACCACATCCATTTGGCCCAACAATACCAATACATCCTTTATCTTTAAATTTAAAACTTATATTATTTAAAATATTTCTACCTTTATATATCTTACTTATATTTTTTAATTCAATCACGATATAACCTCTTTCTTTAAAAGTAACATTATAATTTCAATAATTAATAAACCAATCAATAAATAGATATTAAAAATTGTTAAAAGCATAATTAATATTGAATATATAATATTCATAACTATTATCTTTTGATCAATAGTATTATTTAATAATAAAGCTAAGTAATTTATGATTGTCATACAAAGTACTAACTTAACTATATCCATTATTAATTGAATAATATTAGCATCATACTTACCACTAATCATAATAATTACATTAGTAACGATTATTAAACATATATTAAATATTAAATTTAAATTTGTTTTTTTTATAATTACTATTTTTAATTTCTCTTTTAGTTTTAT
Organism: Bacilli bacterium; assembly: GCA_031272545.1. Lineage (GTDB taxonomy): Bacteria > Bacillota_I > Bacilli_A > JAJDGJ01 > JAJDGJ01 > JAISTP01. The sequence goes on along the minus strand of JAISTP010000055.1, from coordinate 32,524 downwards.
TCGATACTTAAAATAATTATAAATTCCATTATTAATAGTATATAAATATGAAGTAATACTATAAATAAGAATAAAATAAAAAAGATAATTTCCTAAAATATAATCAAATACACTATAATAATTATCTGCATTATAAAACAAGATATTAATATTAAATTGATATCTATTTACTAAAGATAAAGATAATAATATTAAATTGATAATAGATAAAATAATAAAGATATTTATTTTAGATAACAACAATTTAACTTTATTAAACCAATGATATTTATAACCAAAATATACTAATAAAAATGTAATTATAATACATCCAATTTTAAATAAATTAGCATATTCATCATTCATATTAAAGATATTTAACCAAATATTTATTTGAAAAATTAATAAATTAGGAAATAAATTGTTAATACCTAAATTTAAACAAAGAATCATAAATAAAATTAAACTTGTTATTCTTGGTGATATTATATAACTTAGTATTGCTCTTAATATGATAATTCCAAAATACATGCTACTTATAGAAAATAACCATAAAGTTATTAACATTTCTTTATTAATTAGAATACAATAAAATAAATAAATTACTTGAATTAAAATAAAGTACTTAATTGTATATTTTAATTCTAAAAATATCATATCTTTAAATATTAATTCATTTTTACCTAACCGATATTTTAACATTTTTATCATATGCTGCATTCTTTCAGTAATGATAATAAATATAAACATAGTAAATAGATTATTAGAGAAAAAAACAGCACCAATATCTAATTCGTTAATTGGTATTACCATTGCATAATCAAAATTAGTATAAAATGAATATCCATATATTAAAATTAAAATTATTATATATTTATTATTTTTTAATTTAGAAATCATTATAATTAGACCTTCTTTTTATAGTAAACATAACAATTAATATTATTAGTAAACCACCAATATTTAACCAAGAATATAATTGAGAATAACGGCTTATTAAATTAAATATTGAAAGACTAGGTGCGAAATAATGTAAATCAAGTGGACAATTGCTCATAATGTTTATATTAATTAAAATTATCATTATAAATAAATAAATTACCACGGAAAACAATAATGTCATAATCTTATTTTTTACAATATCATTTACTAATATTTGCATAAAAAAAAGAATAATATAATTTATAATTGCAGGAATCCATATTATAAATAAAAAATATTGTGGATAAAAATGAACTATTAAAAATTTATCAAAAGGAGGATCAATAAAATATGTTACAAAATAATGACGATTCATAATCATTATTTCTTTAGTAACTATAAAATTACCTATAATTATTACTAAACATCCTAATATAAAAATTGAATAAATCATTAATGATGATTTTAAGATTAATTTTAAATTATATTTAAAATATTGCTTATTAACTTTTTTCTCTCGACCTACAAAATAAATTAATTGTTCATTTTTATATTTATCTGAAATAAATACATGAATAATACTTTCAATAATAAAAATTAGCATTATATAATCATTACTAAAATGTGAAAAACTATATATATTAAATACTTCTCTTAACATTTCATATGTAGTTCCAAATTGTGTAGTACCATTAAATATCCCTACTAAACCAGAAAATGAAAAATACATTACTAATAATATAATGGTATAAATAACTACTCTTATTGAATATGAACAAAGACTAGCTTGAAAAATTAATTTATCTAAAGCTAGTCTTAAGCTCCACTTATTATTTAAGCTTATCATCAGATGACCAAGAACCACTTATTGTATAAGATCTATCTATAAGATGTTCTCTAGATGCCCATAATCGACAACCATAACTAACATCTCTTAAAGCATAATTTTTATATGAAGTGCGGTGGGTTTTAATATGTGTCCCAAAATTGCTTTTTCTATTTCCAGCTTTATCTGAAATGTAATGACTAAAATTAATACTAGAATTACTATTAATAACATAAGCACTTTTATCTATTTTATTAGTTCCTTTATAATATTTGTATGATACTCCTTTATCACCAGACATTGTTGAATATTTACCATAATTTATAGTTATTTTATATTCCATTGGATCTGCTTGAGCAGCACTAATACTATTTGCATTTACAAAAGTAAATGTCATAATAAAACAAAAGAATAATAATAATAGCTTTCTCATAATTCTTTCTCCTTTAACATTAAATTATCTAATACAAATATTTATCTATATACAATATATTGTTAATCAAATAGTATCATATAATATATATATGGTCAATTAATAATAATAAATTGACTAAAACACGACAAAATTTGTCTATTTTTTGTCTAAATATTATTATTTTTTGTAAATTAATAATTACATATATTTGTGGATATAATTGAACGTTTAATATATATATCATATAATAATATTATGATGTTGGAGGAATATTTATGGAGAAAAGAAATATTGTTGTTTTTATTGAAGACAATTTTTATGCAAAATATGTCGCATGTAAATTAATTGAATATAAAAAAATATATGAAATCTATTATGATTTTAATAATTTTGAAAAAAATATTTCTAATAATAAATACCATACTATTATTTTTGATTCCACTAATAATAAAGAACAAAATATTGTTAGAATTAATATAATTTTAAAGTATCAAAATGATGCTAGAATAATTATTATTGATGAAAATAATTATTATAATTATCCAAGTAATAATCATTTATTTGTCATAAAGGATAAATTGCAATTAGATAGCATATTAACAGATTTGCATAATGATTATCCCATACATATGAGTAATTTTGTTTTTAATAAAAAATATCAATTACTACTAGATATTGAAAATAAATTAGCAATTTTCCATAATAAAAAATTAATCTTATCACTAAGTCAATTTATTATTCTTAAGAAATTAGTTAGTAATCCCAATACCATTTTCTCTATTAAAGATCTATACTATGAATTATATCCTAAGGAATATAATAATGATAATATTAGTTATTATTCAATTACATCTATTATTAAAATTCTTAGAAGAAAAATTAATTTTGATTGTATCAAAACAATTAGAGGTAAAGGTTATATGTGGAACTAATAATTATTTAAATATTAAAAAATAACAAACATTAATTTACTGGCTTGTTATTTTTTATTTATAATTGTCTATTATTCTAACCAATTCATTATAGAAGTTTTCATAACTTCCACATAATAGAATAATAACTATTGCATTATCCTTAATTTTATATCCAATTCTATATTCAGTCTTTTGATAGTTAAAACCAACAGTCCATATTTCATACAAGTTATTTTTTTTCTTTTTAGCTTTGTAAGGACTATTTGCTATTTTTTGATAAATAGTATTTTCAAACAATTTTTTTAGTTTTACATCTTTTAATTTTTTTAAATATTTTACTGCTTTATTACTATATTCAATTCTATACATTAACCAAAAATATCCTTTCTTGGATTATCACTAACATATAAATCATTTTCTAAAACTTCTACAACCTTAGTAATGTTATTTTGAATATCAATAAATTTATTATATAAATTATCGCCTGAATAACCCTTATTTATCAAATATTTATGTAAATCATTATAAATATCAACATCATAAGCGTTATCATCATCAACAAACTTAAATAAAACACCCTCATTTGTAAGAACAGGCTCAAATATTCTACCAGCTTTAATGCCTAAATATTTAGGAAAAGTTGCTGTAATAGAATTTCCTTGTTTTCTTGTTTTAACATTCATTATTACCAACTCTATAATAATAATAACATAATATATATGTATTTACATATTTGATTTTTATCTTATCACTTGTGATAAAAAATACATTAATATTACTCCACAACATACACCATAGACAATAAGATGATTATCTTTATTAATACTAACTTCTGGTAGGATTTCATCAAAAGATGTATAAAGTAATAAACCGCTAGCAAAAGTTAAACACAAACCATTTATCATATCATTACTAATAATAGATGATATATGTAATCCTACAATTCCACCTATTAAGGAAAAGCTTGTTACTACTAAGGCAAGAACTGATGTTTTTAACTTGTTATTAAATGCTTTGTAACCAAATATTCCTAGAGCTAACCCAAATGGTAAATTATGAATAGCTATCGCTATAGCATAAGATATAAAATCTTTTTTATCATCTAATATCATTAAACTACCACCTTCTATAAAATTATGAAGGCTTAAAGATATACTTATTAATATAACAAGTATTAGTGAATGAGTATTATTAAAATGTTTTAATATTTTATGAGATACATTATCTAAAATAACACCACAGATAACTCCTATTGATATAAATAAAGCTATTACTATTAATTTAATTATATTATGATCAACATAATAATTTATATTTTCTGAAGCATCTTGTAATAATATAACTAAGGAAGTATATATCATAACACCAACCGCAAATCCCATATATATAGGTTGGTATTTTTTTAATTTAATATTTAATAATAAGGCAATTAAAGTACCAATTATAATTAATAATGACACTATTATTAATATTATTAATTTATCCATAATTCACCTTCCTTATTTAATTTTTGTTAGTTCATTTAGTAATACGATAATAGCTTCTAAATAATTTTTATTTTTCTTATGAATAATTTTAACTTCTTTTTCCATAATAACAATTTTAAATAATAAACTAGCATCTTCTATCATGTTCATAACTTCTTTTAAAAGTTCTTTATTAGCAACATTCATTTTTATATGTAATTCTACATCTTCACTATTATCTTTTAATGTTACATATTTTAATTTATTTAAATAAATATCAATTCTTCTTTTACTGATAATATCCTTAATACTTTGTGGTATATTACCATAATTATCCTCTATTTTAATTACTATCCTATCTAATTCTTCATTAGAAATACAAGAATATATATTTTGATATAATTCAATCTTATTAGCATCATCAATAGTATAATTTTCAGGAATATAACCAGTATTACTTATTTCAATATTATTAATGACTTTATCTTCTTTTTTTATACCTTTACGATTATTAATTTCTTCTTCTAACATATCAATAAACATATCATATCCAACTGCATCAATGTTTCCAGCTTGTGATTTTCCTAATAAATCACCAGCACCTCTAATATTTAAATCACGTAAAGCAATTTTATAACCACTTCCTAATTGTGTTAATTCTTTAATAGCTTGTAATCTTTTAATAGCATTTTCATTAATAATTTTATCTTTTTGATATAACAAATAAGCATAGGCAATACGATCACTTCTACCTACTCTTCCTTTAATTTGATAAAGTTGAGCTAAACCAAATTTATTAGCATCTTCAATAATAATAGTATTAACATTAGGAATATCAATACCCGTTTCAATAATAGTAGTACAAACTAAAATTTGATATTCATTATTATCAAATTTTTCCATTGTTTCTTCTATTTCAGCTTTACTTAATTTCCCATGAATAACCCCAACTTTAGCATCAATAAATTGATCTTGTAAATTATTAGCTACACTATCAATATTTGAAGTTCTATTATATAAATAAAATACTTGTCCTTGTCTTGATAATTCTCTTTCAATTACTTCTTTAATTAAATATTGATTTTTTTCAACTACATATGTTTGAATTGGAACACGATTAACTGGTGGTGTTTGTAATAATGACATTTTTCTAATACCAGTTAATGACATTTGTAATGTACGAGGAATAGGTGTAGCACTTAAAGTTAGAACATCTACATTATTTTTTATTTGTTTTATTTTCTCCTTATCTTTAACTCCAAAACGCTGTTCTTCATCAATAACTAATAATCCTAAATCGTTAAATTCTAATTTAGCATTTAATACCTTATGTGTTCCAACAACAATATCTATTTTTCTATTTTTAACATCTTCAATAATTTGTTTAAACATTTTGGCACTAGTATTTCTTGTTAGAATAACAACACTAATACCATATTCTAAAAATCTTTCTTTTAAAGTATTAAAATGTTGACGAGCTAATATCGTAGTTGGACATAAAAAAGCACATTGTTTATTATTTAAAATAGCTTTAAACATTGCTCTAATAGCAACTTCTGTTTTGCCAAAACCAACATCACCACAAATTAAACGATCCATAACTTTATTAGATTGCATATCTTCTTTTACTTCAATTAATGCTTTAGCTTGATCTCTAGTTAATTCATATTCAAAATCATTTTCAAATTGTTCTTGAAGTGAATTATCTTCACTAAAACAAAAACCTATTTCTGCTTTACGAGCCGCATAAAGTTTAAGAAGTTCATCCATCATATCTTCTATTTTCTTCTTAACTTTACGTTTTATTTTAGTCCATTCACTTCCACCAACATTATTAATTTTAGGTACATAACCATCTTTACCACTATATTTTCTAATCAAATTAAATTTCTCAATTGGAATATAAACCTTCTCATTATTTTTATATTCTATCATTAAATAATCTTTCATAATATTATCGGCTTTAAGTTTAGTAATTCCTTGATATAAACCAATTCCATGAATATCATGAACAATATAATCACCAATTTTAATATCATCAATGCTATCTATCTCAATAGCATTTTCATATTTAACTCTTCTTTTTTTTCTTTTAACTACTTTATTAAATAATTCTTTATCTGAATAAACTATTATTTTTTGTTCATAATTAATAAAACCACGACTAATTTCTTCTTCTAATAATATGATTTGTTCATTATTATTTATCTCATTATCAAATATTAATTCTTCCTCATTTAATAAATGAATAATAATATCTCTTTCATTACTTTTCTTTAAACAAATAACTACTTGATAATCATCTTTCAAATGTTTTAATAAATCATTTTTAAATAACTCAATACTATTAAATTTATTAATTTCATATAAATTCATTGCTTTATCATGAGTACTACTAGCATACGTTTTAATATCAATTACATCATATAATACTTCTTCAACATCATAAAATATCTTATAATCATAAATAGCTTTCTTTTCTTGATGCATATTTTTTAAATATTGATAACTTTCTTCATTTAAATTAATTGCCTTATTTTTAATATGATCTAAAGAAGAAGTTATAATTATTGGTAAATATAAATAGTCAATTAAACTACTTTTTTTAGAAGCTAAACTATAATATCGAGAAAAAAATAAATCAATATTAGTATCTTTCATATTAATTAAATGATTAATAATATCTTCATCACTTTCTATCTTTTTTATGTTATCTAATATCTCATCTTTAATTTCATAATCATAATAACTAGCATTATATATCTTAATATTATCTAATTTTGTTTTAGAACGTTGTTCATTAATGTCAAATGTTCTAATACTTTCAACTATATCATCAAATAATTCAATTCTAATTGGTAAATAATTAGTAATTGTATAAATATCAATAATATCTCCTCTTATTGAGAATTCATTTAAACTACTTACTTTACTAACTCTTTGATAACCTAGATTAATTAAGTTATTAATAAAATCATCACGATTAATAACATCATTTAATTTTAAATCAATAATATTATTTTTATATTTATTAACGTCCATTAATGATCTAATTATTCCTAAGGTATGAGTAATAATAATCATCGGTTGTTTGATACTACATTTGTATAAACATTCACAATTCTTAATTTTCAAATCATCACTTGATGCAATACTTTCAATTACTAAAGCTTCATCATACGCAAAAAGAGCTAATTCTTCTTCATTTAAGTAATATAATAACTCATTATAAAGTCTATTAGCTTGATATAAGGTATCTTTTATAACTAAAATTGTTTCTTTTCCATGAAAATTTTTTACTAACAATAATGCTTCTTCATAAACATCTAATTGAGCATAGCCATTTTCTAGTGGATAATCTTTTAATAATTTTATAAATTCCATGTTTTTTATTATACTCCATATCTAAATTGTTTAAAACTATTATTGTTGTTGATTTGTTTATAATTAGATTGTGGAAACTGTGGATAACTGTTTAAATTAGCTTTATTTTCTTAATAAATTGTTTATAGTTATCCACAATTTTAGTGGATAACTATTTATTAATTATTTTATATCCACAATTTAATGTGGAAATGTGGATAATAGTTGTTAACTATGTGGACAACTTTTTTTTAATTATGTGGATAACTAGTAAATTATTGAATATTTCACTTAATTTATTGTGGATAATTTAGTGGATAATTTTTTCATTTAAACATTTTTATAGTTTTTTATTGTGGATTAATATATAATATTTTCACTAGATAAAGAAGGTGAGAAAATATGACTAGTAACTTGTCGCAAGTTTGGACAAATACACTTGAATTAATAAAAAAAGAACTTGGTGATGATATAGCATTTAATGCTTATTATAAAAATACTTTTTTTAATGATGTAAACAACAATATTGTTAATATTATTGTCGAAGATTATCTGGCAAGAGAATACCTAAATACAAATAGAGATTTTATTGAAGATAATTTTAATATAATAACTGAATCAAATTTTAAATTAAACTTTATTTTAGCCGATGATCTAAATAAAGAAAAAAATGATAATGATGATATACAAAGTAATAATTTAAATGTACCATTAACTAATTTAAAGAAAGATCTAACTTTTGAATCATTTGTTGTAGGTCCTTCAAATGAACAAGCTTATAAAGCAGCTATCGCAGCTTCTACTAATCCTGGTAATATTTTTAATCCTCTTTTTTTATATGGTGATTCTGGTTTAGGTAAAACTCATTTAATGCATTCAATAGGTAATAGTATTGTTAAAAATAAACCTAATATGCGTATTCTTTATGTTACTAGTGATGAATTCTTAAGTGATTATTTATTTTTAAGTCGAGAACCTAGTACTGAAAATAATGATTATTTTAATAATAAATATCGTAATTTAGATGTATTATTAATTGATGATATTCAATTCTTACAAAAAAAAGAAAAAACTAATGAAATGTTCTTTAATATTTACAATAATTTATTTAATCACAATAAACAAGTTGTTATTACTGCTGATGTTAATCCTAGTAAATTAAACGGTTTAACCAATCGTTTAGTTTCACGTTTTAATCAAGGTTTATCAATATCAATAACTCCACCTAATTTTGAAACTAGTATTAATATTTTAAAAAATAAATTATCTTTTTTTGATGAAACTGGTGAAGCTATTATTTCTGATGAAGCTTTAAAATTTATTGCGACTCATTTTTCTAAAGATGTTCGTGAATTAGAAGGTGCTTTAAGAACATTATTGTTTCAATTAATTAATTCTGAAAGTAATTTAATTGATTTAAAAATTATTCATCAAACTTTTAAAGATTTTAATTTTGATTATCAAAATAAAGAATTAACTAGTGAATTAATTCAAGAATGTGTTTGTAATTACTATAATTTATCTAAATCTCAAATAACAAGTAAATCTCGAGTCAATAAAATAGTTATTCCTCGTCATATAGCAATATATTTAGACCGTATTTTATTAGAAACTCCATATGAAAAAATAGGTAAATTATATGGTAATCGAGATCATTCTACAATTATGTCAAGTTTTAATTTTGTGAAAAAGAAAATTGAAGCTAATGATAATGATTTTAAAGTCGCCATTTCTGAAATTACTAAATTGTGTAAAACTACTTAGTTATCAACAATTTATCCACATACTTATCCACAAGTATAATTTAGTAATTAAAAGGAATGTTGTGTGTTTTCCACGATATTTATTTGTATTATTATTATTATTTTTATATAATATAAATAATAATACCAGGGAGGTATTTTAATGAAATTTAAAATTAAAAAAAATGAATTAGCTAATGCTATAAGAAAAGTAAGTCATGTCATTAATGCTAAATCTCCAGTTTTAGCACTTAATGGTATTTATTTTGATGTATCTGATAATAAACTTAGTTTAATTGGTAGTGATACTGAAATAACTATAAAAACTACTATTAATGATAATATTGAAGTGCTAGAAGATGGTAAAATTATTCTTCCTAAGTTTATTGAATCTACGATTGCTAAAATTAATGATGAATTTATTGATTTTGAATTAATAAATAATGAATTACTTTTATTAAAAGCAGGTAAATTAGAATATAAAATTAATGGAGTTGATGCTAATCAATTTCCTACTATAGATTTTAATCATAAAGGTGAATTACTTAAATTTAGTAAAAGTGATATTATTGATATTATTAATGAAACATGTTTTGCGGTTTCTAATGAAGTGATTAGACCACAATTAACTGGAGTTAATATGATTTGTGAAAATAATTTATTAACTTGTACTGCTACTGATAGTTTTAGATTAGCTAAAAAGTCATTTCATATAAATGAAAATTTAAACTTTAATATTATTGTTCCTGGTAAATGTTTAAATGAAGTAAATAAATTAGTTTCATATCAAAATGAAGATAATAATGTTGATGTATATATTGAAGAACAAAGATTATTATTTGAAATTGATAGTACAGTAGTTATATCTCGTTTAATTAAAGGATCTTATCCTCAAACTTCTAATTTAATACCTAATAATTTTGAAAGTACTTTAGTTATTGATAAAAAAGTTATTAAAGATGCTTTAGATAGATCTAATGTACTATCAATTAATACACAAAACTTTACAGTTAACTTAGAAAAAAATGATAATGTTTTAACTTTATCTTCTAAAAATAAAGAAGTAGGGGACTTTAATGAAGAGTTAGATTATCTAAGTTATATTGGTAACAATATTAAGATTTCTTTTAATTCTAAATATGTTACTGATGCATTAAATGCATTTAAAAATGATAATATTAAATTTCAATTTAATGGCAATATGAATCCAATTATTATTGTTAATGAAGATGATGATTCATTAATTCAATTAATATTACCAGTTAAAAATCCATTTTAAATTTAAAGAGCTTAGGCTCTTTTTTTTATTAATTAATCTATAAATAACACTAATATGTATTTTTGTTTTTTTCCTTATTTTATGGTATAATTTTAGAGTGATAAATATATGAAAACAATTAAGATTAATCAAGATTATATTACTTTACAACAATTGCTTAAATTAGAAAGTTTTATTAGTTCTGGAGGACAAGCAAAATATTTTTTAATTGAAAATGATGTTTATGTAAATGATGAATTAGAAAAGAGAAGAGGACGTAAATTATTCATTGATGATACTATTAATATCAATGATAATTTATTTATTATTAAATAATGATTTATCAATCATTAAAAATTCTAAATTTTAGAAATCTTGTTTTTCAGGAATTGTTTTTTTATGATAAATGTAATATTTTTGTTGGAGATAATGCTCAAGGTAAGACTAATATTTTGGAAGCATTATATTTATTATCACTTACTAAAAGTTTTAAAACAAATAATATTAATGATTTAGTTAATTTTGATAAAGATGGTTTTGTCTTAAAAGCTAGTTTTATTAAAAATGATTATACTTATGATTTATTATTTTCTTATGAAAATAAAAAGAAAGAATTATTATTAAATAATAAAAAAATTAAAACTTTAAAAGAAATTTTTGGATTGTTAAATATTATTATTTTTATTCCTGATGATCTTAATTTAATTAAGGGAATGCCTGGTAATCGTCGTAAGTTAATTGATATTGAATTATCTAAAATTGATAATGAATATTTTGATAGTCTAGCAAAGTATTATTATTTATTAAAACAAAGAAATATATATTTAAAAAATAATAATATTGAAAGTAAAATTTTAGATGTTTATGATAAACAAATGCTTAAATATGGGCATATTATTTATCAAATAAGAAAGAAATTTATTAGTCATTTAGAACCTTTAGTTAATAAATATTATTTAAAAATATCTTGTAGTGATAAGTTAGTTAATATTAAGTATCAATCTAATTTTATGGATGATTATGAACTATGTGAGATGTTAATTATTAATAATAGAAATAAAGATTTAAAAACAATGCAAAGTAATGTAGGAATTCATCGTGATGATTTTATTTTTTTATTAAATAATAAAGAAGTTAGAGATTATGGATCGCAAGGTGAACAAAAATCAATTATTTTAGCATTAAAATTAGCTTTATTAGAATATATTTATTTAATTACAAAAGATTATCCTATTTTTTTATTAGATGATGTTTTAGCAGAATTAGATCTTAAAAGACAAGAAAATCTATTTAAGCTATTAAATAATAATATTCAAACATTTATTACGACAACTAATCTTGAAGGTATAAATAAAGAAGTTATTAAAAATAGTTATATATATAAAGTAGAAAATGGAAATTGTGAAAGGGTTGATGCAGATGAGTTTGGACAATAATAAAGAATTATTAAATGTCGATAATTATAGTGATGATGATATTCATGCTTTGGAGGATCGAGAAGCTGTTCGTTTACGTCCTGGAATGTATATTGGAGCAACTACTGAAAAAGGGTTACATCATTTAGTATGGGAAATTATAGATAATTCTATTGATGAAGCTTTAGCTGGTTATTGTAATGAAATTAATTTAACTATTACTACAGATAATGCTATTATCGTAAAAGATAATGGACGTGGTATTCCAACAGGAATAAATGAAGATACTGGTTTATCTACTATTGAAACAGTATTTACTGTTTTACATGCTGGTGGTAAGTTTGATAGTAAAGTTTATAATACTTCTGGAGGATTACATGGTGTAGGAGCTACTGTTGTTAATTTCTTATGTGAATATTTGGAAGTTAATGTTTATCGTGATGGTAATCGTCATTATATTAGATTTGAAGATGGTGGTAAGACAGTAGTACCTCTTAATATTGCCGATTCTGGATATGATTTTACTGGAACTGAAGTTAAATTTAAACCTGATCCTGAAATTTTTAAAGATACAACTACTTTTGATTTTGAAACTTTACAACGTCGTATTAGACAAATGGCTTTTCTTACTAAAGGATTGAAGTTAACGATTAAAGATGAGCGAACTGAAGTGTATGAAGAGTTTAAATATGATGGTGGTATTAAAGAATATGTTAATTTTATTAATAAGAAAGATGATAATCATGCCTTATTTGATGAAATGATTTATAGTGAAGGAATAGAAAATATTTCTATTCCTAATCCTGATGGTTCTTTAAGAGAAGCTAATGTCGTTGTAGAAATTGCTATGAATTATAATAATGGTTATAACAGTAAAATATTAAGTTATTGTAATAATATTAATACTACAGGAGATGGTACTCATGTCGATGGATTTAAAGAAGCATTGCGTCGTGTTCTAAATGCATATGCTAAAGATAATAATTTATTAAAATCTAAAGATGATAGTTTGTCGCAAGCTGATACTTGGGAAGGATTAACAGCTGTTATATCTATTAAGCATCCCAATCCTATTTATGAAGGACAAACTAAATCTAAATTAAGTAATTCAGAGGCTAGAAAAATTGTTTCTAAAATATTTGGTATTACATTAAAGGATTTCTTATATGAAAACCCTAGCGTTGCAAAGATAATTATTGATAAATGTATTACGGCTCAATCAGCTCGTATTGCCTCTGAAAAAGCTAGAGATGTGTCTCGTAAAGGTGCTTCAAAAAGTAATTCTTTACCTGGTAAATTAACTGATTGTATTAGCAAAAATGCAGAAGAATGTGAATTATTTATTGTCGAAGGGGATTCTGCAGGTGGTAGTGCTTGCGATGGCCGTGATAATAAAACACAAGCTATTCTACCTTTAAGAGGTAAGATTTTAAATGTAGAAAAAGCTCGTATTGATAAAATCTATGGTAATGAAGAAATTAGATCAATGATTACAGCATTAGGAACTGGAATTCATGATCAATTTGATATTGATAAAGCTCGTTATCATAAAATTATTATAATGACTGATGCGGATGTTGATGGTTCACATATAACTACTTTATTATTAACTTTCTTTTATCGTTTTATGCCTGAATTAATATTAAATGGTTATTTATATATTGCACAACCACCTTTATATAAAGTAACTAAAGGTAAAGAAAAAATATTTGCACAAGATGATGAAGCTTTAAATAAAATTAAAAATGAACTTAATGGTAATTATGAAATAACTCGTAACAAGGGTTTAGGAGAAATGGATTGGACAGAATTAAGAGATACTACCATGGATCCTAATAATCGTGTTTTAGTAAGAGTTGAAATTAATGATGCTGAAGAAGCTAATGAAGTGTTTACTATGTTAATGGGTGAGGAAGTTGGACCTCGTAAAGATTTTATTCAAACTAATGCTCATTATGTAACTAATTTAGATATTTAGGAGGTAGCACATGGAAGAAAATAATATAAATGATAATTTAACATCGGAAAATTACGATAAAATAGTTGATGTTAATATTTCCAAGGAAATGAGAGAATCATTTCTAGCTTATTCAATGTCTGTAATTGTTTCTCGTGCTTTACCTGATGTTAGGGATGGTCTTAAACCAGTTCATCGTCGTATTGTTTATGCGATGGATAAAGAAGGCTTTCGTCCTAATGGTAAAACAGTTAAGTCCGCGAAAATAGTTGGGGTTGTAATTGGTAATTATCATCCTCATGGTGATAGTTCAGTTTATGAAGCTATGGTTAGAATGGCTCAAGCATGGAATTATCGTTATCCATTAGTAAGTTCACAAGGTAATTTTGGATCTATTGGTGGATTTGGAGCTGCTGCGCAACGTTATACTGAAGCTAAAATGTCAAATTATGCTTCTTTATTAATGTCAGATATCAATGAAGATACTGTTGATTTTATGCCTAATTTCTCTGAAGATGAAATGGAACCTGTGGTATTGCCAAGTCGTTTCCCTAATTTATTAGTTAATGGGTCTATGGGTATTGCTGTTGGTATGGCTACTAATATGGCTCCTCATAATTTAAGTGAAGTTATCGATGGTATTTTAGCTTATATTCATAATCCTGATATTACTATTGCCGAGTTAAATGAAAAATATATTACTGGGCCTGATTTTCCAACGGGAGCAACTATTTTAGGATATTCTGGAATTAGACAAGCCTACGAAACAGGTAAAGGAAGAGTTGTAATGCGTGCTGTTTGTGATATTGAAGAAAAAGCTCATGGAAAAAAACAAATAGTAGTTACACAAATTCCTTATGGACTAAATACCTCTTCTTTATTGGTTAAAATTGAAGATTTAAGTAGTAATAAAATTATTTCTGATATTGATTCTGTTGAAGATTATTCTGATGGTAATGGAGTTAGAATTGTTATTGGATTAAAAAAGGATGTTAATGCGGAAGTAGTTTTAAATCAATTATATAAAATGACTCCTTTACAATCTTCTTTTAGTATTAATAATTTAGCTTTAGTTAATGGTAGACCTGAATTACTAAATTTAAAAGATTTAATTAAATATTATGTTCAACATCAAATTGATGTAATTGAAAGAAGAACAAGATATCGTTTAAAGAAAGCTGAAGAAAGAGCTCATATTTTAAGAGGATTTAAAACAGCGGTTGATAATCTTGATCGTTTCATTGAAATAATTAGAGGTTCTCATACAGCTAGTGAAGCTAAAATGACAATGCAAGAAGAATTTGGATTAGATGATATTCAATCACAAGCTATTTTAGATATGCAATTAAGAAGATTAACTGGTCTTGCGATTGAAGAATTAGAAAATGAGTTAAATGAAAAAGAATTAGCTATCGCTGATTATAAAGATATTCTATCTCATTCTGAAAGAGTACTTAATATTATTGTAGAAGATTTAACTGAAGTAAAAAATAAATACGGTGATAAAAGAAGAACTAATATTATTTCTGGTGGTTTTGATTTAGAAGATGAAGATTTAATACCAGAAGAAAATGTTATTATCACTATGACTAATATTGGTTATGTAAAAAGATTGCCTGAAAATACTTATCGTTTACAAAATAGAGGTGGACGTGGTGTTAAAGGTATGGCTACAAAAGATGGCGATGATGTTGATCAAATGATTACTATGTCAACACATGATTATATTTTAGCTTTCTCTAATTTAGGAAAAGTTTATCGTATAAAAGCATATCAAATTCCAGAAGCAAGTAGAACAGCAAAAGGCTTACCAATTGTTAATATCTTAAAAATTGATAGTGATGAAACAATAAAAACTATCTTACCTGTTAAAGAGTTTAGTGATAATCGTTATTTATTCTTTATTACCAAGAAAGGTATTGCGAAAAGAGTTAATCTTAGTGAATTTGAAAGAATTCAATCTAATGGTAAAAAAGCAATTAATCTTAGAGAAGATGATGAATTAGTCCAAGTTAATATTACTAATGGTGATGAAGATATCTTTATTGCTTCTAATAAAGGTAAATTAGTGCGATTTGATGAAACAAAAATTAGAGCAATGGGCCGTGCAGCTGCTGGTGTTAAAGCAATGAAACTTCCTAATGATGCTTATGTTATTGGTATGACTACTTCAAGTGAAGGTAAAAAATTATTAGTTGTTTCAGAAAAAGGTTATGGTAAACTTTCTGATTATGAAGACTATCGTAAATCTAATCGTGGAACACAAGGAGTTATTACTTTAAAGATTACTGAAAAGAATGGTGATCTAATGTGTCTTAAAGCTGTTGCTAATATAACACAAGATATTATCTTAGTTACTAGTGATGGTATTATAATTCGTTTCCCTATTGAACAAGTTGGTATTAAAGGTCGTGCTACTATGGGCGTTAAATTAGTAAATGTTAATGATGATGCTAAAGTTTCTACCATTTCAGTTGTTGATGCTTTAGATTCTGGTGATGATAATGATAATACATCACAAGAAGATATTGAGTTAGTTAAAAATTAATATATAATAATAAGAGCTATGTTATAGCTCTTATTTTTTTAGGTTGGTGAATTTATGAAAATTTCTTTTATTATTCCAATATATAATGGTGCTAATTTTATTCATCGTTGTTTGGATAGTATTGTTAGTCAAGATTATGATAATTATGAAATTATTATTATTAATGATGGTTCCATAGATAATACTAAAGATATACTTATGCAATATCTTGATAATCATAGTGATATATTAATTAAACTATTTAATACTGAGAATAGAGGGCATGGTAGTGCTCGAAATTTAGGAATTTCTCAAGCAAGTGGTGATTATATTTGGTTTGTCGATATAGATGATAAATTATTTGATACTGATTCTCTTTCTAGTTTAGTTAAAGAATTAGAATTATATAAACCTGATATTTTTATTACTTCCGTATTTGAAACAGATTTTAAGAAAAGAAATAAATATTGGCATTATGCTAGAACTGATCGTTTAATTAGCATTGATGATATGCCTTCTTTAGTTTTTAAACAAAATTGGTCTTGGAATAAAATTATTAATACTAATTTTTTGTTAAATAGTGGTATTTTGTTTAATATAGAAAAAATGTTTGAAGATATTTATTATATAATTCCTCTTTATCAACTAGCTAATAAAATATATATTTCAAGAAAAGTTCGTTATATCTATATTAAACATGCTGATGCTTTGACAGGAAAACTAAGTAATTTTAAGAGTTTTCCTAAAGCTATTCTCTTTGAATTAAAAAATTATTTAAAAATTAAATTTTAGTTTAATATTAGTTTGACAACTCTATATTAAAGCTTTATAATAATAAACAATCAAATCGTTGATTGGGATAAGTATAATAATTAAGTTATTTAAAGAGAGCTAACATTTGGTGTAAGTTAGTAGTAACATTATTAGAAATCAACCCAGGAGTGATATAGTGAAAAGTATTGAGTATCTATATTCGGTTTAATACCGTTAACATTAAGAGGTTGTTTCATGTTTCACGTGAAACAATGAATATGGGTGGCACCACGGTCTATCGTCCCTTTGGATGATAGGCCTTTTATTTTATTAAAAAGAAAGAGGTATTATTATGTTAGACATTAAAATGTTAAGAGATGATGTAGAAACTATTATTACAGCATTAAATCGTCGTGGAGATGATTTTGGTTATTTACGTGATGTAGTGAAATGGGATGATGAAAGAAGAGTCCTTGTTCAAAAAGTTGAAGAATTTAAAAAAGAAAGAAATGATAAATCAAAATTAATTGGTGAAATGAAACGTAAAGGTGAAGATACAACTGCCATTATGAATGAAGTAGCTGATTTTGGTGATAAGATCAAAACAGAAGATGATAAGATTGCGGAATTAGAAAAGAAAATCTTTGATGCATTAGCTATGACACCTAATGTTCCACGTGAAACATTAGCCGAAGGTGATGAAGACCATAATGTATGCTTAAAAATGTGGGGAGAACCAAGAAAGTTTACTTTTAAACCTAAACCACATTATGAAATAGCTGAAGATTTAGATATTGTAGATTTTGAAAGAGCATCTAAAATAAGTGGTAGTCGTTTTGCTACTTATAAAGGATTAGGCGCAAAATTAGAAAGAGCATTAATCGCTTATATGTTAGATATGCATACTGAAGAACAAGGGTATTTAGAATTTATTCCACCATTCATGGTAAACTCTAAGACAATGTTTGGTACTGGACAATTACCAAAGTTCTCAGAAGATATGTATCATGTCGATGGAACTGACAATTGGTTAATTCCAACTGCCGAAGTTCCTCTTACTAATTATAATCAAGATGAAATTATTCAAAATGCGCAATTCCCAATTAAAATGACAGCTTACACACCTTGCTTTAGACAAGAAGCTGGATCAGCTGGACGTGACACAAGAGGGTTAATAAGACAACATCAATTTAATAAGGTTGAATTAGTTATGTATGCTCATCCAGAACATTCTTATGAAGCTTTAGATATGCTAACTGATGAAGCAGAAGAAGTATTAAGAAGACTTAATCTACCATATCGTGTTATGCAACTTGCAACTGGTGATTTAGGATTCTGTTCTGCCAATACTAATGATTTAGAAGTATGGATGCCAGGATTTGATACTTATCGTGAAATCAGTTCTTGTTCAAATTGTTTAGATTTCCAAGCTCGTAGAGCTAATATTAGATTTAGAGATGAAAATGGTAAAGTTGAATTTATTCATACTTTAAATGGATCTGGAGTAGCTGTAGGTAGATGTTTTTCAGCAATCTTAGAAAACTATCAAAATGAAGATGGTAGCGTAACTATTCCTGAAATCTTAGTTCCTTATATGGGCGGAGTTACTAAAATAGAAAAAAGAAAATAATTTTTAAATATTTTTATAAAAAGGCCATTTATGGTCTTTTTGTATACATTATTAAATATTTTCAGTAGATGTATAGATAGGATTTTTTATTTATGATAAGATATAAACGTTATTATACACAAGTAAAAGGAGCGAGATAAGTTGTATCGAATTGGACAATCAACAGATATTCATCAATTAGCTTTAAATAAGAAACTAATTCTAGGTGGTATAAGCATTCCATCTGATTTTGGTTGTGTTGCTCATAGTGATGGTGATGTTTTAACTCATGCTATTACAGAAGCAATTATTGGAGCTCTAGGTTTGAATGATTTAGGTTATCATTTTAGTGATAAAGATCCTGTAAATAAAAATCGTTCATCTTTAGAAATGTTAACAATTATTAATGATAAGATGCATAGTATTGGCTATGAAATAGTAAATATTGATAGCATTATTATCATTGAAAAGCCTAAGCTAAGACCATATATTAATGATATTAGAACTAGTTTAGCACAAACTTTAAATATAGATAAATCTTTAGTTAATGTCAAAGCTACTTGTGCTGAGAAACTAGGATTTATTGGTGAGGGGAAAGGGATTATGGCTCAGGCCATAGTTATGGTAAGAAAAGATGAATCGTAATATTAAATACAATGGTATAACCATTATAATATTTATAACATGTATAGTTTATATTTTAATGGTAATGTATGGTAATTTTGCTGGTTATGGAGGAAATGAATATATGCTTTTTGGAACACAGAAAGATTTAGTATTTTCGCAACATCAATATTATCGTATCATTACATACATGTTTGATCATGGTGGTATTATGCATTTATTGATGAATATGGTTGCTTTGTATAGCTTAGGAATGCTAGTTCCTTACTTAACTAGTGAGAAATTTTCAGTAATTATTTATTTCATTGCTGGTATTGGTAGTGGTATCGTAACATCGTTTCAAAGCACTGCTGTAACAGTTGGCGCAAGTGGTGCAATCTATGGTTTATTTGGTGTATTAATATATATTGGTCTAAAAGAATATCGATTAGGGAATAAAAGTATACTGAAAAGTTTTGGGCCAACTATTATAATTAATATAATTATTTCATTTACTCCTGGTATTAGTTTAATGGGACATTTATCAGGTTTAGTAATCGGATTAGTAGGGGGTTATATTTTTGATAAAAGAATTAATAAAAAGCATTGGCTTTAAAAAGAAAAATATTGCGATAAGATATCAATCGCGTCATAGTCATACTAAATTAGTTGCGGATGTTATTGCGACTAACTTAAAAAATAAGGCTAAACCAATAACAACTAAATTAAATAAATGTGATATTTTGTATTTAGGTGGTGGCACTTATTATGGTAAAATTGATAAGGAACTTAAAACATTTATCAATAATTTAGATAGTAAAAAAGTTAAAGAAGTAGTTCTTTTTGCGACATCAGGTATACAAAGTATTGCTTTAAGACAAATGAGTGAATTACTTTCTAGAAAAGGTATAAAAGTTAATCGTCGCAAATTAGTTGTTAGAATGGGATTAAAAAGTCATTGGTTATTTAAACATAAGTTAAGTAATAGACAAATTGATAAAATTGATAATTTTGTTAGAAAAGTTAATAATGAAAAATAGAAAAGGATGGAAGTAATGAAGGAAGTTAGAGTAAGATATGCACCTAGTCCAACAGGACATTTACATATTGGTGGTGCCAGAACAGCATTATTTAATTATTTATTTGCGAAGCATTATAATGGAAAATTTATTTTTAGATTAGAAGATACTGATTTAGAAAGAAACATTCCTGGTGGGGAAGCTAGTCAATTAGATAACTTAGAATGGTTGGGTATTATTCCAGATGAATCACCACTTAATCCTGGACCATATGGGCCATACCGTCAAACAGAAAGATTAGACTTATATAAAGAATATGCTAATAAATTATTAGATTTAGGATTAGCATATGAATGTTATTGTACTCCTGAAGAGTTAGAAGAAGATCGTAAAAAACAAGAAGCAGAAGGTAATTTTTCTTATCGTTATGATCGCAAATGTTTAAACATTAGTGAAGAACAAAAAGCAGTTTATATTGCGGAAGGACGCAAACCTGCAATAAGATTTAAAGTTGATGAAACAAAAGATTATGAGTGGAATGATATTGTTCGTGGACATATTAGTGTACCAGGTAAAGATATATCAGATTGGGTTATTTTAAAGTCTAATGGTATTCCAACTTATAACTTTGCAGTTGTAATTGATGATGCTTTAATGAAAATGACTCATGTATTTAGAGGAGAAGAACATATTTCTAATACTCCAAAACAACTAATGATTTATGAAGCTTTAGGTTTGGAAGCTCCTCAATTTGGCCATATGACTTTAATTGTTAATGAAGAAAGAAAAAAACTTTCTAAAAGAGATGAAAGCATTATGCAATTTATTTCTCAATATAAAGATGAAGGTTATTTACCAGAGGCAATGTTTAATTTCTTTGCTTTATTAGGTTGGTCACCTGATAGTGAAGATGAAATATTTTCAGAAGAAGAGTTAATTAAAATATTTGATGAAACTAGATTATCTAAATCACCTTCTATGTTTGATAAAAAGAAATTACACTGGATTGATAATCAATATATTCAAAATGAAGATCTAATTAAAATCACTGAAATGTGTAAACCATATCTAGAAAAAGAATTACCAATAAGTTCTAAAGATGAAGAATGGTTAACTAAAATTATTGCTTTATTTAAACCACAATTAAATTATTGTAGTGAAATAGTTGAATTAGTAGCTCCATTCTTTGCACAATATCATTTAAGTAATGAAGATAAAGATTTTATTAATGAATTAGAAGGCAAAGACTTATTAGAAGCTATTAGCGATAATTTTAATAATCTAGAAGTTTTTGATATGGAAAATATAAAAAAATGTATTAAGGATACTGGAAAAGCACTTAATAGAAAAGGTAAGAATTTATTTATGCCAATTAGACTAGCGGTATCTAATGAAAGACATGGTGGCGATTTACCAACAGTTTTAGAATTATATGGTAAAGATCAAGTTATTACTAACATTAAAAAGACAATCGAGTTATTATAATGAGAATAGATAAATATTTACAAGTAACAAGAATTATTAAAAGAAGAGTAAATGCTAAAGAAATGCTTGTCCAAGGTCGTGTTTTAATTAATGATAAAGTTGCTAAACCAGGTACAAATGTTAATATAGGAGATTACATAAAATTACGGTTTGGAAATGCTACTTTAACAATTAAAGTTTTAGATATTAGAGATAAGATTAAAAAAGAAGAAGTTGAAGAATTATTTGAAATAATCCAAAAGGAGAGTATCTAATGGAAAATAAAGTACTTACAATTGATGAATTGAAAATAAGAAAAGAAAGTAAAGTTTTATCAAGAACTAAAACAAAAAGAAAAAAGAGTATTGTAGATACTGCTTACAAACTTATTTTTGAAAATGGTATTTCAGAAACTGCAATGAATGATATTGCGGATGCTTGCCATATTACCAGAAGAACTATTTACAATTATTTTGCAACAAAGACAACATTATTAAATTACTTAATGGTTGAAGCTACTAAAGAAGTTGATCCTGATTTTCATGTAAATTATGACTATGAATTAAATGGATTAGAAAACTTTGATAAAGCTTTAGAAACTAATTTTGAAGCATACTATAATAATATAGATAAATTTATGTTTATTACTGAAGTAAGAATTTATTTATCATATCAAAAGTATGAGAATGACTATAAAGACGAATCATTAAAAATGCATGAATCATTTGTTTTAGAGTTAGTTAATATCATAGAACGCGGATATGAAGATGGTTCGATTACAAAAAAAGATAGTGATACTCATGAATTAGCACGAGCTATATATCAAGGAATTTATGGTTATTTAAGTGCTATAACAGTTGGAAGAAATATAAGTAAAGAAAAATATGACTATAAATGTAAAGTTTATAAGAATATAATTCTAGGATATTTAAAAGCATAATAAATAGAACTCAAATTATAAAAAAAATAATTTGAGTTTTTATAACAAAGAATTTAATAAGTAATAAATTTTAATCTAAAAGTGTACTTTTTTTTAGCAAATACCACTCTAATAATAAATAATTGTAATATAATGTAAAAAAGATAAAGGGATTATTAATATTTTTTTTAATTATTGGAGGTATTGATTATGCGAGAAAAAGTAGAACTTATCGACTTCTTAGCCCCATATCTAACTAGATATACAGCTTTTATAATTGTATGTATTGGCTTAAATATTAATACATTTACCAAATTATTAGAATCTATTGATGGATTACAAAGATCTATATTATCTAATAATTTAAAATTATTAGAAGCAGAAGATTTAATAACACATGATAAATTAGGAAGATCAAAAAAATACTCATTAACGAGTAAAGGTAATAAACTTAATAAATTATATATTAATTTTGCTTTAGGAGTAACAAATATATTTAAAGATAAGAATATAGAAATGTTTGGAGTATCAATGTCAAATACAAATAAAATGAAATTAGCCATGGAATTAAAAAATAAATTCAAAATCTGATGTTTAATACATTTCTATATAAAATAAATTAAGTATAAGTTAATAATTATAATCAATTATATATCTTAGGTATAAAAAAAAGAACTTTTAATAAATATTAATAAAGTATAAAATAAACTTGTAATAAAAGAAGGGTTTTAAATAATAGAGGAAAATAGAGTTTAAAAATTAATTTAATAATTTTTAAGCTCTTTTTATTATATATTCATTTTAAATTATATTTAGAAATAACTTACATTAAGTTAAGATAGCTAATATAACACACACATATATATAATCAATAATCAAATTATCAATCAAGAGTTTTTATGTACAATGATATAAAAATGGATTATAATTATTTAATAATATAAACAATAGTTAATAAACAGTTAACAAAAGTAAAGGGTGATGTGACATGAAATATACTAATAAAATAAATCAGAAAAGACAAAGGTTTCTTATAATATTATTATTAGTTTTAACATTTATGTTTAGTGCTAATAAATTAAATGCAGTTAGTATTGGAGAAATAAATAATAATACTAATAGTACTATTCCTAGTTTTTTATCTAATTATGGGCATACAGATAATACTTTCTATGCTTATTTAAAAAATGGTGAAGAACTAGATTTAAGTGTTAGCTTATTACAAGGATATAGTGTAAGTAAAAGTGTAACTGTTAAAATATATGATGCAGATAATAATTTAGTATTTAATAGTAATGCACAAACTTTAAATTTAAATGTTACATCTTCATATACAACTACTTTTACTCCACCAAGTGAAGGTGTTTATTCTATTGTTTTTACTTCACCAATACAAAGTAGTGAAGCGTTACCACAAAATAGTAATATTAATTATACTTTAAATGTTAAAGATAGTAATGATAATATTATAGATGGAAGAATTTGGGTTGATACTTTGTATTTAACACAATATACAGCAAAAACTGTTAGTGGTGTTACGTATGATGAACCATGGTTTAATACTAGTTTATATACAGTAGGTTCAAGTGGCTATATGTATGAGTTAGATTTATATCATTATAATGGATATAGCAGTTCTGTTTTAAATTTTTCTAGTTTGGGATTAGTAGATAGCGATGGCTTTCCTATAAATAAGTCAATTCAAACTTATGGTTCAGGAGATGGGATAACATTAAGTGAAAGTGGTGTTTATCATATTTTCTTTGAACATCCTGCTAATGATTTGCCTAGCTCTATTAAACCAGAACCATTTGATGATGATGGAGATATTGGTAATATTATCAATATGACTAAAACTAATAGTAGGAAAGATTATAGTGGTACTATAAATTATTATGTGGATAATGCATTTGTTGGCCCTTATGAAATACAAATAGATACTGATAATAATGGTAGTTATACTGATGCTAATGATGTTTCAATACCACTTGTAGCTAATGGTGGAGAAGAAAATGGAAGTGTAAGCAATCCTTTACAAGTTGTATGGGATGGTAAAGATGGTAATGGTAATACAGTAGCAATTACTCAACCAATAAATGTGAGATTGAAAATAGATAATGCTAGTACTTTTTATGTTACATTAGAAGATCTCGAAAGATTTGGTGGTTTGAGTATTACCCAACTTAATGGTTCAGATGCTGGGCAATCAACAGTTTACTGGGATGATACATTAATATCAGGCACTGCTCCACTTAGTTCTAGACCTAAAGATAATTTAGCTGGAATAAATAGTGATGTAACATCTGGAGTACATGGATGGGAAACTTCAGGTCTAGGAAATAATGGATATGGAAATAATAGTAATACAGGTAGTAAAATAATTGAAACTTGGATAAATAGTAGTATAGGTGAAAAAGCCATTGACAATACAAAAATTAGAGTTCAATTAGCTTCAACGACAGTTAATACGCCAGTTGATGTCCCTCCATTAGGAGATAATGTAAGTGATGTGAGTGATGGTGAAAATGGTAATACTAGTGGGGAAATAACTTATACACCAGATGATAACTACTCAGGTCATGATACATTTACTTATACTTTTACTGATGAAAATGGAAATATAATTCCAGTAAGTGTATTAGTTATTGTTTCTCCTACTGGTTTAAATGATAGTTACACAACTAATCTGAATACACCAGTTACTATTGATGTACTAGCAAATGATAGTGGAACAGATCTAAGTATAGATAGTGTTACTAATCCAAGTCATGGAAGTGTCGAAATAGTAGATGGTGAAATAGTTTATACTCCAAATGATAATTATTCAGGAACAGATACTTTTACTTATACAGGTATTGATAGTGATGGTAATACTTATACTAATACGGTAACGGTAATAGTTTTACCAAAAGGTTTAGATGATACTGATACAACTAATGTGAATACACCAGTTACTCTTGATGTACTAGCAAATGATAGTGGAACAGATCTAAGTATAGATAGTGTAACTAATCCAACTCATGGAAGTGTCGAAATAGTAGATGGTGAAATAGTTTATACTCCTGATGATAATTATTCAGGAACAGATACTTTTACATATACAGGTATTGATAGTGATGGTAATACTTATACTAATTTGGTAACGATAACTGTGTTACCTAAAGCAGTTGATGATGTTACTTTAGTTAAAGAAAATTCATCTGTAACTTTAAATGTTACAATAAATGATAAAGGTACTAAGTTAATTGTTACTTCTATTGGAACTCCTCATAATGGAACAGTAAAAATCAATAGTGATGGAACAATTACTTATACTCCAAACAAAGATTTTTCTGGAATAGATACTTTTAGTTATACAGTGACAGATGCTGAAGGCAATACTACGACAGCTACTATAACTATTACTGTTTTACCAGAAATAGGAAAAGTTAGTACTAACAAAGGTAAAAAGACAATAGTTAGTGAATTACCAAAAACTGGTAATGATTATTTAATTATTACTTTATTAATTGAAATAATTGCTTTATCAGGATTAGTAATATCTAAGAAAATAAATGATAAATAATTTGTATAGCTTATCTAATGCATATCAATGATACTATTTAAATAAATAGTGTTATAATATGTTCAACGGAGGTAAGAAATAAATGAAAAAATATAAATGTAAAGTATGTGGGCATATTCAAGATACTAATGATGTATGTGAATTATGTAAAGTAAAAGGTGCAGAAAACTTTGAAGAAATTGAAGTTAATGGAGTTGAATGGGCTCAAGAACATACACTAGGTATTGCTAAAGAAGCTAGTGTTGATAAAGAAATCTATGATGGATTATTAAAATGTTTTGAAGCTGAAACTACTGAAGTAGGAATGTATATGGCTATGGCTCGTGTTGCTTATCGTGAAGGTTATCCTGAAATTGGTGATGTTTTAAAAAATATTGCTTGGGAAGAAGCAGAACATGCAGCTAAATTTGAAGAATTAGCCCAAGATAAGATCTTAGGAACTACTGCAGAAAACTTAGAAAAAATGATTCTAGGCGAAAGTGGAGCTTGTGAATTAAGATGGCAAATTGCTCATAAAGCTAAAAGTGAAGGACCTGCGGATGCAGCTCATGATGCTATTCATGATGTAGTTCATGAAATTGCTAAAGATGAAGCTAGACATGGACGTTCATTACAAGGTTTATTAAAAAGATATTTCAATAAAGAAGTATAATAATATATGCTAACTAAATTGTTAGAATATAAATAATTTGTTTTTAATAAATTAATATATTAATAGCAAGTAAAGATAGTTTTAAAAACTTATGTTTACTTGCTTTTATTATTATTCGATTTAATTGGTATTTAGATATAATAAATGAATTTATTTGTTTGAACGCTGTTTGAATATGTTAGGTAAAAACATTAAGTGATTTTACTTATTAAGAAATACTTATTAACAAATTTTGGTATTAATGATTTTGAAAATATGGTATTTCTTAGAATGAAATTTTGGATTTATAATAATTCTTTGATAAGAAAGATTAAATAAATATAAGAATATAGAATCTCAATATATTTATTAAGTAATAGTGTTATTATTTAGTTGGATAAATTCTATTGCATAATTTATGTTTAATAATACTCATATTGGTATTTTTTTGTTACAATAAAAGATGGAAAAATTAACTTTGAAAGGAAAGATATAATATGGCAGTAAATGTCGCAATTAATGGATTTGGGAGAATAGGGCGTCTTGCATTTAGACAAATGTTTGATGATAGTGATTTTGAAATTGTAGCTATTAATGATTTAACTGATGCTAATACATTAGCACATCTATTGAAATATGATTCTTCACAAGGAAGATATAAAACAGATAGTATTAGTGTTAAAGATAATAGTATTATTGTAGATGGAAAAGAAATTGAAATTTTAGCACAAAAAGATCCTAAGGATTTACCATGGAAAGATTTAAATGTAGATGTAGTTTTAGAATGTACTGGTTTCTTTACTAGTGAAGAAAAAGCAATGGCTCATATTGAAGCAGGTGCTCGTAAAGTTGTTATTTCAGCTCCTGCAACTGGTGATAATGTTAAAACTATTGTTTATAATTGTAATCATGATGTTCTTGATGGTTCTGAACAAATTATTTCAGGAGCAAGTTGTACTACTAATTGTTTAGCGCCGATGGCTAAATGCTTAGATGAAAATTTAAAAATTGAAAAAGGCTTAATGACAACTATTCATGCTTATACTAATGACCAATCTACTTTGGATGGACCACACCCTAAAAAAGATTTAAGAAGAGGTCGTGCTGCAGCAGCAAATATTGTTCCTAATACAACTGGAGCTGCTAAAGCAATTGGATTAGTTTTACCTAATTTAGTTGGTAAATTAGATGGTTCAGCTCAAAGAGTTCCTGTTATTACTGGATCTTTAACTGAATTAGTTGCGGTAGTAGAAAAGAAAGCTACTGTAGAAGAAATTAATGCTATGATGAAAGCGGCGGTTAATGAATCTTTTGGTTATAATGAAGATATGATTGTTTCAACAGATATTATTGGTATGAGTTATGGTTCTTTATTTGATGCAACACAAACTAAAGTTATGGACTTAGGAGATAAAGCAATGGTTAAAGTTGTATCATGGTATGATAATGAAATGTCTTATACTTGTCAATTAGTAAGAACTTTAAAATATTTTGGAGAAAGAATTTAATGAAGAAAACTTTAAATGATTTAGATTTTAATAATAAAAAGGTTCTTGTTAGATGTGATTTTAATGTTCCTTTAAAAGATGGAATTATTACTGATGATAATCGTATTGTACAGGTATTACCTACTATAAAATATTTAATTGAACATAATGCTAAAATTGTTCTTTGTTCGCATTTAGGTAAAGTTAAAACAGAAGAAGATAAAAAGAATTTATCTTTAAAAGTAGTAGCAACTAAATTAAGTGAATTGTTAAATCAAAAAGTAATTTTTATAGATGTAACAAAAGGATCTAAATTAGAAATGGCGATCAATAATTTAGAAGCTGGACAAGTTTTATTGTTTGAAAATACTAGATTTGAACTTGGTGAAACTAAAAATGATGCGGAATTAGCTAAATATTGGGCTAGTTTAGTTGATTTATATGTTAATGATGCTTTTGGTACAGCACATCGTGCTCATGCTTCTACTGAAGGAGTAGCTCATTATGTTAATGATAGTTGTGTTGGGTTATTAATTGAAAAAGAATTAGATATTATTGGTAATGCTCTAGAAAATCCTAAACGTCCTTTAGTTGCGATAATAGGTGGCGCTAAAGTAAGTGAAAAGATTGGTGTTATTGATAATTTATTAAATATAGCTGATAAGATAATTATTGGTGGAGGAATGGCTTATACCTTCTTAAAAGCAATGGGATATGAAATTGGCGCTTCATTATTAGAAGAAGATAAGATTGAACTTGCTAAATCTTATCTAGCAAAAGCTAATGATAAATTAGTTTTGCCAATAGATAGTATTTGTGCTAAAGAATTTAGTAATGATTCTTTTAAAGAAGCATATGATAATGATAATATGCCAAGTGATATGATGGGATTAGATATTGGTCCTAAAACAATTGATAAATATCAAAGTATTTTAAAAGATGCTAAAACCGTTATTTGGAATGGCCCAATGGGTGTTTTTGAAATGAGTAATTTTGCGACTGGGACTAATGCTATTTGTGAATGTTTAGCTAACTTAGATGCTATTACTATTATCGGTGGTGGTGATAGTGCAGCAGCCGCAAAACAATTAGGTTATAGTGATAAGTTTACTCATATTTCAACTGGAGGTGGCGCTTCATTAGAATTTATGGAAGGTAAAAAACTTCCTGGTATTGAAGCGATTGCTAATAAATAAATTTAAGTATTAAGGAGTATTTATGAAAAAGATATTAACTTTATTGGTTACTTTATGTTGTGCTTTAAGTATGACTTGTTTAAGTGCTGAAGCTAGTGTTGGAAATGTAAAAAAAAGTACGGTTGTTAAATATAAAGGTAATTATTATGGTAATCATTGTAAAAAGAAAAATAAGAAGTGTCATTGGCATCGAGTTAAGAAGAATAAAAAAGGGCAATGGTATGTTTATAAAGGACAAACTAAGATTTGTTATAAGAAAAAAGGTAAGGCTTTTACTAAAACAAGTTGTCCTTAAAAATTGAAAGGAGTGATTAGATGAGAATACCTTATATAGTTGGTAATTGGAAAATGAATATAGGCTTTGATGAAGCTTATGATTTTTTAGAAGAATTAAATAAAATTTATACTACAGAAATGACTCATAATATCAGAGTTGGTATTGCTTTACAAGCACCATTATTAGTACCGATGATAGCCGAGTTTTATGATGGTAATTTTCTAATAGGAGCGCAAACTTGTTGTGATCATTTAGAAGGAGCTTATACTGGTGAAATTAGTCCTGTTATCTTAGCTGAATGTGAAACTAATTTTTGTATAATAGGTCATTCAGAAAGAAGACAATATTATAATGAAAGTGATGAAGCAATCAATACTAAAGCTAAATTATTGCTTGAGTGTGGTATTGAACCTATCATTTGTGTTGGTGAAACTTTAGAACAATTTGAAAATAATCAAACAAAAGAAGTGATTGAAGCTCAAATAGAAAAATGTTGTAAAGATATTAATATTAGTGAATGTGTAATTGCTTATGAACCAGTTTGGGCTATAGGAACAGGTAAAAGTGCTACTAGTAAAATTGCTCAAGAAGTTTGTCATTTGATAAGAGAAAAAATAAGAATGATGTATCCTGAAGATGCTGACAATGTAATCATTCAATATGGTGGAAGTGTTAATTCAAAAAATATTAAAGAATTAATGGCTTGTGAAGACATTGATGGTGCTTTAGTTGGTGGCGCTAGTTTAAAAATAGATTCTTTTAAAGAATTAATAAAGTATGGTGATTAGATGAAACCGATAGTTTTATGTATTTTAGATGGTGTAGGTATTGGTAAAAAGAATAATTCTAATGCTTTGTTTCTGGCAAATACTCCAACCATTGATTATCTTTTAAATAATTATCCTCATTCACAATTAAAATGTAGTGGTGAAGATGTTGGTCTACCTGCTGGACAAATGGGTAACTCAGAAGTAGGTCATTTAAATATGGGAGCTGGTCGTATTGTTTATCAATCTTTATCTTTAATTAATAAAGCAATTGAAGATGGTTCATTTGATAAAAATCCTATCTTTTTAAAAGCTTTTAGTAAAGTTAAAGAAAATAATTCAAATCTTCATTTAATGGGTCTATTAAGTGATGGTGGCGTTCATTCTCATATCAATCATTTAAAAGAATTAATTAAGATGGCTAAAGCTAATAATATAAATGATGTTTATTTACATTTATTTTTTGATGGTCGTGATGTTGCACCTGATAGTGGTATTAATTATTTAAAAGATATCATTAATTATTGTAATAAACTTAAATATGGGAAAATAGCTAGTTTATCAGGTCGTTATTATGCTATGGATCGTGATAAGAGATTTGAAAGAAATTTTGAAGCATATCAAGCTATGGTTTTACATGAAGGCAACAATTTTGATAATCCAGTAGATTATTTAGAAGCTTCTTATCAAGAAGGTATTTTTGATGAGTTTATTAAACCGGCTTATAATAAGCAAGTTAATAAGTTTATTGAAGATAATGATGTTTGTATTAGTATTAATTTTAGACCTGATCGTATGATTCAATTAGCTTCTTTATTAACTAATCCTAATTATTTAAAAGTTTTTGATAAACAACCAAAGAATTTATATTTTGTTTCAATGATGAAATATGATAATTCTGTTATATCAGATATTGCTTTTGAACATGAGAAATTAAATAATGTATTAGGAGTTTATTTAGCTAATAATGATTTTAAGCAATTAAGAATAGCTGAGACAGAAAAATATGCTCATGTAACATTTTTCTTTGATGGGCAAGTTAAATATGATGGAATTAATAATCCTGAATTAAAAAATTGTACTAGAATATTAATTGATTCACCTAAAGTAGCAACTTATGATTTACAACCTGAAATGAGTGCTTTTAAAGTTAAAGATGCATTAATTAAAGAATTAGATAAAGATATATATGATGTAGTAATATTAAATTTTGCTAATGGTGATATGGTTGGACATACTGGAAAAATGAAAGCAACAATAAAAGCATTAGAAAGTGTTGATTCTTGTTTAAAAGAATTATATGATAAAATTAAAGAAAAGAATGGTGTTTTATTAGTAACGGCTGATCATGGTAACAGTGAGTTAATGTTTGATGAACATAAACATACTGTTACATCTCATACTACTAATCCTGTATTCTTCATTGTAACTAAGAAAGATATTTCTTTAAA
>JAISTP010000009.1 GCA_031272545.1 Bacilli bacterium | reverse complement strand
TGATTACAAGTCAGTTGCTCTACCAATTGAGCTAAGCCGGCATGGTGGTCGTTGACGGGCTCGAACCGCCGACCCTCTGCTTGTAAGGCAGATGCTCTCCCAACTGAGCTAAACGACCAATTTATTTTGTTGGTAATATTTCAATCCAATATCCATCAGGATCGGCAATGAAATAAATTCCCATATCATGATTTTCATAAACAATGCAATTCATTTCTTGATGTAATTTTTTAGCTTCTTCAAAATCATCAACTACAAATGCCATATGAAATTCATTATCACCTAAGTTATAAGGTCTATCAAAATCTCTTAACCAAGTTAATTCAATTAAATTGGTTCCTGCTTGTGGTTTTAAATAAATTATTTTAAATGAACCATCTTCAGCATTAATTGTACTATCTTCATCAATTTTTAAGTTTAATGCCTTTTGATAAAAGGCAATACTTTTATCTAAATTAACAACATTAATATTATTATGAACATAAGTAAATTTCATTTTGACACCTACTAAATAAAAAAATGGTGGAGAATAGCGGGATCGAACCGCTGACCCCCTGCGTGCAAGGCAGGTGCTCTCCCAGCTGAGCTAATTCCCCATGGTGGGCCAGAGAGGACTCGAACCTCCGACCTCACGATTATCAGTCGTGTGCTCTAACCAAAGCTGAGCTACTGGCCCATTTTTCAATGCCTTAATATAATATCACATGGAAATTTACTAGTCAAGATACTGAATTGATTTTTTAATGAAGGCAAAGCGTTTTTTATTGACTTTATATTATAAAAAAGGTAAAGTATTCAATAATGTATTTATTATAAAGAGATATATTAATATAAAAATAAAAAAATAAGGAGAGATTTTAATGGCATATTATTATGATGAACCATCACGCACATTTAATGAATATTTATTAGTACCTGGATACTCTTCAAAAGATTGTATTCCTAATAATGTTGATATGAAAACACCTTTAGTTAAGTATAAGAAAGGTGAAGAACCAGCAATTACTCTTAATATACCTTTAGTATCAGCTATTATGCAAGCTGTTTCTGGTGAAAAAATGGGAATAGCATTAGCTAAAGAGGGAGGAATTGCTTTTATTTATGGCTCACAAACAATAGAAGAACAAGCTAATATGGTTAGAAAAGTTAAAGCCAATAAAGCTGGATTTGTTGTTAGTGATTCAAATGTTGGACCTGAAGCCACTTTGGAAGATGTTTTAGCCCTAAAAGAAAAAACAGGACATTCTAATGTTGCAGTAACAGACAATGGTAAAGCAAATGGAAAATTTATTGGAATTGTTACTGGAAGAGATTATCGTGTTAGCCGGATGTCTTTAAATACTAAAGTAAAAGACTTTATGACACCATTTGAAAATATTATTTATGCTAAAGAAGGAACTACATTAAAAGAAGCTAATGATATTATTTGGGATAATAAATTAAATACACTTCCTATTATTGATAAAAAACAAAGGTTAGTAGGTTTTGTTTTTAGAAAAGATTATGATGCTCATAAAGAATATCCTAATTCTTTAATGGATAGTGAAAAAAGATATATTGTTGGTGCTGGTATTAATACAAGAGATTATGAAGAAAGAGTTCCAGCTTTACTTGAAGCTGGATGTGATGTTCTATGTATTGATAGTAGTGAAGGATATTCTCATTGGCAAGAAACAACAATTAAATATATCAAAGAAAAATATGGTGATAAAGTTAAAATTGGTGCGGGAAATGTTGTTGATGAAGAAGGTTTCAGATTTTTAGCTGATGCCGGTGCTGATTTTATTAAAGTTGGAATTGGTGGCGGTTCTATTTGTATCACTAGAGAAACAA
Source organism: Bacilli bacterium (assembly GCA_031272545.1). Classification (GTDB taxonomy): domain Bacteria; phylum Bacillota_I; class Bacilli_A; order JAJDGJ01; family JAJDGJ01; genus JAISTP01. The sequence continues at coordinate 19,599 of JAISTP010000009.1, read as the reverse complement.
AGGGAATTGGTCGTGGGCAAGCTACTGCTATTATTGATGTAGCTAAAGCTAGAGATAAATACTTTGAAGAAAAAGGTGTTTATATTCCAATTTGTAGTGATGGTGGTATTGTTCATGATTATCATATTACTTTAGCCTTAGCTATGGGTGCTGATTTTTGTATGCTAGGAAGATATTTTTCAAGATTTAAAGAAAGCCCTAGTGAAAGAGTTATGATTAATGGTAATTACATGAAAGAATATTGGGGTGAGGGTTCTTCTCGTGCTCGTAATTGGCAACGTTATGATTTAGGTGGCGATCAAAAGTTAAATTTTGAAGAAGGCGTTGATTCATATGTTTCTTATGCAGGGTCATTACATGATGGATTGCCACAAACTCTTTATAAAGTTAAATCAACAATGTGCAATTGTGGAGCTTTAAATATTAAAGAATTACAAGAAAAAGCTAAATTAACTGTTGTTTCTTCAACTAGTATTGTTGAAGGTGGCGCACATGATGTGTTATTAAAAGAAACAACATTTAATAATAAATAAGAGGCTAAAACCTCTTTACTTAGAGGTGAAAAAATGAAAAAACAAGTAATTGCTTATATATTAGCTATCATTTTTGGTATTTGTTTTGTCTTTTTTGGACATAAATTTTTAGCAAGTAAGACAGTTAATTTTAATGATTATGATATTGAATTAAAAAGTGCTTTTGTAACTAGTGTTGATGAGCCAGATAGTAGTGGGCAAATAGAATTTCAATTTTTCTTTTCTAAAGGATCTGATGAAACACTTCATACCGGTTCTCAAGATACTGGTGGTGGGACAATATTACCAGTAAAAGTTGGTGATAATATTCTTGTTGGAAAAGATGATACATCATCAAATAATTATATTTTTTATGACTTTTATCGAGTAGATCATATGGTTTATGTATTAGTGGCCTTTTTAATATTAGTTATTGCTTTTGGTCGTTTTAAAGGTTTCAATACAATTATTTCATTAATGTTTACTTTAATGAGTTTGTTCTATGTTTTCTTACCAGCTGTTTTAAATGGGCAAAACGTTTATGTTATTGGAATTATGACTTTATGTGCTGTCCTCTTATTTACATTAATAGTTGTTCATGGCTTTAATTTAAAAAGTTTGGGCTCTGGTATTGCGACGCTTTTAGGAATTGGTTTTGCGGCTATCATAATGGTTATAGCATCTAAATTTTTATACTTTACTGGATTATCTGGTGAAGATGCCATGTATTTAAAATTAAATAGTCAAAATATAGTTTATGATATTAAAGGTATTTTCTTTATTTCTATTATTATGGGTGGTCTTGGAGCCATTATGGATGTTGCTATTTCAATTGCTTCATCAGTTGCGGAATTAAAAGAAAATAATCCTAATATAACTTTTAAAGAAATGGTAATTTCTGGTTTTAATATCGGAAGAGATATCTTAGGAACAATGGTTAATACTTTAGTATTAGCTTATGTAAGTTCTAGTTTCTTTACAATATTAGTCGTTATTGCTTATAATAATGATCTTATTCAAATATTTAATAAGGAATTTCTTTTAGCAAATATTTTTGAACCATTAATTGGTTGCTTTGGTATCGTTGCTACTTTACCATTAGCGTCAATTGTTTGTGCTTATTTATTTAGCCATTTTAAATTAAAAAAAGATGTTGATATTCCTGAAAAAAAATTTCCTGAAGTAGAATTTCCTAAGATAGAGCCCAAAAATAATAATTTATAAATGAAAAAGCTTTTTAATAATAATATTAAGAAGCTTTTTGCTTATAAAGATTGTTTAGTAAAATAAGTAAATTTCTATTGACTTCAATACTAAATTTATAGTATTATATTAAAGCAAGCACTTTTAGTGTGTTTTTATATCAAGAAATATTAAACACCTGGAAATGTGTGTTATATTTGATGAAGGGAGGCGCCTACATGCCAACAATAAACCAATTAGTAAATAAGGGTCGTGTATCTAAAGTATACAAATCTAAATCTCCAGCTTTAGCAAGAGGTTATAATACTTTACAAAAGAAAAACACTAATACTAGCTCACCACAAAAAAAGGGTGTATGTACTAGGGTTGCTACAATGACACCTAAGAAACCTAACTCAGCTTTAAGAAAGTATGCCAGAGTTAGATTATCTAATCATATGGAAGTTACTGCATATATTCCTGGAATTGGACATAATCTACAAGAACATAGTGTTGTTTTAATTCGTGGAGGACGTGTTAAGGACTTACCAGGGGTTAGATATCATATTATCAGAGGTACATTAGATTGTGCTGGGGTTAATGATCGTCAACAAGGTCGTTCATTGTATGGAACAAAAAAACCAAAAGCTAGTAAATAGTTAAAATACTAAATCAAGATTGAAAGGAGGCCTATCAATGCCACGTAAAGGAAATGTAGCAAAACGTGATGTTTTAGTAGACCCAGTCTACAATTCAAAATTAGTATCACGTATGATTAATAAAATTATGATTGATGGTAAAAAAGGAGTTGCTCAAACAATTCTATATGATGCTTTTAAATTAGTAGAAGAAAAAACTAATGAAAATGCGATGGATGTTTTTGAAAAGGCTCTTGATAATGTTATGCCATTATTAGAATTAAAAGTTCGTCGTATTGGTGGAGCTAACTATCAAGTTCCTGTTGAAGTAAGAGAAGAAAGAAGAGCGACACTTGGACTTAGATGGTTAGTAAACTATGCAAGATTAAGAAATGAAAAGTCTATGACTTTAAGACTTGCTAATGAAATAATGGATGCTGCTAATGGAACTGGAGCATCAGTGAAGAAAAAAGAAGATACTCATAAAATGGCTGAAGCTAATAAAGCTTTCGCTCATTTCAAATGGTAATATATTAGAAAGGAGAATAATATATGGCACGTGCAACGTCTTTACAAAAGACAAGAAACTTTGGAATTATGGCTCATATTGATGCTGGTAAAACAACAGCTACTGAACGTATTCTATATTATTCAGGTAAGATCCATAAAATTGGTGAAACTCATGAGGGAGCTAGCCAAATGGACTACATGGAGCAAGAAAAAGAACGTGGAATTACAATCACATCTGCTGCTACAACAGCTATGTGGAAAGAACATCGTTTAAATATTATTGATACACCGGGTCACGTTGACTTTACTATTGAAGTAGAACGTTCATTAAGAGTACTTGATGGTGCTGTAGCAGTATTAGATGCTAAAGCAGGTGTTGAACCACAAACTGAAACAGTTTGGCGTCAAGGAACTAGATATTCAGTTCCTCGTATTGTATTCGCTAATAAAATGGATGCTACTGGTGCAGATTTTATAATGTCAGTACGTTCATTACATTCAAGATTAGATGCTAATGCAGCAGCTATTCAAATGCCAATAGGAGCTGAAAATGATTTTTCAGGGATTATTGATTTAATTGAAATGAAAGCTCACATTTATCATGATGATTTAGGTGAAAAAATTACTGTTGAAGAAATTCCAGCTGAATTAAAAGATGAAGCTGAAGGATTAAGATTAGAATTATTAGAAAGATTAGCTGATTTTGATGATGATTTAATGATGATGGTATTAGAAGGAGAAGAACCTGATACTAGTTTAATTAAAGAAACTATTCGTAAAGCAGTATTAAGTGCTGAATTCTTCCCTGTATTATGTGGTTCAGCATATAAAAATAAAGGAATTCAATTATTATTAGATGCTGTTGTTGATTATTTACCATCTCCAGTTGATATTCCGCCTATTATGGGACATCTTGATGATGGAACTGAAGAAGCAAGACCAGCTGATGATAATGGACCTTTTGCGGCATTAGCTTTTAAAGTTATTGCGGACCCATTTGTCGGAAGATTAACTTTCTTTAGAGTTTATTCAGGACATGTATCAAGTGGTACTTATATTTATAACTCTACAAAAGGTAAAAAAGAAAGATTAGGACGTATTCTTCAAATGCATGCTAATACTCGTAAAGAGATTAATGATGTTTATTCAGGAGATATTGCTGCTGCCGTTGGATTAAAAGATACAACTACTGGTGATACTTTATGTGATGAAAAACATCCAATTATTCTTGAATCAATGGATTTCCCTGAACCAGTTATCAATGTTGCTGTTGAACCAAAATCAAAAGCAGATCAAGATAAAATGGGAATTGCTTTATCTAAATTAGCTGAAGAAGATCCATCATTTAGACAATATACTGATGAAGAAACAGGTCAAACTATTATTGCAGGAATGGGAGAACTTCACTTAGATGTTATTGTTGATCGTATGAAAAGAGAATATGGAGTAGAAGCAAATGTTGGTGCTCCACAAGTATCTTATCGTGAAACAATTAAACAAGAAGCTGAGGTTGAAGGAAAATATATCAAACAATCAGGTGGACGTGGACAATATGGTCATGTTTGGATTAAGTTTGAACCAAATCCTGAAAAAGGTTACGAATTCGTTGACAAAATTGTTGGTGGAGTTGTACCAAAAGAATATATTTCAAGTGTTAATGCTGGATTAGTTGATGCAGCAGCTGGTGGTATTCTTGCTGGTTATCCATTAATTGATTTCAAAGCAACATTATTTGATGGTTCTTATCATGATGTTGACTCTAGTGAAATGGCCTATAAAATTGCAGCTAGTATGGCCTTAAAAGAGGCTGCTAAAAAATGTAAACCAGTATTATTGGAACCTGTAATGGCTGTAGAAATTACTGTTCCAAGTGAATATATGGGAGATGTAATGGGGGATATCTCATCACGTCGTGGTCGTATTGAAGGACAAGAAGAAAGAGGAAATGCTATTTCTATTCATTGTATGGTACCTCTTGCGGAAATGTTTGGATACGCAACTGCACTTAGAAGTAATACACAAGGTCGTGGAAATTATACAATGCAATTTGATCATTATGAAGAAACACCTAAGTCTATTACTGAAGAAATTATCAAGAAAAATACTGGTGCTTAATTAAGATAAGTATTTACTTGAAAATGTATAAAAAATTTATTACAATTATAATGTTAAACAACAATTAGGAGGAAAAATTAAAATGGCAAAAGCTAAATTTGATCGTAGTAAAACACATGTTAATATCGGTACAATCGGTCACGTTGACCACGGTAAAACAACATTAACAGCTGCTATTGCAACTGTATTAGCAAAGACTCAAGGTGGAGAAGCTGCATCATATGCAGATATTGATAATGCCCCTGAAGAAAAAGAAAGAGGAATTACAATTAATACTTCTCATATTGAGTATGAAACAGCAACTCGTCACTATGCACATGTTGACTGCCCAGGGCATGCTGACTATGTAAAAAATATGATTACTGGTGCTGCTCAAATGGACGGAGCTATCTTAGTAGTTTCAGCAACTGATGGACCTATGCCTCAAACAAGAGAACATATCTTATTATCTCGTCAAGTAGGTGTTCCATATATCGTAGTATTCTTAAATAAATGTGATATGGTTGATGATGAAGAATTAATCGACTTAGTTGAAATGGAAGTTAGAGATTTATTAACTGAATATGAATTCCCAGGAGATGATACTCCGGTTATTCGTGGATCAGCTTTAAAAGCATTAGAAGGAGATCCAGAATGGGAAAAAGGTATTATTGAATTAATGGATGCTGTTGATACTTATATTCCAGCTCCTGAAAGAGATACTGAAAAACCTTTCTTATTACCAGTTGAAGATGTTTTCACAATTACTGGACGTGGTACTGTTGCTACAGGTAAAGTAGATCGTGGAACTATCAAAGTTAATGATGAAGCTGAAATTATTGGTATTAAAGATACTGCTAAAACTGTAATTACTGGATTAGAAATGTTCCGTAAATTATTAGATGAAGCATATGCTGGGGATAATGTTGGAGCTTTATTACGTGGTATTAACCGTGATGAAATCCAACGTGGACAAGTACTTGCTAAACCAGGAAGTGTTACTCCACATACTAACTTCAAAGGTGAAGTTTATGTATTAACTAAAGAAGAAGGTGGACGTCATACTCCTTTCTTCGCTAACTATCGTCCTCAATTCTATTTCCGTACAACTGATGTAACTGGTGTTATTGAATTACCAGCTGATACTGAAATGGTTATGCCAGGTGATAACGTTACTATGACTGTTGATTTAATCGCTCCAATTGCCTTAGAACAAGGTACAAAATTCTCTATCCGTGAAGGTGGAAGAACTGTTGGTGCTGGTGTAGTAACAGAAATTATTAAATAATTTATTTATTTAGATAAAAAACTCATTCATAAGAATGAGTTTTTTTTTGTATGATGTAGTTATTTTATTAAAAATAATATAGAATAATATTGGTGATATAATGGAAGAAGTTTTATATATATATAATAAACCTTCAATAATAGATTTATATATTGATTGTGATAAAATTAATAACAATGAAATTATTGAAAGATTAAAAAACACGACTAATATTGGTAATATTATTAGTATTGAAAATAGAAATCAAATTATCAAAGTAGAAGCAAAATATGATAATAATATTTATTATCTATACTTACAAATTTTAGCAAATAAAAATAATAAGTTATCAGATACTAGTAATGTCTTGGTTAATGATAATATTATTAATAAAGCTAAAAATAAAAAGTTTTTTATAAAATCATCTTTAGATACAAAGCATAACTTTGTTAATGGATATTATTATCAATTAAAAGTATTAAATGCATTAAGTGATGAAGCATTATTAATTAATGATAATTCTCAAGGTTGTCTTTATTCAGCTGGTTATTTAAAACAAATGGCTAATAGTAATATTAATATTGTTGCGACTAATTTATTTAAAATTAGATTTGATACTAAATTATGTCTTTATACGCAAGGATTAGATCGTTTTGGTATTAAAGAGATAGTTATGATATTAAATAGTGAATATTATGAAGAACAAGTAGCTCTTTTATCAAGATTAGCTCGTTATTATATAGAACATGGTCAAGTTAGTAATAGTGTTGCTAATTATTGTGAAATCTTAGAAAATGATGATATTGGTTGTTTACTTGAATTTAGTAATTTAATTGATGAATATAAAGAAGATTATGTCAAAAAAGTAGTTAATGATTTATTAATTAATGAAGATTATCTATTATTTAGTCTTCATGAAAGTACTGATATTGATAATTATCTTATTAGTGATATAACTTCTTTAGATAAATTAAGAAATAATAATGTAATTTATATGTCAAATAATTATTTTGAACAAAATAAACAATTAGCTCAAGATAATATTATTAAAGTTATAGAATTACTTGATCAAAGTGATGAAGCTAGTAATTTAATGATTCTAGCTTTAAATGATAATTTAGATGCTCGATGGTATTATTATGATGATTATGTTAATGATAAGATTATTATAAAAAGTAATAATAATATCTTAGCTATTAATAAGAGTGATGTTTTAGATTTTAATTATAAAGGTATTACTCCTTTATATTCCTATTGTTTATTTGAATAAGTAAAAAGATTGTAAATATTATTACAATCTTTTTTAGTTACTTTTGATGATTATTAATATAATTAATAAAATAATTAAACATTAACTTATGATAATCATCATAATAATATGAAGATATTTCAGGATGGTATTGGACAGCTAAACAAAAGAATGATTTATCTTTTAATTCAATCGCTTCAATAACACCATCTTTACTTATAGCAGTTACATCAAATAAGGGACTTACATTTTTTATTGCTTGATGATGTAAAGAATTAACATAGAAATTATTTTTTTTATAGATATCAAACATAAATGAATCTTCTTTAGTAATAGCAATTTGATGAACATGTCTATATGATTTATTCCACGCTTGATGTTCAAGATAATAATCTTTATTTAATGATAAGTCTTGATATAAAGTTCCACCATACAAAGCATTAATCATTTGCATACCACGACAGATTAGTAGCATTGGTATTTTTCTATTAAATGCTTCTTTAATTAGCAATTCCTCAAATTTATCACGTTCTTCAACAATAACGCCACTTAATTTATCTAAATCTTCATTATAGTAGGATGGATTAATATCTTCACCACCTATAATTACTAAACCATCGATTATATCTAGATAATTTTTTATTAAATTAATATCATTAGTCATTGGTAACATTATTGGTGTTCCATTTGCCTTAATAATGCTTTCTACTTCTGGTCTACCAACATAATTAGTTTGATAATTTTTAAACCAATCTTCTTCATTAAGCTTTAAATGACAACTTATACCTATGATAGGATTTTTCATAATATCCAACCCCTTTTATTATTAATATTTATTATTATATTATAGTAAAAGAAAAATAAAAAGCTTTTCAATTAAATGAAAAGCTTTTATTTATTTTAAGATTAATTAGCTTGATAATCTTTAACAGCAGTTGTAAAATCACTCATCCAAGTAGATAATTTAGATTGTAATCCACTCATGTCTGATGATTTAAAAGTACTAGTAATACTTTGAACAATATCATTATATTGAACCATTAATTCATCAATTTTCTTTTCTTTGTCAGCTACATCACTAGGTCCTTGTATATCAACGATCTTTTGAATTTCATCCGCAACATCTTTTTTACATTCATTTAATTTAGCAATATCGCTTACATCATTTGAACAAGAACTTAAATTTGTTGCAACACTTGATGTAGCTGTCGCATATTGTTGTAAAAATGCAGCTTTAGTATCGTATTTTTCTCCTGTGTTATTAATTGTAACACTATATGTTTCATCTTTTGCTTTACTTCCACATCCTACAACTAATCCCATGCACAACATACATACTAATAATATTTTTTTCATTTTTATTACCCTTATGTTAATTGTCTTATTAACATTCCTTTCTTGGTCAAAATTTTACTATAAATTTACTTCTTTTACAATACTAAAAGTAAAAATTATTGTTTAAATATGTTAATAATTAGTTATTTATATGAAATAATTATTCATAATATATTAATTACAAATTTTATAAAAATACATCTTTTATTATGTTATAATATTCACGTTTGAAAAGGAGTTGTTTTTAAGTGTTAAAAGGTTATCGTGAAAGTAGTATGAGTATTTGGGATGGGCGAATTGATGATGGTGAAGAATATGATAGTTTTCGTTGGCATCAATATATTAAGCCTTTAGATTTAGGTAGTGATATTGAATATAATAATGATAAACTTGCGTTTGTTTTAATTGGTTATGAACTAGATGAAGGAATACTTGCGAATAAAGGTAAAGTAGGAGCTAAGTTTGGTTCTCGTCATATAAGAAAAAATCTTTGTAATAAGCCATGTTCTTTTTCACAAGAATTAAAGATTTATGATGGTGGTAATGTTTCTTTTGTCGATAATGTTGAAAGTTCTCAAGAAACTTTAGCTATTATCGTAGAGAAATGTATTAAAAATAATTATTTTCCTATTGTTATTGGTGGAGGACATGATTTAAGTTATGGTTCCTTAAAAGGGATAATAAATACTTTAAATGATGATGATAATTTTGGAATGATTACTTTTGATGCTCACTTTGATTTTAGAAAAAGTGATATCTCTACTTCTGGAAGTATGTTTTATCAAATTTATGAAGATATGAAAAAGAAGAATATTAATTATAATTACTTAGCTATTGGTATTCAAAAAAGTGCTAATACAGTTCGTTTATTTAAAAGAGCTGATCAATATAATGCTAAATATATTCTTTCACAAGATTTATCAAGAGAAAAGATTAAGTTAAATGAGTATATTATTGATAGTTTTATGGAAGATTTAGATAAAGTTTATGTTTGTGTTTGTATGGATGTTTTTGCTTCAGCATTTGCACCAGGAGTTAGCTCACCACAACCAATGGGAATTTATCCTGAAACCTTTCTTGTTTTATTAAAGCATTTAATGAAGAATAAAAAAATGATTGCTTTTGATGTAGCAGAAACTTCACCTGGGTTAGACCAAACTTCTAATACAGCTGGTCTTGCTGCTTTAATTATTTATTCATTAGTAAATTTTTATGGAGAAATATATTTATAATTTTGATTAATTAATCATAAAAAACTTGTTCATATATTAATGAACAAGTTTTTTGTATAATTGCATTTTATTGAAAAATATTTGGTAAGTATTACTTTAGTTACCTGAATTATTAGTGCTATTACTATTGTCACTACTATTAGAGTTGTCACTACTGTTATCAGTATTGCTATTATCGCTATTACTGTTAGAGTTACTACTATTGCTATTACTATTAGAATTGCTATTAGAGTTACTTTCAGAACTGTTGCTATTAGAGTTGTTACTGTTAGTACTATTATCATTATCATTAGTAGTTGCTTTTTCATCATCTGATTCAGTAGTACTAGTTTCATCGCTCTTATCTTCTTCTTCAGCTTGATAAGCATCTTTTGTTTGATCATATGTTGCATATCCACTTGGAAGATTATCACTATAACAATAAGCACTTAGACTTCCAATACGTAAAGGTGCTACAGCACTTGGATTAATTTGACATTCTTCAATACCATCAGGTAAATCCATCTTTAAGTATGATTTTTCATTACCTGTTACTAAATGTTTCATCATAGCACCCCATATTTTAGCACTATAATCATGGGTTCCATCATAGAAATTTAAATATTTTCCTTTTGCAATTTCTTTAGCATCATAACCAACCCAAACACTCATGGTATATTCAGTTGTATAACCAATATACCATGAATCACGAGGTGCTAAATTTGGAATACCATATTTTTCACCAGATTCATCCCAGTTTGATGTTCCTGTTTTTGCTGCATATGGTGTTTTAGAATAACCAGCAGTTAAGATATAAGCCCCTGAATCTTGGGTTGATCTTTCTAAAGTAGTAGAAGTCATAAAAGCAGTTTTTTCATCAATAATTTGTTTCTTATTTTTTTCTGCATCATATTTAACTTCACTACCATCTTCTTTAACAATACTTCTAATAGTATATGGTTCAATGTAATATCCACCATTTCCAAATGTCGCATAAGCAGCATTCATTTGTAATGGGGTTACCCCATTTTTTAAACCTCCAATACCATAAGCTGGAACTACTTCTGTACTTGAAAAGCCAAAGCCAAAGCGATTTAAATAATCAGTTAGTGAACTCATACCTATCTTATCATAAACAGCTTCCATTGCTCTTAAAGCGGTTAAGTTTCTAGAAGATGCAATAGCTTTATCCATTGGTAAGACTCCACCACTAGTACCATCAGTATTTTGTACCGATTGTCCAGTATTAGGATATTTATATGGAGCATTAGAAATAGGCTCTCGATCAGACCAATGCAAGAATTCAAATGCCGGTGAATAATCAATTATCGGTTTAAAAGCAGAACCAGGCTGTTGTTTATTTTCTGTTGCATTATTAAATAGATAAGCACCAGTTTTTCGATACGCTTTTCCACCACCAACTGCTACAATTTGACCTGTTTGTGTTCTTGATACGATAAATCCAAAATCTTCAGTTTTGTCTGGAATGGTAACTTTTTCGCCTTTAACTATTTTGTTGGCATATTTTTGAGCATTAGTATCCATATTAGTATATATTTTTAATGATTGAGTAAAAGGATCAATTCCATATTTTTCTTGAATCTCTTCCGCAACAACATCAATATAATCTTGATATGGATTAGCGGTTGATGTTTTATTAATATCAACCGTATTTTGAACTTTCACTTGTTGGAGTAACATATATTCATCTTTAGTAATATAATCTTGATTATAATTTGCTAATAAAACATCTTCTAGACGAGGTTGAGAATAATTAACATTTCCACTATCTGTTACTGTTCCTAAAGGATTAGCGGTTGATGGTTGATTTAATGTTCCTACTAAAATAGAACTTTGGGTATAATCTAAAGACCATACATCTTTATTAAAGAAGTATTTACCTGCTAATTCTACTCCGCGAATATTATCTTGACCAAAACTAAAATAGTTTAAGTAAGCGGCCATAATTTCTTCTTTAGACATTTGAGTTTCTGCAACATTGGATAAGAACATTTCTCTAATTTTACGAATTACTGAAGAGTTACCATAACGTCCAACATGTGATTCTCCAATAATTTGTTGGGTTATAGTTGATCCTCCAGCTGTACCTAAATGAAGAAGCGTTCTTCCTCCATCAGTAATGGTATTAATATAATCAACTCCATGATGTTCAAAGAAAGTTTTATCCTCAGTACCAACAGCTGAATTAATTATCCCTTGATTTAATTGACTATATTCAACATTTTGAACATTTTCTCCATCTGCACGATGCATTGATATTTTTCCAATTAATTTATTATCTTTATCATAAACTAAAGTATCATTTTTACGATAAACTAAGGCTTTAGTAAATTGATGAGGACTTGTTATTATAATAATAAATGAAAGAATAAAACATATTGCAAAAAGTATAAAACTTGCTTTTAAGAAAATATCTAATCTTTTTAATCCTTTTTTATCGGTATATGTTGTAAAAAAACTATTATTAAAAATAGCCTTTCTTAATTTTGTAGTTATATTTAGTAATTTCTTAAACATTATATTCCTCCTATTTAATAAAGTTATCAACAGCGCTTAAATAATCTAAAGGTAATTGATAACTTTCTTTTATTAAATAACCTTCTTCTTTTATTTCTTGATAACTAATACTTTTTTTATTTTCATTAATTCTATTTATTAAATTTATTGCTTCTATAACATATGTCTCATGATAATGAGAGAAACATATGATAAAGAAAGCAATACCTTTTAAATTAATTATACTCTTTAAATGATTAATTTGGTGTGAATGAATATTTTTAAAAGCAAAGCTTGTCTTACTTTTTGTTTCTTTTGCTTCAAAATCAAGATATTTACCACGATAAATTCCATTATAATCAGTAGTCGATGGTATTTTATAATAAGCTTCAGTAATCTTAGCAGCTTGTCTTTTAGGATAATCAACACTTACTACTTGAATAGGAGTTGGTTTCTTATGAATATTAGCTATTTCTTTATTAAGGTAATATGTATTACTAAGATTAATTGCTTTTTCTAGCTTCATACCACGATTAGATGCGGAAAGAGCATTATTTTGCTTATTACTTGTATTTTTATTTATTGGATATTTAATCATTTTTTCACCTATTATATTATAAAATAAATCTTTAATGGATAAAAGGGTGTACAAAAGATTTATATTTATAATTTTATTTTATAAATTTACATTAATGCAAGATTGTATTATAATTCATAATTATGAAAACTTTAAATAAATATATTACAGCTCGTACTTTTTTAACAGCAGCTAATCAAATGTTAACGACAGCAACAGCATATCAAATTTATCATATAACCCATAATGCCTTTTATTTAGGATTAATTGGTTTAATTCAATTTCTTCCTAAAATTATTTTTATTTTTCAAGCAGGAACATTATCTGATCGTTTTGATCGACGAAAAATAATTACTTTAACGCAAACAGGAATATTTATCATATCTTTATTTATTGTTTTAAGTAATACTTTTCATCTTATCAGTGGGTTGTTATTATTAGTATGTGTCTTTATTTATGGTAGTTGTTTTGCTTTAGAAGGGCCTGCTATTACTAGTTTATTACCTAATATTGTCGAAAGAAATGTTTTTAGTAAAGCTACTGCTCAAGTAAGCTCATTTACCCAAGCTGCCACTATTTTAGGTCCTACTTTAGCTGGTTTGTTGCTTATTTTTAATTTGGATTTTGTTTATATAATTATTGCATTATTTAATTTAATAGCTATTATCTTTATTAAGATGATTAAAAGTAGTGAAGTCAAAAAAGATGAATTCTTAGTTACTAATGAATCGCAAGTTAAAGCGACTATTGAGGGATTTAAATTTATTTGGAAGAAAAAAGGAATTCTTGGAGCAATGTCTTTAGATATGTTTGCGGTTTTATTTGGTGGTATTACTGCATTGTTACCAATGTTTGCTAGTGAAGTATTACATGTAGGTTCATTTGGATATGGGCTATTACGTTCAGCGCCTGGTATTGGTGCTATTATTATGGCGGCTATATTGGTTTATTTTCCTTTACAAGAACATGTTGGTAAAAAAATGTTTTTATGTGTAGCTTTATTTGGCTTAATAACTATTCTCTTTGCTTTAAGTAAGATATTTATCATTTCATTATTATTACTAGTTCTATTAGGTATGGTCGATCAAGTTTCAGTAATTATTAGAACTACTTATGTGCAACTAGTTACACCTGATGATAAAAGAGGTCGTATTAGTGCAGTTAATTTAATTTTTATTGGTGCTAGTAATCAATTAGGTGAATTTGAAAGTGGTATGGTAGCTGGTTTTCTTGGTTTAATTCCAGCATCTATTATCGGAGGAGTAGCAACTTTAATTATCGTGGCTATTTGGTATAATGTTTTTGATGATTTAAGAGAATTAGAAAAACTATGATTATCTTTATAAAACTTGTAAAGAATGTGTATAAAAGGTATAATATATTGAGGTTATGCTAAGAAAAGAGGAATAATTATATGAATGAAATTAAATTAAATAGTGAAATTATTCTTGATAAGGTTTTTGATGTTGATATCAGAGGATATAATGCTAAACAAGTTGATATGTTCTTAGATGTTGTTTATAGTGATTATTTAAGTTTTGAAAAAGAGCTTACTGACTTACAACAAGAGATTCAAAATTTAAAAACAGTTAATGATACTTTAAAACAACAATTAGAAGCACAAACAAAAGAACAAGTTATTAGTAATGAGTTAATGCCAACAGAAAGTGTTAATACGATTGATATTTTAAAAAGATTATCAATGCTTGAACAAGAAGTATATAATTCAAAATAAATCTAAATTGAGACAATCGCTGCTATTTTAGATAGTAGAGGAAAGTCCATGCTCTTACATTCTGTGATGAATGTAGTGATTGTGCTAGGTGAAAAAATAAATCTAGGCTACTATGGTAGATGGCTGGTTAAGTCCTAAGTTTTTTAATATGGATAAAACCTTTAAAAGTGCCACAGAGACGAGTTAATAAGGAAACTTATTAAGTGGAACGGGTAAACCCCACAAAAGAGCAACCCAAATTATGGTAGGGGCACTTGAATAAACTAAACGAAGTTATATTCAGGATACATTAGTATAGATAAATGATTGTCGCTCTAAATATATAGAGAACAGAACATGGCTTATGATATTTAGATTTTAATTAATTAGGTAGGTGGAGTAAATGTTAAAAATATTTAAAAATAATGGTATTAAATTAGATCAGATTAATACTATTCATAAAGATAGTTGGATACATTTAGAGAATCCTACCAAAGAAGAGATGGCACTTGTTTTTAAAGAAACAGGTTGTCATTATGATTTCTTGAGTGCACCTCTAGATTTAGAAGAGATGCCTCGTATTGAAAGAGAAGATGAACAATACTTAGTAGTAGTGAATGTTGTTAATGAAAACTTTGATGAAGAATTAAGTTTATATTATGATACTATTCCCCTTGGTATTGTTGTATTAGATGATTACATAATTACGATAGTTCCTGAAGCAGTAAGTATTATCAATAATATTGTTAATCGTAATATTAGAATTGTTTCAACATTAAGAAGAAATAAATTATTAATTCAAATTCTGTATTATATGTCGCAAGAATATTTAAAAGCCTTACAAAAAATTGATAAGATTGCGGATGATATTGAAACAGGAATGCGTAAGAAAGCTGATAATAAAACAACATTAGAATTATTATCACTTGAAAAAACATTAGTTTATTTTAAGTCAGCTTTAAGTAGTAATGAAGGTGTTATGAAGAAGTTAAAACGTTATCAATGGATTCATCGTTATGAAGAAGATAGTGATTTATTAGATGATACTGATATTGAAATAGGACAAGCTAGTGATATGACTGAAATTAATATGCGTATTGTTAGAAGCTTAAGAGAAGCAAGTGCTAGTTTGATATCAAACAATCTAAACAATATCATGAAGGTCTTAGCTAGCGTTACTATTGTCTTAACCGTTCCAACAATGATCTTTAGTTTTTATGGAATAAATTTAGACTTAACAGTGCTACCACCTTTTCTACAATCAACAGTGATTGTAACTGTCTTATCAATAATTATTTCGGTAGTAATCTTTATTATTTTAAAGAAAAAGAATATGTTATAAAATTATGTTATTAAATATAATTGTTAATATCGATAATTTTATGATATAATCAATAAAAATGTGAAAATATTTTATATGAGGTGAAACTATGAATAGAGTCGGCCAAATGCTGCAAGAACAGCGAGAAAAATTAGGAATTTCAATTGATGAAGTAAGTAAGAAAACAAAAATTCAACCAATCTATTTAGATGCAATAGAAAAAGGAGATTTTGCTTTTTTTCAAAATCAAGAATTTTATCAGCAAATCTTTGTCGGAAGCTATGCTAAATTTTTAGGTTTAGATAAAGATGAATTACTTAATCAACTAGTTGATGATAATAATGATTATTTATTAAATCCAACTAAGGAAGGGTTCGCGCCTAAATTTGCGGATGAAATAATTGAAAAGCAACATGTTAATGAAAATGTTCAAGAGCAAGAACCTATTATTACTGAGGAAGCTGAGGTTGTTGAAGAAGAATCAACTCAACCAGAACCAGAAGAAGAAACAATGGTTAATACTCATTCAAATCCTCATATTTTAGAAAAATATATGTATCAAATGGAAGATCCTAAATTAAAAGAATTAGAAGAACAAATTAAAGCTAAAAAAGAAGCTGAAGCTCTTAAAGCTGAAGAAGAAAGTCAAAAGGAAAATATTAATGATGATATCTTTAAAAGTGATGAAGTAGAAGAAGATACTATTATTAAAGAACCAATTAATGATAATGCTGCTTCTCTTGATGAAATAGTTGAACCATCAATTGATGTTCCAACTGAAGAAGTAGTTTTACCTGTTGATGAAGATGAAGTTATTGAAAAAGAGGAAGAAGAAGTAACTGATCTTCCTTATGATGATATTACTTTAAATGTAAATGAACCTTCTTTAGAAGAATTAGCTTTAGAAAATTCTCAATCTCATGATATTTCTTCATTATTAGATGAAATAGAAAATGAAGAAGTAGATTTAGCAAATGAACCAAGTATTGGTGAAATTATTGATGAAAGTAATGAAACTACTATTGATTCTCAATCTGAATTAGAAGATGTTTTAGCTTCATTAAATAAACAAGCTGAAATTGAAGAAGAAAAAGTAGAAGAACAACCTGAAGAAGCAGCAGAAGATGAAATTGTTTTAAATGAACCTACTTTATCAATAGATGATGCTATTAATGATAATAGTGAATCAGTTAGTGAAGATGTAAATGAACAAGAAGTTAATGAAGCTCAACCAATTACTTTAGATGATTTAGATCATGTAAGTGAAGCAACAGGTAATACTGAAGTTATTGATTTAACAAGTGGTATTGATATTGAAAAAATTGATGCTAGTGAAAAACCACAAGTTGAAAATGATATCTTTAAGAACTTAGATGAAGCTTTAAGTGGTAACTTAGATGGCAATAAAGAAGAAGAAAAAATTTCAAAAACAGCAATTGATTTAAAAGTTGCTAAAGCATTAGGAGAATCTAATCTAGATAAAGCAGATTTAAAGAAAGCTAAAAGAGAAAGAGTAATTAATATTATCTTTATTATATTAATTATTATTCTACTTTGTTATGTGGCTTATCTAGGTTATCGTGCTTTCTTTGGAAATTAATATAATAAGTCTCAACTAATGTTGAGACTTAATTATTTATATATGAAAAATATTAATTTAGCTACTAAGATTACTTTATTTAGAGTAGTTTTAATTCCACTTCTTCTTATTGTTTTACTTTTACCTGTTGGTAAGAATGTATATTTTAATATTGGACCATTACAATGTTATTTACCATATTTTATTGGTCTTATTATTTTTGTAATCGCTTCTTGTAGTGATGCTGTTGATGGATATATTGCTCGTAGTTCTAATACGGTAACTAATTTAGGTAAGTTTTTAGATCCTGTTGCAGATAAATTATTAGTTAATTCTATTTTAATTTTCTTTGCAAGTACTAATCATTTACCTGTTTTAGCAGTTATGATTATGATTTTAAGAGATATTGCTGTTGATGCTTTACGTTTTATTGCGGCAGAGAATAATGTTGTCATAGCTGCAAGTATTTATGGTAAATTTAAAACTATTTTTCAAATGGTTAGTCTTTCATTAGTATTACTATGTGCTTTACCACAAACTAACTTATATATTTGGTTATTAGTATTAATTTGGATTACAACATTAATTTCATTAGTTTCAGGAATTGATTATTTTATAAAAAATAAAAAAGTTTTATCTTAATTTTAGATTATAATAAAAAATTGTGTATATGTGATTAGGAGGATGAGTTATGAGCAAAGAAAATATTGATGAAAAATTAGAAGCTTCAATAAAACAAATAAAGAAACAATATGGTGAAGGTGCTATTATGGTTCTTGGTGAACGTTCTCATGTCGATGTTGGCGTAATACCAAGTGGTTCTTTAACATTAGATATGGCCTTAGGAATAGGTGGATATCCACAAGGAAGAATAATAGAAATATATGGACCTGAATCTAGTGGTAAAACTACTTTTAGTTTACATGCGATTGCAGAAGTTCAAAAATTAGGTAAAAAAGCTGCTTTTATTGATGCAGAACATGCTATTGATCCAGTATATGCACAAAATTTAGGAGTTAATATTGATGAATTAATTCTTTCACAACCTGATAGCGGTGAGCAAGCTTTAAGTATTGTTGAAATACTTGTTAGTTCGCAGGCTATTGATTTAATTGTTGTTGATTCAGTTGCCGCTTTAGTACCACAAGATGAATTAGATAATCCAATGGGACAATCTACAATTGGGTTACAAGCTCGTTTAATGTCTAAAGCAATGCGTAAATTAAGTGGTTTATTAAATAAATCTAATTGCACTATTATTTTTATCAATCAATTACGTGAAAAAATAGGAATTATGTTTGGTAATCCTGAAACAACACCTGGTGGAAGAGCATTAAAATTTTATTCTTCAATAAGACTTGAAGTTAGAAAAAGTGAAGCTTTAAAAAGAGGAACAGAAATTATTGGTAACAAAACTAATTTAAAAGTTGTAAAGAATAAAGTAGCTCCTCCTTTTAAAACAGCAAGTGTTGATATTATGTATGGTAAAGGAATTTCAAAATCAGGAGAAGTACTTGATGTTGGTAGTGAATTAGATATCATTGAAAAATCAGGAGCATGGTATGCCTATAATGGTGAAAAAATTGGCCAAGGTCGTGACAATGCTAAATTATTTTTAGAAGATAATCCAAGTATTATGGAAGAAATATCTATAAAAATTAAAGACCGTTTAATGAATAATGATATTGAAGAAGATACTAAGAAAGAAGATAAGTAATTATGCCATTAAAAACAGAATTAGAAGAACAACCAATTGATACATCATTTATTGTCTTTTCTGATCAAAAAGAAGAAGATAATAATAATGATGATAATGATGATGAAATTAAATTAGAAGATGAATAAATAAAAAGCATATTCAATGAATATGCTTTTATAATAAAAAAGTCAGTT
>JAISTP010000025.1 GCA_031272545.1 Bacilli bacterium | reverse complement strand
ACACTAGCACTTTTTGTTCTAAGTTCGACAAATAATATATAATAATTAATGTATTTTTTCATAAAGACACCTCTATTTTATTCTAACATAAAAAAAAGATAATCAATAATGATTATCTTTTATTTTACTAAATATACTTCAATATTATATATTTTTAAAAAGTTATTTATTGTTGGAATAATATCAGAATCTAAGTATTCATGATATTGATATAAATAGCTATCATTAGTAAATGGAATAGCAATTGATTTAATATTATTATTAGTTACATAATTAAGTAAACTTAATAAGGTATCTTTAATAAATTTTTGTTTATTATTAATATTCTCATTATCTATTACCACATGAATAAATTGCTTAGCATTTAAACGATAAGCTGGCGTAGTAAAAATATCACCTTTGTTTAGTGGAAAATGTTTTTTAATTGCTGCAGTTAAATCAATACCACCTGCTTCAAGATATAATTGATGTGCAATTCCATCTTTCATTTCAACTTTGTCATTATCAAAGTTAACAATAGCTATAACTTCTAATTTTAATATATTATCTTCAATTATTTTAAATGGCATTGTATCACTCCCTTGATAATTATAATACATTTGTTAGTATTTTACTAACATTATTTTTTTAAAATAATTTAATGATTAAAGATGAATACTAATAAATAGTATTTTTATTAACTATATGTTAATTATGCCATAAAATTAGTAAATTAACTTATTTTTAACACTATTAGTTGAGTGTTATTAAAAAAGTAAATAAATAAAATTATTTAATAAAAAATAAAAATACTATTGACTTTATTAATTTTCAAGAGTATTATAGGGCCAAGTGTAAATAGAGGCGCTTGATATTAAGAGTAAATATAGTGAATAGGCCAACTATAGTGATCTATATTGAAAGGGATACAAGCCGAAGGTAATGATTGGCAATCATTATGCTGGTAAATGTAAATAAGATTACATTTACTCCCACAAAAGTGGAGGTGCTATTGTAATGATGATTATTGATAGTGCCTTTAAAGTGGAGGTGCTATTTTTATTATAGTATTTTGTTTGCACTCACTAAATTATATTAAGGAGTGTTTTTTATGAGAAAAACAAGTAGATCAATTATTTTAGGATTGTGTTTAATTTTAATTCTAGTAACAGGATGTTCAAGTTCTAAAAAAACAGAATCAGCTATTGCGGATGGAACATTAACTATTGGACTTGAATGTGATTATGCACCTTATAACTATACAACTACTGAAGCATTAAAAACTGACAATGCTTTACCTATAAGTGGTTCAGCAGGTTACTGTGATGGTTATGATATTGCGATTGCAGATAGAATTGCTAAAGCGTTAAATGTTAAAGTTGAAGTAAAGAAAATGTCATGGGATGGTTTAATTCCAGCATTAGAAAGTGGTCAAATTGATGCTATTATTGCCGGAATGTCACCAACTGCTGAAAGAAAAAAGAGTATAGATTTTACAGACTCTTACTTCCATGCTGATATTGTAGATACAGTTGTTGTTAAAAAAGATGGTAAATATGCCAATGCTAATAGTTTAGATGGTTTTAGTGGCGCAAAAATTACTGCTCAACAAGGAACTGTACAAGTTAAATTAGTAAGTCAATTAAAAGGAGTAACAGAAGTTGCTAATATGCCTGATTATTCTTCTTTAATTCAATCTTTAAAAGCAGGAACAATTGATGGTTATATCGCTGAAGAATCAGTTGCTAAAGAACATGTTGAGCAAAATAGTGATTTTAAATATATTCCATTGAATTTTACTTTAACTGCTGAAGATACAGATGTTGCAATAGGAATTAGTAAAGATCAAACTGAATTAAAAGATAAATTAAATGAAGCATTAAAAACAATTAGTGATCAAGAAAGACAAGAGTTAATGAATTATTATATTAGTAAGGAAAGTAAATAATGAATAACATTGTTTATTTACTTCAAAATTATTATCCCTTGTTCATAGAAGGTTTGTATGTCACCCTTTTAGTTGCAATCATTGGTACTTTTGGTGGTATTATACTTGGGTTAGGTTTGTATTTTCTTAGAGCTTTAAAAGTTCATTTTACTGATAAATCAATTAAGAGATTATCTAAGAAATTCTTCTCCTTTTTAGCAACCGCCTATATTGATATCATTAGAGGAACACCAATGATTGTTCAGGGGGCATTGTTCTGGTATGGATTTGCGGCTCATTTAAATATGAATATTCTTGTAGCTGCTACCATTATCATAGCTTTCAATACAGCTGCATATATTGCGGAAATTATCCGCTCAGGAGTTATAGCTTTAGGGATTGGTCAAATTGAAGCAGGACAATCTTTAGGAATGAGCCGTTTTCAAATTATGTTACGTATTATTTTTCCGCAAGCTATTAAAAATTCTTTACCTTCATTATTAAATGAATTAATCGTTAATATTAAAGATTCATCAGTATTAAGTATTATAGGTTTAACCGATTTATTCTATAATGCTCGTGGAGCAGCAAGTGAATCATTATTAGTTAATCAAGCTTATGTTATTGTTGCTGTTATCTATTTTATTATTACATTTTCTTTATCTAAAATAATTAGCTATGTTGTTGAAAAGAAAACAAATAATAAATATGATATAAAATCAACATCTGTTTAAAGGAGCTTGTTATGAATATTATAGAAGTTAAAAATTTAAATAAATCATTTGGTAGTAACTTAGTTTTAAAAGATATAAATCTAAGTGTTGAAAAAGGTGAAGTAATTGCTTTAATAGGTTCAAGTGGTAGTGGTAAATCTACTTTATTAAGATGCTTAAATCTTTTAGAAAAAGCTGATCATGGCTCAATTATTTATCATAAGAAGAATTTACTAAGTAATAAGATAAATATTGAAAAAATGCGTCAAAGTATGGGCATGGTCTTTCAATCATTTAATTTATTTGAAAATTTAAATGTTATTGATAATTGTACGATTGCTTGTCGTTTAACTAAAAATGAAAAGAAAGATAAAGCAGAAAAAAGAGCAATTAAATATCTTAAACAAGTTAATATGCTTGATTATGCTAAAGCATCATCTACAACATTAAGTGGTGGTCAAAAACAACGAGTTGCGATTGCTAGAGCTCTTTGTATGAATCCTGACTTATTATTGTTTGATGAACCTACTTCAGCACTAGACCCTGAATCAGTTCAAGATGTTTTGGATGTTATAAAAGATTTAGCAGAACAAGGTATGAGTATGATTATCGTAACTCATGAAATATTATTTGCAAAAGATGTTGCTGATCGTATTTTATTTATGGCAGATGGTGTCATTGTAGAAGATATTAAACCAGAAAATATTTTTAAAGAGCATAGTGATGATAGGGTTAATACCTTCTTAAAAAGATATAATTCTTTTTAAGTTGATGATATAAAAAATACTAATTATTTAATTTAAATAATTAGTATTTTTCTTTTATCTATATCTATTAATTAGTTTATATAATTCATAAGCTATAGTAGGAATTATAATTCCAAGAATAGTAATCAATAAAGCAAGACCAGTTAATGGATATAAACTAAAGAAATCATTTAATGGAGAATAAATAAGTGCAATATTTAATAATGTTCCAATTAAAATAGCAGTAAGTAAAGCTTTATTTTCCCAAGGTTTTGAAATAAAGATATTTTTATGTGGAGTTCTCATTGCTAATACATATAACATTGGAGCAGTTGCCATTATCATAAAAGCAACACTAGTAGCTAATTGATGATTATTTTCTAAAGTTGTTGTTAAGTAATAACCACCAAAAACACATAATCCCCCAACTAGCGATATTACAGCAATTGGGATACCAAGTTTATTTAATATTCCTTCACTCTTTGGACGTGGTTTTTCATTCATTACTTTTGGATCATTAACATCCATACTTATTGGAATAGCTATTAAGCTTTCAACAATTAAATTAACCCATAATACATGAATAGCTCCAAGAGGTATATTTAAACCAAGTATTACTGCTGTAAAGATAGCTAACACTTCCGCAAAATTTGTAGCTAGTACAAATTGTACTGCTCTTTTAATTTTGTTATAGATATTTCTACCTTCTTCTACAGCATATACAATAGTTGAAAAATCATCATCCATTAATATCATTGAACTTGCTTGTTTAGCAACATCAG
The DNA here is from genome assembly GCA_031272545.1 of Bacilli bacterium. GTDB lineage: Bacteria > Bacillota_I > Bacilli_A > JAJDGJ01 > JAJDGJ01 > JAISTP01. Next base: position 3,072 of record JAISTP010000025.1, on the reverse strand, counting down.
TTCCTGTTATTCCCATACTAACACCAATATGAGCTGTTTGTAATGAAGGTGCATCATTTACACCATCACCTGTCATACTTACAATATTACCTTTAGCTTGTAATGCTTTAACTATTCTAACTTTATGTTCTGGGCTAACTCGTGAGTAAACAGCATAATTATTAGCTTTAGCTGTTAATTCTTCATCGCTCATAGCATCAAGTTGTTTACCGGTTATAACTTCATGTACTTCATCATTTTTTAAATCAACTAGATTTAACTTTCTAGCAATAGCATAAGCTGTGGTTGGATGGTCTCCAGTTATCATTATCGTTTTTATACCAGCTGCTTTTGCTTTAGCAATAGCTACTCGTGCTGAATCTTTTTCTGGATCAATCATTCCTACTGCGCCAATAAAAGTTAACCCTTCTTCGATAGCTAAATCATTTTCATTATCACTTATTGAATAAGCAAAAGCTAATACTCTTAAAGCTTGCATTGACATTTTTTTAGAGTTATTTAGGATAATTTCTTTTTCTTCTTTAGTAATTTCTCTTCTTCCTAATTCATCTTCAATAAATAATGTTTGGTTTAATATTTGATCAATAGCACCTTTGGTATAAGCAATATATTTATCTTCGATATGATGAACAGTAGTCATCATTTTTCTATTGCTATCAAAAGGATATTCAGTTACTCGTGGTATTTCATTACGATATTCATGTTCATCAATACCATAATTATTACCAAAATATGTTAAGGCTAATTCAGTTGGATCACCAATAGCATTACCTTTTACATCAGTAAAAGAATCATTACATAACATCATAGCTTGAATTAAACGGCTATTAATATTCAATGGTGTATCATTTAATTCATGATCTCCGATAAAATAATCAGTAACGCTCATTTTGTTTAAAGTTAAAGTTCCAGTTTTATCAGTACAAATAATATTTACTGTACCTAAACTTTCAACAGCAGGCAACTTCTTAATTATGGCATTGTGTTCAGCCATCTTACTAACTGATATAGCTAAAATAATACTAACTATAACTGGAAGAGATTCAGGTATTACAGCAACTGCTAAAGTAATAGCATTAATAAAACTTTGAATAATATCCATCTTAGTTATAAAGATATTAAGTAGTAAAATTATCGCTGCTACAATGAAAGCCAGTATAGATACATACATACTTAATTTCGCAAGTCGTTCTTGTAAAGGCGTCATTTTCTTTTCAGTCTCATTTAACATCGTCGCAATTTTACCTATTTCGGTATCATTCCCAACAGCGACTACGATTCCTTTAGCTCTTCCATTAGTAATAAATGTAGAACTATAAAGCATATTGAATCGATCACCTAAACTAGTTTTTTCATCTTCAATTACTTCATCATTTTTTTCTACTGGTAATGATTCACCTGTTAAAGCTGATTCATCAACATTTAATTTCGCATATTCAATTATTCTAATATCTGCTGGAATAAAGTTTCCAGCTTCTAAAAGAATAATATCACCAACTACTAAATCACTAGAATCAATTTCAATAGTCTTGTTATTTCTAATTACAGTAGATTTTAAAGAAGTCATTTTTTCTAAAGCATCTAAAGCTTTTTGTGATTTTATTTCTTGTGAAGTACTAATAATAATATTAATAATAACAATTAAAGCAATAATTATTACTTCTTTATATTCTTGAATAAAGAAACATATTACTATTACACCTATCAATATTAATGTTAATGGTTCTTTTAAATTATTTAAGATAATTTTTATTAAAGAATCATTTTCTTTTTTTTGTAAAATATTACTACCATACTTTTCTTTTTGTTTGATTACTTGTTCTTGTGTTAATCCTTTTAATGATGAATTAATCTCATTAAAAATTTCACTAATACTTTTTAAAAACCACATCTTTTATCCTCCTAAAAAAATAGACCTATGAATAGTATTACTATTCATAAGTCTCACAATTTAATACAATACCAGTTTCTAAGAAACGGTTGTTGGCATTGCACCAGCATAGCTGCTAGTTACTCCCTTACGTTCATACATTATAAATTATTAAAATAATAATTACAATAGTTAATGATAAAAAACCATAACTAACTATTTTATTAAGTAAGTGCTATAATAATAGTGGTGATAAAATGAACAGTATAAATGAAACTTTACTTAAATTACAAAGAGATGAAATAACCGGACATTTAGCTTATAAGTATTTAGCTGAAAAAGAAAAAGATGAACATAATAAAAAAGTATTACATAATATTTCAGAAGATGAGTTAAAACATTATGATATTTATAAAAAATATACTAATCAAGATGTAAAACCAAATAAATTCCAATTGTTTTTTTATCGTATATTTACATCATTTTTTGGTTTTACTTTTATTATTAAAATAATGGAAAAAGGGGAAGATCAAGGAATAAAAAATGCTTTGGTAATGGAAGAACATATTGATGAAATAGCTAGCATCTTAAAAAAAGAAGAAGAACATGAAAATATGTTAATAGATATGTTAGATGAAGATCGTTTAAAGTATATAGGCTCAATTGTTTTAGGGTTAAATGATGCCCTTGTGGAATTAACAGGTGTTATTGCTGGAGTTACTTTTGCATTTCAAAATAATACTTTAGTTGCTTTAACAGGAATAATAACTGGCGTTAGTGCTACTTTATCGATGGCAGCATCTAATTATCTTGCGAAAAAAGCCGATGGTGATGCAGATGCTATCAAATCAAGTATTTATACCGGAATAGCTTATTTAATAACTGTTATCTTATTAGTCTTGCCTTATTTATTATTACCGAATAATTTTTATATTATTGCCTTTATTATTATGTTAGTAATTGTTATGCTAATAATAGCAGCATTTAATTATTATCAAGCAATTGTTAAAGAAATTGAGTTTAAAAGACCATTTTTAGAAATGTTATTAATATCATTTGGAGTAGCTGCTATTTCATTTGTAATAGGTATTCTTGCAAAAGCATTATTTGGTATTAGTGTTTAAATAACATTATTTATATAAAAAAATTAATTAGATAAAGAAATGGAGATTTAAATGTGTTAGAAAAAATAAAATTAAAAG
>JAISTP010000035.1 GCA_031272545.1 Bacilli bacterium | reverse complement strand
TTACTCATAAAAGAAGATTATCTGCTTTAGGGCCTGGTGGTCTGGCAAGAGATCGTGCTGGTATGGAAGTTCGTGATGTTCACTTCTCTCATTATGGAAGAATGTGTCCAATTGAAACACCTGAAGGTCCTAATATCGGTTTAATTAATGCTTTAGCTACTTATGCTAAAGTTAATGAATATGGTTTTATTGAAACGCCTTATCGTCGTGTTGTTAATGATATTGTTACTGATGATGTTGATTATTTAACAGCAGATGAAGAGTTTAATTATGCTATTGCACAAGCTAATGTTAAATTAAATGATAATAATGAAATTATCGAAGAACATGTTGTTGCTCGTTATCGTGGTGAAACAAAAATGGAAAAACGTGATTTAATTGATTATGCGGATGTAAGTCCTAAACAAATTGTTTCTATTGCGACTAGCTGCATTCCTTTCTTAGAAAATGATGATGCTAATCGTGCTTTAATGGGTGCTAACATGCAACGTCAAGCTGTTCCTTTAATTAATCCTCATTCACCTATTATCGGTACTGGTATGGAACATATTATTGCTAAAGATAGCGGTGTGGCTTGTACAGCTGATGAAGATGGTGTTGTATCATATGTTGATGCTAAAATGGTTAAAGTAAGAGGTAAAGTTGGTGAAGTAGAATATCCACTTTATAAATATAATATTTCTAATGCTGGTACTTGTATTAATCAAAGACCAATTGTTAATGTTGGTGATACAATTGATAAAGGGCAAATTCTTGCGGATGGTCCAGCTATGGAAAAAGGAGAACTTGCTTTAGGTCAAAATGTTGTTGTAGCTTTTATGACTTGGAATGGATATAACTATGAAGATGCAGTTATTATGTCTGAAAGATTAGTTAAAGATGATGTTTATACTTCAATTCATATAGAAGAATATACGATTGAATCTCGTGATACTAAGCTTGGACCTGAAGAAATTACTCGTGATATTCCTAATATTGGTGATGATGCGCGTAAAGATTTAGATTTAGATGGTATTATTCGTATTGGTGCTGAAGTTAAAGAAGGCGATATTTTAGTAGGTAAAGTAACTCCTAAAGGTCAATCTGAAATTAGTGCTGAAGAAAGATTACTTAAATCTATTTTTGGTGATAAATCAAGTGAAGTAAAGGATAATTCACTTCGTGTTCCTCATGGTGGAGCTGGAATTATTCTTGATGTTAAAAAGTTTGATAAAAAAACAAGTGATGATTTACCACCAGCCGTTAATGAAGTAGTAAAAGTTTATGTTGTTCAAAAAAGAAAAATATCTGAAGGAGATAAAATGGCAGGGCGTCATGGTAATAAAGGGGTTATTTCTAAGATTTTACCTATCGAAGATATGCCTCATTTAGAAGATGGAACACCTGTTGATATCATGCTTAATCCATTAGGGGTACCTTCTCGTATGAACATTGGACAAATTATGGAACTTCATTTAGGATATGCGGCTAAATTGCTTAATGTTAAAGTAGCGACTCCTGTTTTTGATGGAGCCCAAGAAACTGATTTAAAAGAAGCTATGGCAGAAGCTGGTATGGCTGATGATGGTAAAGTTACTTTAATTGATGGTCGTACAGGTGAAAAATTTGATGAAAGAATTTCTGTTGGAGTTATGTATATGATTAAATTAGCTCACATGGTTGATGATAAATTACATGCTCGTTCTGTTGGACCATATTCTTTAGTAACACAACAACCTCTTGGAGGTAAAGCACAAAATGGTGGACAAAGATTTGGAGAAATGGAAGTTTGGGCATTAGAAGCTTATGGATCTGCTCATACTTTACAAGAAATATTAACAGTTAAATCTGATGATGTTAATGGTCGTGTTAAGACTTATGAAGCAATTGTTAATGGTAAAAGAATTCCACAACCAGGTATTCCAGAATCATTTAAGGTTTTACAAAAAGAGTTACAAGCTTTAGCTATTGATGTTAAGATGCTTGATGAAAATAATGAAGAAGTAGTAATGAAAGAATTAGATTCTAATTTTGAAAAAGGTTTTAGACAATTAATGAATGATGAAGCAAAATTATTTGATGAACCTAAAATTAAATTAGAAGATAATCCTGTTGATACTGTAGATGATGAAGATGATGATGACGATGATTTTGTATCAAATATTGATTCGATGTTTGATTTATCTAGTGAAGAGGATGGTGAATAGTAATGGATGTTAATCAATTTAGTGCTGTACAAGTAGGGTTAGCTTCACCTGAGAAGATTTTAGAATGGTCTTATGGTGAAGTAACTAAACCAGAAACAATTAACTATCGTTCCCAAAAACCAGAAAAAAATGGTTTGTTTTGTGAAAAGATTTTTGGCCCAACTAAGGACTATGAATGTGCTTGTGGTAAATATAAGAAAATTAGATATAAGGGCGTAATTTGTGAAAATTGTGGTGTTGAAATTACTAAATCAAGTGTTCGTCGTGAAAGAATGGGACATATTAAATTAGCTGCTTCGGTAGCTCATATTTGGTATTTAAAAGGTGTTCCTTCTAAAATGGGATTACTACTTGATGTTAAACCTAAAAAACTTGAAGAAGTTATTTACTTTGTATCTTATATTGTTTTAGAACCAGGAGATGCTCCAGTAGCTTATAAACAAGTAATTAGTGAAAAAGATTTTCGTGAATATAAAGAATTGTATGGTAATAATTTTAAAGCTATGACTGGTGCTGAAGCTATTAAAAAATTATTACAAGATATTGATATTGAGAAAGAAATTGAAGAAGTTCGTCATGAACTAAGAGAATCACAAGGTGGTCAACAAAGAACTCGTTTAATGAAGAAACTTGAAACATTAAATGCTTTTCATACTTCTAATAATCGTCCTGAATGGATGATTTTAGATGTTCTTCCAGTTATTCCACCTGATTTAAGACCAATGCTTCAATTAGATGGTGGTCGTTTTGCGACTAGTGATTTAAATGATTTATATCGTCGTGTTATTACTCGTAATAATCGTTTAAAGAAATTATTAGAAATGAATACTCCTCCTGCTATTATCGTTCAAAATGAAAAGCGTATGCTTCAAGAAGCCGTAGATGCTTTAATTGATAATGGTAAACGTTCAAAACCAATTACTGGTGCTGGAGGACGTCCGTTAAAATCATTATCACATACTTTAAAAGGGAAACAAGGACGATTCCGTCAAAACTTACTTGGTAAGCGTGTTGATTATTCTGGGCGTTCAGTTATTGCGGTTGGTCCTGATTTAAAAATGTATCAATGTGGATTACCAAAAGAAATGGCATTAGAATTATTTAAACCTTTTGTTATTCATGAATTAACTAAACAAAAGATTGCGACTAATATTAAGTCCGCTGATAAACTTATTTCTAATATGGACGATGTTGTTTGGCCAGTAGTAGAAAAAGTTATTAAAAATCATCCTGTTTTACTTAATCGTGCTCCGACATTACATAGACTTGGTATTCAAGCTTTTGAACCAAAAATTGTTGAAGGTCGTGCTATTAGACTTCATCCACTTGTAACAACAGCATTTAATGCGGATTTTGATGGAGACCAAATGGCTGTTCATATTCCTTTAAGTTTAGAAGCAAGAACAGAGGCTAATGAAATTATGTTAGGTTCAAATAATATTCTTGGTCCAAAAGATGGTAAACCAATTGTTACTCCTTCACAAGATATGGTTTTAGGTAATTATTATTTAACTCTTGAAAGAGTTGATGCTGTTGGTGAAGGTAATGTTTATAAAGATATGAATGAAGCCATCATGGCTTATGAAAATAAAGATTTAGACTTACATGCTCGTATTGCTATTAGAATTAAATCATTAAATAAGACTTGTTTTGATTTTGTAGATCCTAATTCATATTTAATAACTACTTTAGGTAAATTATATTTTAATGAAATTTTTGATCCTTCATTTCCTTATTTAAATGAACAAACTCTTGAAAATTTAGAACAAACACCTCTTAAATATTTCTTAAATCAAGGTGAAGATGTTCGTGAATATATTAAGAGTTTGCCTAAAAATGTACCATTTAAGAAAAAATATTTAGGTCAAATAATTTCTGAAGTATTTAAAAGATATAAAACAAAAGAAACTTCTCGTATGCTTGATGAAATGAAAAACTTAGGATTTTTCTATTCAACAAGAGCTGGTGTTACTGTAAGTATTGCAGATATTGAAGTTAGTGATACAAAGTATGATTTAATTGAACAAGCTGAAACACAATCAATTCCTAAAATTGAAAGATGGTACCAAAAAGGTTTAATTACTGATACTGAAAGACATAATAAGATTGTAGAAATATGGACTGAAGTAAGAAAAGAAGTTGAAAAAGACTTAAGTGGAATTCTAGAAGATGAAAACCCATTATATATGATGATGGATTCAGGAGCTAGAGGTAATATTTCTAACTTCGTTCAATTATCTGGTATGCGTGGATTAATGGCTAAGCCAAATGGTGAAACTATTGAAATTCCTGTTAAACATAGTTTTAGAGAAGGTTTAACCGTATCTGAATTCTTTACTTCAACTCATGGTGCACGTAAAGGTTTAGCTGATACTGCTTTAAAAACTGCTAACTCTGGATATTTAACAAGACGTTTAGTTGATGTTGCGCAAGATGTTATTGTTCAAGAAGAAGATTGTGGTACCGATCAAGGTGTTTGGGTAAGTACTATTTACGATATTAAAGCTAATACTGTTATTGAACCTTTATATGATCGTTTAGTTGGCCGTTATGCAAAAAATGATGTCTTAAATCCAAGTAATAACAAATGTATTGTTAAAGCTAATGATTTAATTGATGAAGATAAAGCTAAAGAAATAGTTGATGCTGGTATTGAAAGAGTAGAAATTAGATCAGTATTTGGATGTAAGTCAAAACATGGTGTTTGTAAGAAATGTTATGGACGTAATTTAGCTACTGGTACTGAAATTAGTGTTGGTGAATCTGTTGGAATTATGGCGGCTCAATCTATTGGGGAACCTGGTACTCAGTTAACCATGAGAACTTTCCATACTGGTGGAGTTGCTACTGATGATGATATTACTCAAGGTCTTCCTCGTATTGCTCAATTATTTGAAGCTCGTGCACCAAAAGTAGAAGCTAGTATTTCTGAAATTGATGGTGTTGTTCAAAAAATTGAAGAAAAAGATGGACGTTATGTTGTATCGATTATCAATGAAAGAGAAACTGAACCTCGTACTTATGAAACTCCTTATGGAGCTGTTCTTCGTGTTAAAGAAGGTTCTGAAGTTAAAGCTGGTGGTAAGATTACCGAAGGTATTATCAATCCTAAGCGTTTATTAAAATATACTGGTGTTAAAGATGTACAAGACTACATTTTAAAAGAAGTTCAAAAAGTATATCGTTTACAAGGTATTGAAATTGCGGATAAACATATTGAAGTAGTTATTCGTCAAATGCTTAAGAAAGTTAAGATTGAAGATGGAGGAGACACTCCATTCTTACCTGGTGTTCTAGTTTCTTTAAGTGAATTTACTACTGCTAATGAAGAAGTGTTACTTGAACATAAAAAACCAGCTGTTGCAAGCCCAGTTTTACTTGGTATTACTAAAGCTTCTTTGGAAACTGAATCCTTCTTAAGTGCTGCTTCTTTCCAAGAAACTACTAAAGTATTAACTGATGCGGCAATTAAAGGTAAAATTGATGAATTAAATGGTTTAAAAGAAAATGTTATTATTGGTAAATTAATTCCTGCTGGTACTGGTGTTGATGATAATCCAGAAATCTTTAAAGATTTATATCCAGAAGAAAATGATGATGATGATGTTTTAAATAGAAGTTTAATTCCTTCTGCCTTAACTCACTTATAAAAAAATAAAAACAAGACTATACTTATGTAGTTTTGTTTTTTCTTTATCTCTATGATAATTTTATGATATACTAAACAAGAAGAGGAGTGTTACTTTATGAATTTAGTAAATATGAAAGATATGCTTATTAAAGCTAAAAATGAAAAGTATGCTGTAGGTCAATTCAATATAAATAATTTAGAATGGACCCAAGCTATTTTAGAAGTTGCTCAAGAAAATAATAGTCCTGTTATTTTAGGAGTGAGTGAAGGAGCCGCAAAATATATGGGTGGCTTTAATACAGTAGTAAATATGGTAAAAGGTTTAATGATTGATAAAAACATTACTGTTGATGTTGCTATTCATTTAGATCATGGTTCATCATTTGACAAATGTAAAGCAGCTATTGATGCAGGATTTACTTCTGTCATGATTGATGGCTCTCATCATCCAATTGATGAAAATATTAAAATAACTAAAGAAGTTGTCGCTATAGCTCATGAAAAAAATGTTAGTGTTGAAGCTGAAGTAGGTATTGTTGGTGGACAAGAAGATGATGTTGTAGCTCAAGGAGTTATTTATGCCAATCCAGAAGAATGTTTTAGAATTAGTAAAGAAGCTAATTTGGATTGTTTAGCACCTGCTTTAGGAAGTGTTCATGGTGAATATAAAGGTGAACCTAAATTAGGTTTTGATGAAATGGCTAATATTTCAAAAATGATTGATTTACCTTTAGTTTTACATGGAGGTAGTGGTATTCCTGATTATCAAATTAAGAAAGCAATTGAATGTGGAACTTGTAAAATTAATGTTAATACTGAATGCCAACAAGCATTTACTAAAGAAGTTAGAGATGTTTTAAATAACGATGCAAAAATGTATGATCCTAGAAAATATTTAGGACCAGGGAAAGAAGCTATTAAAAAAGTTGTTTTAGATAAAATGACTTTATTTGGCTCAATTGATAAAAATTAAAAGATAAGAAGATTAGTAAAACTAATCTTTTTTGTGTTAAGGGGGACTTATAATGCACAAAGAAAAATTAATTGAAGAAGTAAAAGAATTTTGTGAAAAAGAAATTAAACCTTTTGCTTATGAATGGGATATGAAGAATATTTATCCTGAAGATGTAGTAAAAAAAATTGCAGCTAAAGGATGGCTAGGAATTCCTTTTGCAAAAGAGTATGGTGGAATGGGTTTAGATACTTTAACTTTTACTAAAGTAGTTGAGACTATTGCTTCATATGATGCCAGTTGTGGTGCTATTGTTTCAACACATACAGCTCTAGCAACATGGCCTATCTATCAATTTGGTAATGATTTTCAAAAGAAAAAATACTTAATAGATTTATGTAACGGTAATAAGTTAGGAGCTTTTGGTTTAACTGAAGAAAAAGCAGGTAGTGATGCTGCTTACATGCAAACAACAGCTATTGAACAAGATGATTGTTATCTATTAAATGGTAAGAAAATATTCATTACTAATAGTAAAGCAGCTGATACATATGTTGTTTTTGCATTAACACAACAAGAATTAAAAACTAAAGGAATAAGTGCTTTCATTATTGAAAAAGGTATGCCTGGTTTTAGCTTTAGTGAGCCTTATGACAAAATGGGAATTAGAGCTAGTATAACTTGTGAATTACACTTTGATAATGTTAAAGTACCAAAAGAAAATCTTTTAGGTGAAAAGAATAAAGGTTTTAAAATAGCAATGAGTGCTTTAAATGGTGGCCGTATTGGTATTGCTTCACAGGCTACTGGTATTGCCTTAGGAGCATATCAAGAAGCTTTAGCGTACAGTAAAGAAAGAATTCAATTTAATAAACCTATTTTTGAACAAGAAGTTATTTCTTTTAAGTTAGCAGATATGTTTACTAAAATAACTGCTTCGCGTTTATTAGTAGCTGATGCGGCAAACAAAAAGGATAATAATGAAGATTATATTGTTGCAGCAGCATGTGCTAAATCATTTGCTAGTGATAATGCTGTTGCTGTTTGTGATGAAGCTCTTCAAATATTTGGTGGCTCTGGTTATATGAAAGGTAAATTTGTTGAAAAAATGTATCGCGATGCAAGAATTACTAAAATATATGAAGGTACTAATGAAATTCAACGTGTTATTATCGCTAATTATCTAGCAAAACAATAATTTATTTAATTAATAAAAATAAGTCTTATAATATATTTTTGTCCAAAATATAGACTTTTTTCAAATTATTGAATGCTAATTAATTATATGTTATATTATATTATGGAAAGAATAAATGAGGTGAAATTATGGCTACTATAAAGTATACATATTTATTTAATCAAGGTAACAGAGGTATGCGTAATTTACTTGGAGGTAAAGGGGCAGGTTTAGCTTATATGGCTAATAAAGGTTTACCAGTTCCTCCTGGATTTACGATTACCACTCAAGCTTGTAATGAGTATTATGATAATGATTGTAAGATTTGGCCTGAATTACAACAACAAATCGATGAATCATTAAAAATTATTGAAGAACAAACAGGTAAAGAGTTTGGAGGGAAAACTAATCCTCTATTAGTATCTGTTCGTAGTGGGGCTCCAATAAGTATGCCTGGTATGATGGATACTGTATTAAATTTAGGTTTAAATGATGAAACTGTAGAAGTTCTAGCTAAATTAACTAATAATCGTCGTTTTGCTTTAGATAGTTATCGTCGTTTTATTCAAATTTTCTCTGATGTTGTTTGTCAAATTGATAGAGATAAATTTGAAGATGTATTAGATAGTATTAAAGCAAAATTTAATCAAAAAATGGATAATGAACTTACTGAAGAATCATTAGATGTTGTTATTAAAGAATACAAAGTATTATTTAAAAAAGAAATGAATGCCGATTTTTATCAAGATGTTCGTGTTCAATTAAAAATGGCTATTGAAGCAGTTTTTGAATCATGGCAAAATGAAAGAGCTATTATTTATCGTAACTTACATGGTATGTCTCATACTATGGGAACAGCTGTTAATGTTCAATCAATGGTTTTTGGTAATTTCTCTGATACTTCTGGAACTGGTGTATTATTTACTCGTAATCCAGTAACTGGTGATAATAAAATCTTTGGGGAATTCTTAATTAATGCTCAAGGAGAAGATGTTGTTGCGGGAATTAGAACCCCAATGCCTTTAGATAAATTAAAAGATGTTATGCCTGAAGTTTATGATGAATTAAGTCAAATTGTAAAGAAGATGGAAATTTCTTATAAAGATGTGCAAGATGTTGAATTTACTATTGAAAATGGTCGTCTTTTCTTCTTACAAACACGTAGTGCTAAAAGAACAGCTATGGCTGCATTAAAAATTGCGATTGACATGTATAATGAAGGAATTATTGATAAAATTACTGCTTTAACAAGAGTAGATCCTGAACAAGTAGAACAATTACTTCACCCAACTTTTGATTCTGAAACTTTAAAAGATCTTCATCCTATTTCAAAAGGGTTACCTGCTTCACCAGGTGCTGCTAATGGGCAAATTTATTTAGATGCAAAAACAGTTGCGAAAAAGTCTGGTGAAGGAAAAGATACTATTTTAGTTAGACATGAAACTACTCCTGATGATATTGAAGGAATGATTCATTGTCATGCAGTTGTTACATCAACAGGTGGAATGACTAGCCATGCGGCAGTAGTTGCTCGTGGTATGGGGCGTACTTGTATTGTAGGATGTCAAAATATTGATATTGATTATAAAACTAGAACAGTCAAAATTGGTGAAAAAACTTATCATGAAGGTGATTGGATTTCAGTTGATGGTGCTACTGGTTCAGTTTATGATGGTAAATTAGAAACGAAATCTAATGTTGTTCCAGAACAATTCACTATCTTAATGGAATGGGCTAATGAATATGCTTTAATGGAAGTTAGAGCTAATGCAGATAATCCAGAAGATGCTCAAAAAGCTTTAGATTTTGGGGCTGTTGGAATTGGTCTTTGTCGTACTGAACATATGTTCTTTGGTGAAGAAAGAATTTATGATATGCAAAGAATGATTCTTGCGGATGATAAAGAAACAAGAATTGATGCTTTAGAAAAACTTTATCCTTATCAAAAAGAAGACTTTAAAGGTATTTATCGTGTTATGAAAGAATTACCTTCTAACATTAGATTATTAGATCCACCACTTCATGAATTCTTACCTAAAACAGAAGCTGATGTTGAAAAATTAAGTAAGAAAATTAATGTAAGTATTGAAAAAATAAATGAAAGAAGTAAAGCTTTAGAAGAAGTAAATCCAATGTTAGGTCATCGTGGTTGCCGTTTAGCTGTAACTTATCCTGAAATTTATGAAATGCAAGTTAGAGCTATTGTTAATGCAGCAGTAGAAGTAAATGAAGAACTAAATATTAATATTGTTCCTCATATTAAGATTCCACTAATTACTGGATCTACTGAATTAATTAGACTTAGAAAATTAATCGAAGATACTATTGTTGCAGAGTTAGATAAACTAAATGCTAAATTAGATTATGAAATTGGTATTATGATTGAAACTCCTAGAGCTTGTTTAAGAGCTGAAGATTTAGCTGAATTAAGTGATTTCTTCTCATTTGGAACTAATGACTTAACTCAAATGACTTATGGTTTCTCTCGTGATGATTTCTCTAAATTTAGTAATGAATATATTTCTAAGAAATTATTACCAGTTGATCCATTCCAAACATTAGATGATTTAGGTGTAGGTAAATTTATAAAAATGGCAACTGATGCTGCTCGTTTAAAAAATCCTAAAATGAAAGTTGGTATTTGTGGAGAACATGGTGGAGATCCAGAATCTATCTTAATTTGTTATAAATATGGATTAGATTATGTTTCATGTTCACCTTATCGTATCTCATTAGCTAAACTAGTTGTAGCTCAAGCTACTGCTTTCAAATTACTAAGTATTAATGATCGTTAAGTAATTAAAATTTAATATCATTTAATAGCACTAGATATATGTCTAGTGCTATTTATTTTACTTGTAATAATTATAAGGAATGAATGAAAGAGTTTATTGCTAATTTTTATATTGTTTGTATTATTTATTAAGTAAGATAAAAAAATTATACTGTTTATTTAATAATTTCTATAATATTAACTGAAATAAATTGATGGTATTTTATTATTTATTAAAAGTTTTATTTTATTTATCATAGATTGCTATAGCTAATAAATTATATTGTTTTATATTTGATATCTTGTATAGAATAAAAATGAATAAATATTTTCTAAATTAATGTTTAGATGAATTAGTTAAATATCCAATCTTATTTAAATAAATAAGATTTAATTGATTATTTATTGTAATTTATATTAAAGTCCCTTATCTTGAATTAATTTCTATTAATATAATTATTATTGTTTTACTAATTTAGTTACAGAAATATTTATTGTATTTCTAACAATAAATAATAATTATTAATATTATTAGTAGTATTTTAATAATTAAAATGTGTTATTTTTAGTTTTACATTGTTAAAGATAGCTAGTTTTTAATAAAGAGATATTATTAAGTATAAATACCAATTATTAAAAAAGAATAAAATTAAAAAAAGTAAGTTTTTTTAGGACATTTTTATTGACACAGAAGTCTAAATGTTATATTATATATGAGCGGCCGGGAAGTAGGAAACGAAAGCCTGAACGCAAGAATGATCTTTCAAAACTAAACAAAACTGTCAATTCAATAAA
>JAISTP010000001.1 GCA_031272545.1 Bacilli bacterium | reverse complement strand
GTTCTAAAGATAATTCTTTTTCAAAATCAATCACCTTTTTAATTTGTTCAATAAACCAAGGAGTTATTTTGCTTAATTCACAAATTTTATCAACACTAATACCTTTTCTTAATAAGTATCCAATAATGAATATTCTTTCATCATCCGCATCTTTAACGCGAGCCAATAAATCTTCATCACTTTCATTAGCTTTAGGAGTATAGTCTAAATAATCATAATTATATTCCAATGAACGTAATGATTTAAGTAAAGCTTCTTCAAATGATAAACCAATTGACATTACTTCACCAGTAGCTTTCATTTGAGTTCCTAATTTACGATTAGCACTAAAGAATTTATCGAATGGGAAACGAGAAACTTTTAGTACCGTATAATCTACTTTAGGAGGACGAGCTGCTGTTGTATCGTTAATCTTAATTTCATCTAATCTAAATCCACAAGCAACTAAAGTTGTAACACGAGCAATAGGATAAGATGTTGCTTTACTAGCTAGTGCTGAAGAACGAGATACACGAGGATTAATTTCAATTAAATAATAATCTTTACTATTTGGTTTTAAAGCATATTGAATATTACATCCACCAGCTATTTTTAATGATTTAATAATTTTTAAAGCTGAGCTTGCTAGCATTTCTAAAGTATCTTTTGGAACTGTTTTAGTAGGTGCTACAACAATACTATCACCAGTATGAATACCAACAGGATCAATATTTTCCATATCACAAATAATAATAGCATTATCATCATTATCACGAATTACTTCAAATTCTATTTCTTCATAACCTAATAATGATTTTTCAACTAACACTTGATTAGCTGGGCTAATTTCCAAAGCAACGCCTAAGATATTCTTACATTCTTCTTCAGTATAAGCAAAACCGCCACCAGTTCCACCTAAAGTAAAGGCTGGTCTTAAAACAACAGGATAACCTATTTCTTTAGCAATTTCTAAACCTTCTTCAACAGTATTACAAATTTTAGAATCAATAATTGGTTCATCAATATTAAAACATAATTGTCTAAATTCTTCACGATCTTCCGCTGATTTAATTGAGCTTAAAGGTGTCCCTAATAATTCAACTTGACATTCATCAAGAATACCTTTTTCCGCAAGTTCAACTGCCATATTCAAACCAGTTTGTCCACCTAAACCTGGAATAATACCATCAGGTCTTTCTTTACGAATAATTTTCGCAATATAATCAATAGTTAATGGTTCCATATAAACTTTATCCGCCATTAATTTATCCGTCATAATTGTTGCAGGATTAGAGTTTACTAAAATAACTTCATAACCTACTTCTTTTAAAGCTAAACATGCTTGCGTACCAGCATAATCAAATTCAGCAGCTTGACCAATAACAACTGGTCCACTTCCAATAACTAAAATCTTTTTTAAATCTTCTCTTTTTGGCATCTTTTTGTCCTCCTATGTTTTTTACCAATAATAACGATTGTTATTAAATATATTCATAACCACTTTACCTTGAAGTAAACGGTTTAAATAGAATGTGTTCTTTGATTTAGATTTAATATTTCCGCGATCATAAATAACATCTTGATCTAAATCAATAATATTAAGAAATGCAATTTCATTTACCGCAATTTTTCTTTTAATCTTAAATATTCTAGCTGGATTATCAATTAAACACCTTAAGATAGTTTCTAAACTTACTTTATTTGTTTTAACTAAATAAGTATTTAATAATGAAAAAGCTAATTCTAAACCAATTATTCCAAAAGGAGCATCCTTAAAAGGTTGACTCTTTTCTTCTTCAGTATGAGGTGCATGATCAGTCGCAATAATATCAATACTACCATCATTTAATCCACTAACTAAATAATCAACATCTTCGCTACTACGTAAAGGTGGATTCATCTTATAATTAGCATCATTTAAATCAATCTCACTTGAATCAGAAATTAAATGATGAGGGGTAACTTCACAACTAATATTAAATCCTTTAGCTTTACCATCTTGAATTATTTCTAAAGATTTTTTAGTAGAAATATGACAAACATGATATTGATAAGGATATACTTCATGTATTTTTTCAATAATTTCTAAATCTCTAGCAATCATTTTATATTCACTGGCTTGACTAATTTTAATATCATCTAAATCATGACTTTCATCAACATAACCCATACCATCAATAAATTCACTTTCATCTTCACAATGAGCACTAACTAATTTATTTTGTTTACCAGCTTCAATTAATAACTCTTTCATAATATTATCATCTTGAATACCACGACCATCATCACTAAAACCAATAATATTTAACTTGCTAATTTTTTTAATATCAACTAATTCTTCACCTTTTTGATTAATTGTCGCAGCAGAGAATAGATGAATAGTAATACATGAATAACGATTAGTTTTCTCAATATATTCTTTTAAAACATTATAATTATCTAAAACAGGATTAGTATTAGGCATTGTACACACATCAAGAAAACCACCTTTTATCGCAGCTTCACTACCTGTTTTAATATCTTCTTTATAAGAATAACCAGGAGTTCTAAAATGAGTATGAACATCAATAAAACCAGGAGTAATTAATTTATTAGTACAATCTATTTGATTATAATTATTATCTAATTCATCACTAATATTAACAATAATTCCATTATCAATAGTAATGTTTTTACTTACAATAGAACCATTAAGATAAACACTACCATTAACTAATTGATATTTATTTAAAGGCATTATATAACACCGCCATTCTTAGATACAGACCATTACGCATTTGTTCAAATATTTTAGATTTAGGACTTTCAACCAAATCAGTATCAATTTCTAAACCACGATTAAATGGTGCTGGATGAATAATAATCGCTTCATCTTTCATTAAGGCATAACGCTTTTTATTTAAACCATATTCATCTAAATAAGTATCATAATTTAAACCACTATCTTCACTATGTCTTTCAAATTGCATACGTAATAACATAACAACATCAACTTTACTAATATACTCATCAAAGTCTACAAAAAAAAGTCCCTCTTCTTGAAATGGTTTTGGTCCAGTTAGAAAAACTTCATTTCCTAATCTTTCTAAAATATCAATATTAGTGTGAGCAACACGTGAATGTTTAATGTCACCAACAATAAGAACTTTTAAACCACTAATAGTATTAAAATTCTCATATATCGTTACTAAATCTAATAATGATTGGGTTGGATGATTACTTTTTCCATCGCCACCATTTATTAAAGGAACTTCTAAATTATTAAATTGTTCATAATAATTATCTTCACTACTTCTAATAACTAAAGCATCAGGCTGTATTGCCTCAAAAAACTTAACAGTATCATAGAACGTTTCATTCTTTTCTAAAGATGAACCACTAGGATTAAAACTAATAGTTTGACAACCTAATCTCTTTGCGGCCATCTCAAAGGAATAATGAGTTCTTGTGCTTGGTTCAAAAAAGAGATTACAGACAACTTTTTCTTGATTGTAATTAACTTTCTTTTGACCACTTTTAAACTCTAAAGCTAATTCAATAAGTGATAAGATATCATCTTTTGAATAGTCATAAAGATTAAGTAAATTCATAAGTCACACCCCATATCATTTTAAAAAAAAAACACCAATTTGACTAGTGTTTGATACATATACATACCCATTGACTAGTACAGGTATTTTTTTACCTAACATAGTTTATCATATCAAAATTAAAAAAGCAATAATATATATCAAAATTAACATTAAAAAGATAATATTTAATAAATACCTATTGATATTTATTAATAAATATTTTTTTAAGCATTTTACTTTATTTAATTTATTATATTTAGTATAAATAAGATAGGAGGAATTAAAAATGATAATAACATATGATAGCCGTTTTCAAAACGGAGAAAAATTTGCGAAAAGTCTTGGCTATAAAGCTCAATCAGTTAGTGAAGAACTAAATGATAAGACAGTATTAATTACAAGAAATGATGGTGTTGGACAAATACCAGAAACAACAATTGAATTTATTAAAAAGAATAAAGATAAGATATTAGGTGTTGTTGTTCAAGGAAATAAAAAGAATCATCCTGATTCATTTAATGGTGCTGCTGATAAAATAGAAGAACAATATCATTTACCAATTATTGCAAGAATGGATGGAGTAGATCATCCAGAAGACAAAGAAACAGTCTTAAACTTTATTAAAAATTTATAAATTTAATAAAATAAAAACGATAGTTATTATAACTATCGTTTTATTTATATTCAAAGATTAACTATTCTTCTTCAGTTTCATCTTCATTAATTGCTTCTCTAAAGATTTCACCTTGTTGGTTCATATATTCAGTATTTGATAGCCAAACTTTTTCTTTAGTATCATCTAGTTCCATAACAATTACTTCTAAACGATCATTAATTTTAAAAGTTGGTTTTGCTTTAGAAAAATCCGCAATATCTTCATTAATAATAGTTGTATAGAAATCATCCATTACTTTAACTCTAATACCATTTTCAGTTATTCTTTTAATTAAAACACTTATAGTATCACCAACATTAACTTTTTCTTTAAATATTTCATATGGTGAAGGTTGTAATTTCTTAATTGATAAAGCAATTTTTTTATTTTCACGATCAATATTAATTACTTTAACTTCAACTTCTTGTCCTACTTCAAAATTAGATAAATCTTTGACATGATCATAACTAATTTCTGAAATATGAACTAATCCATCGACATGATTAAATATTTCGACAAATAATCCATAATTAGTAATTGAAGAAATTTTACCTTTAATGATATCACCAACTTGTAAATTAGCAGCTTGTTCAAAAGGATGTTCAGTTAAAGCTTTAATTGAAGCTTTCATTGATAATCTTCTTTCTTGTAATTCAATGATTTGAGCATCAAATTCAGTACCAATTTCAGGTAATTCTTTAATCTTATAATAAGCAATTTCTGAGTAAGGTACAAAACATTGATACCCATCAACATCTAATGTTAAACCAGCATTAATTGCTTGAACAACACTACCATGAATAGTATCACCAACATGATATTTTTCTTCAAATTCAGCTCTTTTAGCTTTAAGTTCTTCATTTAATAAATCACGACGATTTAATTCAAAATCTTCATAACCACGATGTGATCTTTTTACTACTAAGAATTCATAAGTATTATTTAAATACTCATCACCTTCTTCAATATATTTAGTGTCCATATTTCTAACATAGACACTACCTTTAACACCATTACCTAAATCGACAATGAAGCGACTATTTTTATATGCAGTTACTTTTCCTTCGATGGTATTATCAGTATCAATTAATTCACTAATTTCTTCTAATCTTTTTCTTCTTGATACACCTTTCATTGATGCAAAATAATCTTCTTTTACATAATAAGCAACAATAACATCAACTTTATCGCCTAATTCTAATTCTCTTTCAGCTTCATCTTTATTTAAGATAACATCTTTTCCAATTCCAATGTCTAATAAATAAGAATTTTGTTCTTTTAAAACTACTTCTCCATTATATACATTGCCAACAACACTACTCATTAATATACATACTCCTTTAAATTAATTGTTTTATTTGCATTTATAATTATAACATATTTTATATGTTTTTATCATATTTATCCTTATTAAACTCATAAAGAATGATTGCTAAGGCATTACCAACATTTAAAGAATCAATATTATTAATTGGAATATAATAATTTATATCCATATTATTAATTATTTCTTCTTGTAAACCCTGCCCTTCATTACCTAAAAAGAAAGCTTTCTTCATCATAATTTTATCTCTATTTTCAATACTAATAGCCTTAGTTAAACTAGTACCAATTAACATATAATTCTCTTTTTTTAATATATCTAAATAATCTAATAAATCTTTTCTAATAATATTTAATTGAAAAATAGCTCCTTGACTAGCTTGAATACATTTAGGATTATAACAATCAACACAATTATTAGATAAAATAATATTATTAATATTAAAAGCTAAACAAGTACGCATCATATTACCTAAATTACTTGGGTCTTGAATATCATCAAATACAACAACATCAAAAGAATAATCTATATCATTATCAATATATTCACAAATGCCAATTAAACTAGGTACACTATTTAAGTTACTTATTTTCTTCATAATATTAGAACTGACATATAAAACATCACATTTATCACTTTTATAAGTATAATCATCAGTTATAATAAGTCTTAATTGATAATGTTTTAAAGCTTCTTCAATTAGATGATTAGTTTCAATAATAAATAAACGATTTTTATCACGATATTTCTTTTGTTTTAATTTTATTATTTCTTTAATTCGATTGTTTTGAGTTGAAGTAATAATCTCCATTATATCACCTAATGTCTTAATTTCTTATATATTGGTAAAGCTTTAGTAAATAAGAAATAAATAAAACTATTACAAACAACATCAAAATCACCAATATATTCCCATAATTCCGCATGAAATTCTGATTTAAAATGGAATAAGCCATCATCTAAATGACCTGATACTCCACCCATATTAAAATATTCATAACCTTTCTTTTTGGCATCTTCCATAGCTTGATAATGTAACTTATAACCTGCTTTATATTTAGCTAATCTTTCATCACTAGCTCCATAAAACATTTGAACCATATTAGTACCATAAATACAAATAATCGCATTAGTGTTTACTACATTACCTAATTCTTCTTTTAAAGCTATTAAACGTTGTTTTTCATTTTCATCATTCTCTGCATAACTAATTAATTCATCCATATTCACTTTAGCCATATAAATATCAATTAAATGATCTTTATTAAAAGCATTAAACATTTTCATAAAGTATTCTTCATTACGTAAGGCTACTTTTTGTTTTAATTCTGTTAAATGTGATAAACGAGCAAACTCTGTTACTCCTTCTATCGTATTATTAATATATATTTCATAACCTCTTTTACTTAAATAAGTATCATTAACCAATCTTCTTTTCTTAGACTTTATTTTACTTTTTAAATCTTCTTTTAAATTAACCACCATTTGAAAACGAGGTTGCATACTAGCATCCATATCTTTATTCAAACCAGTACTTCTTGCATATTTAGTTAAACGATTATAAGTATCTTTATTATTAGCTAATTCTTCTAATGTACGGCAATCTTTAATACTATAAGCAATTTCAGGATCAAATCTTAAAACAAATCCATTATTCTTTGTAACATATTCCTTTAATAATTTTAAACTTTCTTCAATAACATTTTCATCTTTATAATCACAAATAATTCCTCTTGGACAATAGAAAAGACTATATTTTCCAAAAGCATGTCTTTGTAGTAACATTGCACTAGCTTTAATAATATTATTATCTTTAATTAATAGATAATGTGCTTGCCAATCACCTTCTTTAACTTTAGCCCAATATGATGTCTGCATGATATTAGTTGGATTATTTTTTAAAACAAAACTATTAAATTCTTGATAATCATTACATATTTCTAAGTTCAAAATATCACTCCTAAGCATTAGTATTCTATCACAAATTAATAATTAATTATAGATAATACATTATTTTAATAATTATTTAGAAAAAAAGTTTCTTAAAAGAAACTTAATAACAAATACTATGAGCAATATCTTCCATTTTATTTTGAGATATTAATTCTTTAATAATAGTTAATCCAAATTCAAAACTTACTCCCATACCTTGAGCTGTAATAATATTATCATCAACTACAACACCATCTTTTACTAAAGTAACATCATTTTCAATCAATTCTTTTTCAAATGAAGGATAACAAGTAGCCCTATAACCTTTTAATAACCCAATAGCTGCTAAATAAGCAGGAGCAGCACAAATAGCACAAATAGTTTTATGTTCTTTTAAAGCTTGTTTTAATTCTTTACTTAAACTATTACTTTGGTAATAATGAACACTACCTTTACCACCAGGTAAAATAAAAACATCATAAGAACTTAATCTTACATCGTCTAAAAGATAATCAACTTTAATTGGTAAATTATGACTAGAAATAATATCTTTAGTTTCAAATAAAGCAATCGTATCAACTTCTAAGCCTGCTCTAATCAATAAATCTCTAGTAACTAAAGCTTCACTATCTTCAAAACCATCATTCATAAACATTGCTATTTTCATCTAAAAACCTCCATCTTTTATCTATTTGTATTATATTCCTTAATAATTAAAAGTAAAGCACAATCAAGATATAGTCTTATTAAAACTATTTATTTTTTCTTAATATATAAGGAGTAGGACGTAAATAAGTAAATCCTTCACCAATAGCTTCATGAACATTAATAATTGAAATAAATGCTCTTTTATCAATATCTCTGATTATTCTTCTAACTTCCATTATTTCACTAGGACTAAGTACTAAATAAATAATCTTCTTTTTTTCTTTTAAATAAGCTCCTTCACCATCAAGAAAAGTAACTCCTCTTTCTAAGACATCCATTATTTCATTAGCTATTTCTTCATTATGATCACTAACAATAATCATCCCTCTAACCGTATAACCTCCACTTTGAATTGCACTAACAACTTTAGAAAAGATAAAAGATGCTATTAAAGTATACATCATATGGGGAATATCAATATAACAAAGAGATAATGTTAAAACAATAATATCAAAAGCAAATAAAGATTGGCCCATACCAATACCAAATTTACGTTCTAAAATTCTTGATATAACATCAGCACCACCAGTTGTCCCACCACTTCGATATACAATACCACTACCTATTCCCGCAAATAAACCAGCTAATAAAGCCGCAATTAATAAATCATGATTAATATTTATCATAAATAATAATAATTGCCATATATATAAAAATACCGATAAAGATATTGTCCCTACTAAAGTATAAAGCAAAGATCTTTTACCTAATAATTTAGCACCTATTATTATTAAAGGAATATTAATAGCTAATGATGTATAAGCAGGATTAATTTTAAATAATGCTCTTATTATTAAGGTAATCCCAGTAACTCCTCCTTCAGCTAAATTATTTTGCATATTAATAAAAACAAGCCCAAAAGCATATATACAACTTCCAAGCATTATTAATATTAAATCTTTAATTTTAATTTTATTTTCATAAATCATTTACCATTCTCCTTTTTACTTAAAAATAGAACAAAACTATTGTTTTGTTCTATAAATAAGTATCTATTATATTTAATACTTTATCAATATTATTCCGATTTACACTAGAAACAGGAATAAATTTATCATTATCATAACAATCTAAAGTTTTCATAATAATATTTAAATTCTTCTTTAAATCATTTTTCTTAACTTTATCTTCTTTAGTTAGAATAAAATACACATCAATATTATAGTACTTCAAAAAATTATACATTAATACATCATCTTCAGTTGGTTGATGGCGATAATCAATTAATTGAAAAACTGCTTTTAACTCTTCACGATTAACTAAATAATCTTCAATCATTATACCAAAAGCTTCTTTTTGTGATTTACTTACTTTAGCATAACCATAACCTGGAGCATCAACTATACAAAAACAATCATTTATTAAAAACCAATTTAATACTTGAGTCTTACCAGGTTTAGAAGATGTCTTCGCAAGATATTTATTATTAAAAATAGTATTAATAAAAGTAGATTTACCAACATTACTTCTTCCACATAACATAAATTCAGGAAGATTCATGGTTGGAAAATTAGATGTATTAGTAGCTCCAACTACATAATTAGCACTTGATATTTTCATATTTATACCAATACTTGTTCTAAAGCTTTATCTGCTTTATCAATTAAGACAATCTCTAAATCATCTTGTACTTCTTGTGGAATATCTTCAATGTCTTTTTCATTTTCTTTAGGAATAAGAATTTTGCTTAATCCTGAACGATGAGCAGCAATTGATTTTTCTCTTAAACCACCAATTGGTAAAACATTTCCACGTAAAGTTACTTCACCTGTCATTCCAATATTAGCACAAGCCTTTCTATTAGTAAAACAACTAACAAAAGCACAAACCATAGTAACACCAGCACTAGGTCCATCTTTAGGTACAGCTCCTTCAGGAACATGAATATGAATATCATTTTGCGCAAAGAAAGTTTCATCAATCTTATATTTTTTAGCATTAGCTTTAACATAATCTAAAGCAATACTTGCACTTTCTTTCATAACATCTCCTAATTGACCAGTAATGATTAAATGACCTTTACCCTTAAAATAAGTAACTTCTATTGGTAATATATCACCACCATAAGCAGTATAAGCTAAACCAGTAACTACTCCTACTTGGTTTTTAGCTTCTTTATGAGTATGACTAAAACGAGGTTTACCTAACATTTCAATAACATTATTTTTAGTAATCGGTAAAGTCTTATCATTTTCTAATAAATTAACTACTTCTTTACGAGCAAGTTTAGCAATTAATCTTTCTAATTGACGCACACCAGCTTCACGAGTATATCTTTGAATTAAGAAAGTTAAAATACTATCACTTAATTTAAGTTGTGATTTCTTTAAAGCATGATCATTAGCTTGTTTTTCTACAAGATAATCTTTAGCAATCATAACTTTTTCTTGTTCAGTATAACTACTTAATTCAATTATTTCTAAACGATCTCTTAATTCATTAGGAATAGCTTCTAAATAGTTAGCTGTCGCAATAAACATTACTTTACTTAAATCATATGATTCTTCAATATAATGATCAGAGAAAAATTGATTTTGTTCAGGATCTAATACTTCTAACATAGCACTAGCAGGATCACCTTTATAATCACTAGCCATTTTATCAATTTCATCTAATAAGAAAACAGGATTAATAACTTGTGCTTTTTTCATCCCCTGAATAATACGTCCTGGCATACTACCTAAATAAGTTCGACGATGACCTCTTATTTCAGCTTCATCTCTAATTCCACCAAGACTAACCTTTACAAAATGACGATTTAAACTACGAGCAATACTTTTCGCAATACTAGTTTTACCAACACCTGGAGGACCAACTAAACAAATAATTGGTGCTTTTAAAGATTGTGTTTTTTTCATAACTGCTAAATATTCAATAATTCTTTCTTTAACTTTATCTAAACCATAATGATCATCATTTAATATTTTAGCGACTTTCTTTAAATCAGGTTCATCTTCACTTTCTTCAAACCAAGGAATAGAAAAGACCCAATCTAAATAACTACGAATGACATTAGCTTCAGGACTAGTAGAAGGCATCATTTCATATTTTTTAATTTCATCTAAAACTTTAGTTTTAATATGTTCTGGATAAGGAAAATCATTTATTTTTTGACGCATATTTTCAATATCATCTTCACGATCTGATACATCACCTAATTCTTCTTTAATAGCACGCATTCTTTCTCTTAAATAGAATTCTTTTTGATTATCATTCATTTTTTCTTGAACATTTTCATTAATACTAGTTTCTAATTTTGAAATAGTCATCTCATTATGAATTTCTTCTAAAACCATCTCTAATCTTTTATTAATATCCAAAGTTTCCATTAATTCCTGTTTCTTTTCAATATATAATGGAAAGTTTTGAGCAATCATATCACTTAGATTAGCAGCACTAATTCCTTTAGTAATTTCGGAAATAATTTCATTAGGAACATTAGGGACAATAGCAACCATTTTTTCAATAGCATTACCAACTGCTCTAACTAAAGCCGCTTCTTTATTTAAATCATCACTGTATTCTTCTAATTTAATTACTTTACCAAGATACATACGATCATTATCATCGATTTCTAATAAACGAGCACGATAAACACCTTCTAAATTAACACGCATACTGCCATCATCTCGTTTACGAATTCCTGTAATACGACATAAACTTCCATAAGTTGAAAAATCTTTTTCACTTGGCATATCAATTGTTGGATCAAATTGAGAAGTAATAAAGACATAAGAATCAAAATCAGATTTCGCAAGATCAATAGCTACTAATGATTTTGGACGACCTACTTCTAATTTAAAGAAATTGTTTGGATAAACAAACATTCCTCTAGTTACTACAACTGGTACTTGAAATATTTTATTTTCACTCATATAATTCCCTCCTTTTATAAAAACAAGAGTGCTAAGCACTCTTATTATTCTTCAATAGCATTTTCCTTAATAATATCTAAAGCTTTTTGAAGTTTCATTTCAAATTTAATACCTTCAGTATCACCCATATATTGCTTAACTTGTTCTAAAGGCATTTTATAATTTTCTGCCATTTCTGTTAACTTAGCTTCAACATCTTCATCACTAATAACAATTTTTTCTTCATCGGCAATAGCTTCTAAAGTTAAATGATATTGAATTTTCTTTTTAGCATCAGTTTCCATATCTTTTAAAACTTCATCTTTAGATTTTTGTGAAATTTGTAAGAACATTTCTTCATTCATCCCTTGTTGTTGGATACGAGTCATGAAATCTTGATACATTGCTTTCGCTTCATCTTCGATTAAAATAGTAGGAATTTCCATTTCTGTTTTTTCAGCTACTTGTTCTAAAAGATCATTTGCTAATTGACTATCTAATTGTGCTTGTTTTTGTTCTAATAAGTTTTTGTGAATATCAGCTTTTAATTCATCTACTGTAGTAATGTTTTCTTTACCAAGTTCTTTCACAAAATCATCATTAATTTCTTTTTTAACTTTTACTTTTACTTCATGAATTTTAACTTTAAAAACAACTGGTTGTCCAGCTAAATCAGGTGCTTGATATTCTTCTGGGAAAGTAACATCTACATCTACTTCGTCATTAGCTTGATGTCCAACTAATTTTTCTTCAAATCCTGGAATAAAAGAACCTGAACCAATTTCAAGTGGGTAACCTTCACCTTTTCCACCTTCAAAAGCAACACCATCTTTAAAACCTTCAAAATCAATAACAGCAGTATCACCATTTTCAATTACTTTATCTTTTGGTTCTAAAGTTTCAGCAGCTTTTTCTAATTGATCCATTTGTTGTTGCATTTCTTCATCAGTAATTTCTGCTTCAACTTTCTTATATTTTAAACCTTTATATTCACCTAATTTAATAGTAGGTTTAATTGCAATATCAAAAATAACTTCTAATTCATTATCATTGATAGTATCAAAATCAATACGAGGATAAGCAATAGGTAAAAGTTCGTGTTCTTTAACGGCACTAACATACATATCATTTAATACACCTTCAGCAGCACTTTGTAAAACTTCTGCTTGATTAACATGTTTTTTTACTTGTGCTAAAGGAGCATGTCCTTTTCTAAATCCATCTATTTCTACATTTTCACCAGCTTTTTTATATGCACTTTCAACTGCATCCTTCCAAGTTTTTTCATCAGCACTTACTTTAACTGATACAATTGAATTTTCATTTTTCTTTATTTCTGTTTTCATTATATTCATTATCCTTTCAGTATTTTCACAATGCTTATTATATAGTATTTACAATAGTTAAGCAATAAAAAGCGCCTTAGCACTCGTAAATGTACACTGCTAAAACACATTTACTAGTATATTTTAATTAATTATAAATTATAAACATTTAATTATTTCATAAGTTGCTCGTGCTGAATTAATACTAGCTTGTTTAATATATTCTTCAAATTGAGTTTGATTATCAACTTCACCATTAATAACATCACTAATAGAACGAAAAACTAAATACTTAGTATTAGTTAAATAACATACTTGAGCAATAGCTCCTGCTTCCATTTCAACAGCACAAACATCCACAAAATTATTTTTTATTTCATTAATTCTTGTTAAACTACCTACAAATTGATCACCAGATGCAATCGTACCTAAATGAAATCTTAAATTAGTTTTTTTAAGAACTTTAATCATCTCATTGTTTAAAGAACTAGGATAATATTGTGGTAAATTAGGTAATACACCAGGTAGTCGATTTGCTAAAACTAAATCAACATCATGTTGAACAACATTTTGAGCAATAACAATATCTAAAACTTTAACATCATATTTTTTAGAAATAACACCACCAGCACTTCCAATATTAATCACAAAATCAATATCAAAATTATCAATAAAAGTAGTAATTGTATACGCCGCATTAACTTTGCCAACCCCACTTAACATTAAAATTACATCTTTATTATCAATAAAACCTTTTACATATTTAATACCTTTACAACATAATTCAATACCATTATCTATTAATTTTTCTAATTCTTGATATTCTTCTTCCATTGCTGCAACTATTAAAATCATTTAAATTCTCCTTACATAATAATATAAACGTGATGGTAAACTATCGTCCAATTCATTATAATCCTTCGCTATTTTTTCTATTTTTAAATCATATGAATTTAATAATTCATTTATTAATTCAAATTCATATAAATATTGATAATGCTCTTCTTGATAAACATTATTATTAGCTTCAATAATTAATTCATGTTTAATCATATTCTCATTAATCAATTTAACATACCATTCATAACTAAAATCTTTTAAATCTTCACTTTGATAATAATCATAAACAATTTTTTCAAAATAATGTTTAGTAAGTAAATCAAAAATAAAATAACCATCCTTACTTAAAGCATTTGCTACTTCTTTAAAGACATGTTTTAATCCATCAATACTATTTAAATAATTTAAAGTATCTAAAGTACTAGTAATTAAATCATAATGATGATTTACTAAATTTAACTCATTTAAATCTTGCTTAATATATTCAATACCTAAATGATTAATTCTATTATAATCTTGTCCAATCATTAACATTTCTTCACTTAAATCAATACCAGTTACTTCATTATCATCTTTTTTAAGTAATTGACATAAAGTTCCTGAACCACAACCTAAATCTAAGATATGATAAAAAACACCTAATTCTTCAATCTTTTTAACATATCCTTCATAAAAATCTAAAGGAATTAATTGATTATAATAATATGCAAAAGTATGATACTTATTTTCCATAGTTTCTTAATAAACTATCTAAATCATAAAAAGCACGTGCTTCTTTAACAAAAACATGAATTAATAGATCATAACAATCAATTAAAATCCATTCTTTATTTTTAATATCATAAGATTTAACTTCAATCTTACCTTCTTTTTCATATTTCTTTATTTCATTAATAATCCCTTCTAAATTACGAGAAACTTGTACACTAGCTACAATTACTTCATCAAATTCAGGATGTTTTCCATCTAATTCAAATACTTCAATATCTTCTGCTAATTTATCATCTAATAAATTTCCCATCATTCTAGTTTTTTCTAACACTACACATCATTCCTTTCTACATTTTCTTTTAGTTCTACTAATTCTTTACTAATAACAATATTCTTAGCTAATAAAAAATCATAACTAGCTAGAAAACATTGTTTAAAACACTCATTTAAATCTACTTCTAATAACTTTCTTA
Organism: Bacilli bacterium; assembly: GCA_031272545.1. Taxonomy (GTDB): domain Bacteria; phylum Bacillota_I; class Bacilli_A; order JAJDGJ01; family JAJDGJ01; genus JAISTP01. The sequence goes on along the minus strand of JAISTP010000001.1, from coordinate 13,589 downwards.
ATTCTTCAACACCTTGATAATCACGATCAGCACTAACCATATCACAACAATAAATTAATTTAGATAAAGGTGCCATTTTAAAATAAGCTGTCGTATGCCATTTAATAGCTTCTAAAATATCTTCATCTTTAATATTTAAAACATCTTTAACAATATGTACGGCACTAAAAGCATGTACTGTGGCATCATGACATTCAAAAACCTTATCATTTTTAACTAATTCATATTGCTTATCTAAAGGTATATCTTTCGCAATATCATGTAACATACCAGCTACATAAGCTTTATTTTCATCAAGATGATATTTTAAAGCATACTTTCTTGCTAATGTAGCAACATTATTAGAATGTATTATTCTTTTTTCTTTTAAATAACTTTTAAGTAAATCATTTAAATATAATCCATAATATCTAATATAAATATCTACTTCTTCAATAGCAGTACTTTCATAATTATCTCTAATATCAGTTGAACTTAAAGTAACTACTTCATTATTTATAACAATAAATTCATCACTAACAAAATTTTCTTCTCTTTTCGCCACAACAAATTCAACTTCTTTTTTTAATAAATCAATATCTTTCCATTGATTTAACTTACTAACATGATCACTACCTATTAAAAAATAGAACTTATCATTAACATATATATCTTTTAATAACTTAATTAAATCTATTGTATAAGTAGTATCTTCTTGTTTATCTTCTAAATCACTTATTTCAATATCACAATTAATATTAATATCTTTTAATGCTAAATTAATCATATCAACTCTTCTATCAAAAGAAACAACATTATCATTACTTTTAAAATGAACTAATTTATTTGGTACAATAATTAACTTATCAATTTCTAAATACTCACAAGCACATTCAATGATATTAATATGACCCTTATGAATAGGATTAAAAGCTCCTCCATAAACTAATATTTTCACAATATAATTTTCCTATTCTTTAAAGATGGTTTATAAACAATAATAGTTCTTCCTATTTTTTGAACTAACTCACTTTTAGTTAATCTAACTAAATCAAATATTAATTCATCTTTATCTCCAATATAATTTTGAAGAATACTTATTTTTATTAATTCTCTATTTTCTAAAGCAATATTAATATTATCTATTTGATCTTCACTTAAACCATTCTTTCCAATTTGAAAAATAGGTTTTAAATTATGAGCTAATTTTCTTAAATATTGAATTTGTTTTTTATTTAACATTCTCTTTTCCTCTTTTCGCTAGATTATTATACCATAACTCTTTTTGAAATACTTTTTTCATTATTAATATTGTTAATAAACCCCATAATATACCTAAAATAGCTCCTACTATAACATCACTAGTAAAATGTACTAAACAATAAACTCTACTTAAAGCAATAAGAAAAGCTAATAAATAAAATAAAATACTATATTTAGGTTTTAAATAAGTTAAGATAGTAGCAGCTAAAAAAGAAGAAAAACTATGTCCTGAAGGAAAAGAATATGAATGTGGTATTAAATAACCTATTGCTTCTAAATTTAATTGAACATAAGGTCTTTCTCTTCTAACAAGATTTTTAATAAGTAAATCTACTATTAACCATCCACCTATACACATAAAAGGAATGATTTTTAAATAAAACCATTCTTTTTTATTATATAAAACAATCAATAATAAAATAATCCAAATAAACATTCCCTCACCTAATAAAGATAATAAAGAAAAAAAGATATTTAATACTTTATCATGATGTTCACTAAACCATAAACTAACTTCGATATCCATATAAGTATTATATATTATTTAATAAAAAATCTAACAAATGTACATTTTATTAACATTAAGCATATTCATCTATATATATAAAGTTAAATGATATAATGCATTCAGAAAAGGAGAGATATTAAATGATTAAAAAAATTAATTATGATGATTTAGGAAGAAATCAAGGTCCAACTTGGTTAAATTCTCATTTTCATTTTAGCTTTGCGGATTATTTCAATCCGAACAACATTAACTTTGGACAATTACGCGTTATTAATGATGATTTAGTTCAACCTCATACTGGCTTTACTACTCATCCACATCGTGATATGGAAATAATTTCCTATGTAATAGATGGAAATCTTTCTCATAAAGATAGTATGGGTAATGAAAGAACATTAACTAGAGGACAAATGCAATACATGTCTGCAGGTACTGGAATACTTCATTCAGAATTAAATAAAGGTGATGAAGTATTAAGATTTCTTCAAATATGGATATTCCCTGATGAAGAAGGATATGAACCAAATTATGGTGATAAATTATTTACTTTAGAAGATCGTCAAGATAAATTATTCTTAGCTGTATCAAATTGGCAAAGTAATGCTCCAATTAAAATACATCAAGATATGAATATCTATATTTCTGAAACTAACAAAGAAATTGATTTTAAAGTTAGTAATAAAAGACAGGCATACTTAGTATTAATAGAAGGTCAAGCAAGTATTAATAATCATGAATTAACTCATGGTGATGCTTTAGAAATAGTAGAAGAAGATATTAAAATAATTCCTAGAGATAAAGCACATTTTATTATTCTTGAAATGGCTAAGGAAAACTAAATAAACTTAAAACTAAATTAATATAAAATTAAATTAAAGATAAAAACTCAACTAAAGATATAGTTGAGTTTTTTATATTTTAAAATATAATATCTATTAAAAGCCATATTGTAGCAACCATAAATAATACACCACCCCAAAAATTCTCAGTAGCTGCCCAAGCAAAAAGTATAAACCATATTAACAAACATAATAATATTATCAGTATCATTTATATTCTACTATTCATATTTTTTTACTTATAATTTACTAAATTTTAATTGTGATATATGATATTTATTATTGTAAATTTAAATATTTAAAGAATCACTTTATAATTAAATTATTTAATTTTAAACTTATAGCACAATTTTACAATCTATCAAATGCATCTTTTAATTTTGGTTGTAATATTTGCCATCTATTTTTTAAAAATTCTTCATATCCAGCTTTAAAATCCTTTGCATTATCATATTCCAAAAACTTAAAATAATCACTTTGAGTAAATGTATATTTATCCTCTAATTCTTTTATTTTTTCAGTCTCATTATCTTTTCCTTTATAATATTCATAAATAGTTTTTTCACCTTTTGCATTATTTAGTTCTTTTTTTAATAAACATAAATTTGCGAACGAACTAATAGGTAATCCTTCAAGATCAAAACCTTGTATCATTTTGCTCATATATTTTTTAGAACATAAATGTTCTATTTCATAAGGCAAATTATGTAACTCATCACCATCTGGACAAAATCCTGTTCCCCCATATTTAACTTTTTTAATTTCTATAACTTCTTTAGGTACATAAGTAAAAGTAAAGACTCTACTTAAAAAAATCAAATCATAATCTTTTATTTGATTATAAGATAACAACAATTCAACCTGATTATTTTTATCTTTAAAATACTTACTTATTTTCATTAAAGCAAGATTAGGATGTCTAGTTTTCCCATCAATTAAATCAGCATCAATTATTCCAATTTTCAATAAATCACCCACCTGTTCTATAATTTTTAATGGTATAGTTAAGAGGTATCTTATTGTTAAATAAGATACAAGTTACCTTAGGTATATTGTTAATTTTTTTTACATAATTATTGTCATAAAAAAAGACTAGAACTAATAGTTTAATTCTAGTCTTATAAAATACTTGCTGGAATAAAATTATATTTATTATTTATTGGTAATACCTCATTTTTCATACAAATAATACCACCATGCGTATTTTCTTTTTCTATTATTTTAAATCGATTTACTATTGAATAATCTGGATTAGCATTCATTTTTATTTCAAAAAGATATAATTCATTACCATTTTCTAATACTAAGTCAATTTCTCTTTTTTGAGTATATCGATAATAACTCCAATTTACATTTAATTGACTATATTCATAGTTTTTAATTAATTGCATAATTACAAAATTTTCAAAGTAAGCACCATTCGCAGCCCCAAATTGTAAAGTTTCTTTAGTTAACCACTTAGAAAGATATGCACATAATCCAGTATCATAAAAATATACTTTTGGTGTTTTAACAAGTCTTTTTAATTCATTAGAATAATATGGTTTAAGTAAATAGATAATTCCAAGTCCTTCAAGTAATTTAACCCATTCTTTAATAGTATTTTGACTAACACCTACTACATTAGCAAGGCTAGCATAATTTAATTCTTGACTAGTTAATGCAGCTAAACTTTGCAGAAATAATTTAAATTCTAATGATTTAGTTACTTTTCCTATTTCTAATACATCTCTCATTAAATATGAATTAATATATGCATCATAATAAAGATATCGCTGTTCATCATTAAATGATAAAGCAGCTGGCATACCACCAATATAAATATAATTAAAAATATCATTAATAGATAACATATGATAATTAATTGAATTTAAATCTAAAAGCAGCCAATTATTATATTTAGGTAAGTTTAAATTTAAAATTTCTCTTAAGCTAAGACTATGTAAATTCAATATTGCAATTCTACCAGCTAATGATTCTTGCACATTTCTTAGCATATTATAATTTTGAGAGCCAGTAATCCATATTTGTCCATTATTATCATTTTTATCTATTAAAAATTTAATATAAGAAAATATTTCGGGAGCATATTGAATTTCACCAATTATTAAAGGTAAAGGATATTGTTGAAAAAATAATTCAGGATCATTTATTGCAAGATATAAAGCATTAGGATCATCCAAAGTTACATAGTTTCTATTAATATTTTCTTTTTGTGCTAAATGTTTTAAAACAGTACTTTTACCTACTTGTCTTGCACCAGTTAACATTACAACTTTAAAACTATCATTAGCAACTTCTATTTTTCTTTCAATAAATCTATTTATGTATTTCATAATATCACCTTCATTTCCTTTATTTTACATAAAATTATTATTTTCTAAATATAAAAAAGAGATTGTCTAACAATCTCTTAAATAATTACCTTTTTCTTTTTCTATATCTTGATGTATTTTATTTATTTCATCTTGATTTATATTTTCTTGTTCTTTAATAATAATTATTTTTTCATCATTATTATGAGTTTTAAATATCTTATTTACTCTTTTATCAATTTCTTCAATAACACCAAGTTCATTATTAAAACATACATATAAATTATTTAATTCTTTATTAGTATATTTAGCTTTTGTTTGTGAATATATTAAAATTAAAATTAAGTTAACAATAATTACAACAATAAAATCTTTTAAAAGATCATTGAATAAAACAGGATATTTAGTTTGATACCAAAATGGTTTTTCAACATCCCATGGAAAAAGATGATATAAGATAGCCCATCCAGTAATAAGAATATTAATTAACAAAAATATCCATACTAATAAAGATGATATAAATTGTCTTATCTTTAAAAAAGAAACTTTCTTTTCAAAATATTCATCTTCAATCATTTGATGACATTCTAACGCTTGGGACTTGTCCATGTTCCTTGACCTCCTTTTAATTGTGATTTAATAGCTTTAGGAATAGCAGCTATTTGAGTAAATGGTGATATTAACCAATATACTAAAGGGTACCATCCCGCAAAAAAGAAATATTTAAAAACATCTTTATCATAATTCTTTACTATTCTTAATGATAAAGCTAATTGTAGTAATGAAACAATAAATAAAATACATAAATATACTTCCATATTTAAAAAGACACTTACAACATCACCACTCATTAATGAAGGAAAAAAGAAATAAAAAATAAAAGGCAAATAACCAAATAATACCCATATAATAGCCCATAATATTGCAATAATTTGATTTAAAGCTAATATAATTAAAGGATTAGTATCTATAGGATGTTTAATAACTGTTTTAATGTGTTTAAATAATACCTCAATGCCACCTTGCGCCCATCTAGTTCTTTGTTTAAACAACTCTTTAACACTAGTTGGTACATTCATATAACAATTAACATCATGAGCATAACGTAATCGCCAATTATTTAGTTGCATTTCCCATGACATAGCGATATCTTCTGTAATTTTTGTTTGATCCCAATAACCACAATCAATAATTGCGGCTTTACGATACATAACACATACACCAGAAACAGTAAATATTTTACCAATCATTATTTGACTTCTTTTAATTAAACCAATTATAGAAGCATAATCAATACATTGCATTTTTGCTAGTAAAGTAGAACGATTACGAGGTATTGGATTAGCAGTAACAGCTCCAACATTACTTGTCATTAAATATTCTTCTTTAGTATTAAAATAAGATAACATTGTTTGAATAGCATCATTAACTACAAAACTATCCGCATCAATACAAAGTAAGAATTCTCCAGAAGAATACAATAAACCTTGAGTTAAAGCATGAGCTTTACCTTGATTCTTTTCTACTTTAATAATTTTTAATTTATTATTTTTTTCTTGCCATTGTTTTAATAATTCAAAAGTATTATCTGTAGAACCATCATCAATAGTTATAACTTCATAATTTTCATAACTTAAATCATTTAATAAATGTTTTAAAGTATCATCAATTACTTTTTCTTCATTATGACATGGTATTAAAATACTAACCATTGGTTTAACTTTTAATTCAATATTTTTCTTTTTACGATGATAAGTAAAAGAATATATAATACTTCCTATTATCCAAAAAATAGAACCTATTATAGGATATAGAAAGACTAAATAACCTAAAAACTTAATAAATTCTAAAGTAATCTGCATAATTTACCTCCATATATTTACCTTATACATAAACAAATTTATTATAACATTAATTATTAACTTATAAGATAAATATATTAATAAATATATCTTTTTATTAAAAAAATAATAATGTCTTAAATATGAACTTAAATGAATTATGATATTAAAAAATTTAAGATAATTTTAGAATAAGATTTAAATTTAAAATAGAGGAGGACTATTATGAAAGATTATTCTAAAGCTGGTACAATGACTAAATGTATCAGAGGTGGACATAAAGATAATGATGTTTATGGTTCATTACATACACCAATTTATATGACATCAAATTATGCTTTACCAACAGATGGAACACCAGTTGATTGGAGTGGCGTTTACACAAACATTTATGCAAGAAATGGTAATCCTAATCAATTCCAATTACAAGACAAATTAGCTTTATTAGAAGAAACAGAAGATTGTGTTGTTCTAGCAAGTGGTGTTGCGGCTTTAAGTGCCATATTTACTACTTTCTTAAAAGAAAATGATCATTGTGTTTTCTCAAAAGTTTGTTATTCAGCTGTAACTATTTTATTTAATGATTTATTACCTACTAAAGGAATTAAATCTACTTATGTCGATACAACTGATATTGAACAAATTAAAAAGGCTATTACACTTGAAACAAAACTAATTCATATTGAAACACCAGGTAATCCAACTACTGGAATTACAGATATTAAAGCAGTATGTGATTTAGCACATGAAAAAGGTATTTTAGTGTCAGTAGATAGCACTTTTGCATCTCCTTATTGTCAAAAACCAGCTACTTTAGGAGCTGATTTAGTAATGCATTCAATGACTAAATATATTAATGGTCATGGTGATGCTTTAGGTGGATGTATTTGTGGACCAAAAAAATTAATTGAAAAATTAAAATTAGAAGCAATGGTTAACTATGGAGGAATTCTATCACCATTTAATGCTTGGTTAATTAATCGTGGTTTAAATACATTACCTTTAAGAGTAAAACAACATAGTGAAAACGCTCAAAAAATTGCGGAATTTTTAGAAGCAAGTCCTGCGGTAAGATTTGTATGGTACCCAGGATTAAAATCACATCCCCAACATGAATTAGCTACTAAACAAATGCAAAATGGTTTTTCAGGAATGATAAGCTTTGATGTGAAAGGTCCAGAAGCTAAAAAATTAGAAATGATGGATCACTTAGAAATGATTACTCATGCGGTATCTTTAGGTGATGGTGAAACATTAATTGTTCATTATGAAGAAGGTAATCCTAAGATGAAATATTATCCTGAAGTATATCAAGAAGGATTTTATCGTTTCTCTGTTGGAACAGAAGATGCTGAAGACATTATTGCAGATTTACAACAAGCCTTTGAAAAAACAGGATTACTTTAAAATTTAATACTTAATAAAAAATTGACTAGTTAATAGTCAATTTTTATTATTATATTACAATTAAATTATTATTCAATCATAAATAATTGATATTTTTTATTTTTTTTATTTCTTAACTTTAAATTTTTTAGATAAATATTTATATTATGTATAATTATATTAATAAATAAAAAAGAAGCATTAAGCTTCCAAAAGATAAATTATGATAACTAGTAATTATAGTTCTACATTATGATATACTTCTTGAACATCATCTAAATCTTCTAAAACATCAATTAGTTTTTCAAATCTAGCTAAATCATCACCTTCAAGAGTAATAGTATCATTAGGTATCATTGAAATTTCATTTACTTTAAATTCACTAACCCCTAAACTTTTTAATGCTGTTTCCATTTTATGATGATCTTCACTACTTCCATAAATCATCATGACATCATCTTCTACTTCAATATCACTAATGTCCGCATCATTTTCAATCATAGCATCTAATACTTTTTCTTCATCTAATACTTCAATTCCAAAAACAGCCGCTGATGTAAACATGAAACTAACTGAACCAGGTACTCCTAAATTACCACCATTTTTACCAAATGCTGTTTTAACTTCTGCAGCAGTACGATTAGCATTATCAGTTAAACAATCAACGATAAGAGCACTACCATTAGGTCCATAACCTTCATAACGATTATGATCATATGATTCATCGACTCCACTTTTAGCTTTATTAATAGCACGATCAATGATATCTTGTTTGACATTATATGTCTTTGCTTTTTCAATAATAGCACGCAATGCTAGATTTCCATCTGGATCTGGATTTGGTTTAGCAACCATATATATTTCCTTACCAAATTTCGCATATATTTTAGCTCGAGCTGCATCATTTGCGGCTTTTCCGTATTTAATATTTTGCCATTTTCTTCCCATGTTCTCACCTTTACTTTTTATATCAACTAGTATATTATATATCATATAAAAAAAAAATAAAAGAGGTGTGTATAAATGATAAAACAAACTATATTAGTTGTTGAAGATGAATCTCGTTTAAGAGAGGTAATAATTAATAATTTAAAAGATCGTTATAATGTTTTTGAAGCACAAGATGGTTTAGAAGCATTACAAATTTTTGATGAAGAACATATTGATTTAATCATTTCAGATATTATGATGCCAAAGATGGATGGATGGGAACTACTTGCTAAAGTAAGAGAAAAATCTACTGTTCCTTATATTATCCTTTCGGCTTTAGATGATGAAGTATCACAAATTAAAGGTTATGATTTAACTGTTGATGATTACGTAACTAAACCATTTTCTCCAAGTGTTTTAGTTAAAAAAGTGGATGCTATATTCAGAAGAGATTCATTAGATTTTGAACAAAAAGGTGTTATTAAAGCTGGTATTTTAGAAGTAAATACCAATGCTAAATCTGTTTATGTAAATGGCGAAGAAGTTCATTTAATGCCAAAAGAATACGATTTATTATATTTCTTTTTAAATAATCAAGATGAAGCTTTAAATCGTGATTATATTCTAAATTCAATATGGGGTATGGAATATATTGGTGATGAAAGAGTTGTGGATACTCATATTAAGAAATTACGTAAAAAAATTGGCGATGCCGCTGATTATATTAAAACAGTTTTTGGAACTGGGTATAAATTCCAAATTGATGAGTAATGAAAATTCATTCTAGATTTTTCATTACCTTCTTTTGTTTTGCCCTTTTCTTTTCTTTATCTTCTTATTTAGCGCAAGATTCAATTTTTAAACATAGTCAAGATAAAGAAATAGCTCGTGTTGATAATGAAATTAATGTTGTTAAAAACTTAGTAGATAAACCTGATGAATTAAATCGATTCTTAACAGAAAATGATATTATTTTAGATGTCGTCTATACTGAAAATAATCAAGTTAAATTTAATTATCATGATAATCTAATTAATAATGTTAATAGTGATATTTTAAGTAGATATAAGAATGTTAGTGATGTTACTAAAGAATGTGCTTATTTAAATAATCTACCTAATCAATCATTAAGAGAAAAACCAGGTACATTTGATGCTAATTATATAATTCAATCATTTTGCCATAATAATAAAATTTATTATATAACCTCTCACTATACTGAATATAATGATGCTTACAATTTATTAAAACAATCATATTTTTTAATTATAACTGGAACCGTAATTATATCAGCTATTCTTTCTTATATATTAGCACGTTATATTTCAACTCCAATAACACAAATTAATTTTATGACTAAAAAATTAAGTAATTTAGATTTTTCTCAAAAACTAAATATAGCTGGAAATGATGAAATAGCCGAATTAGCTACTAATATTAATATCTTATCGGATAAATTAAAACATTCAATTGATAAATTAAAAGATAATATTATTAAAGAAAAAGAAGCAAGTGATCATCAAATTCAATTATTTGCGAGTATGTCACATGAACTTAAAACACCAATAACTATCTTATTTGGTATTTTAGAAGGAATAAAAAATAAAGTTGGCCCTTATAAAGAACCATTAAATTATGTTGATGATATGATTGATGAAGTTAATAATATGCAAAATATTGTTATGAGCTTATTAAATTATGCTAAATTCTCGGTCCAAGAAATGGAAATAAAATTAAAACCTTATGACTTAGAAGATTTAATTTGTGAAAATGTTAATCGTTTAAATACTTTAATTGATGAAAAACATATTAATATTGAAACTAATATTATCGATGATGTAGTCTTAGTAGATCGTACTAGTATTGATTTAGTATTAAAGAATGTTTTAGAAAATGCTATTTATTATACAGAAGAAAATTCTAAAGTAGAAATATTTACTTCTTCCTTTACTGATTATGTTTTAATTCAAATATATAATCATGGTACTAATATTGATAGTGAAAGCTTAAATCATATCTTTGAACCATTCTATCGTTCAGATAAATCTCGTCTTGATTATAAACATGGAACAGGATTAGGTCTAACAATAGTTAAACAAATATTAGAAAGATATGGTTCTAATTATTCGATGTATAATGTTAATACAGAAGATGAATATGCCGTATGTTTTGAATTTACTTTGAAAAAAGATATTACAAAAGATGACAAATAAAAAGTCCTTATTAAAGGACTTTTTTATTTCTTATTATCTAAATCAGTTCTTACAATTAAAACATCACATTGAGCTGTTCTTGTAACATATTCTGAAACAGAACCTAATAATAATCTTGATAAGGCACTTTTCCCTGTTGCCCCTAACATAATTAAATCAATATGATATTTACTAATTAATTCTCTAGCAATTAATTCACGTGCTGAACCAAATTCCACAATCTTCTCAATATTAGTAAAATTCTTTTCTTGAGCTTTCTTAATATAATCATCTAATAACTTATTAGCTTCTTCAAATAATAAATTATACATCTCACTACCATCTAAAGAGATAGTATTTAAAGCATTGATGTCAATTATATTAGCTAAATATAGTTTACCTTTATTTCTTTTAGCTACTTCTAAGGCTTTTTCATAAGCTAATAAAGCTTGATTAGAACCATCAATTGCTATTAGAATATTTTGATAATTTTGTAACATGTTAATCTCCCCCTAATCTTCTTCAAATAATAAACTACCAATTCGTAACATATTAGCCCCATTTTTTAAAGCAATAATATAATCATGAGACATTCCCATTGATAAATATTTAAAATGATATTGTTCTTGATATTTATTATATAAATCATGGGCTTTACTAAAAGTATCATTAATAATACTTTCATTTTCAACTAAAGGTGCCATAACCATTAATCCAACTACTTTGATATTAGATAAAGTGGCACAATATTTTAAAGCATCTTCTAGTTCATTACTATCAAATCCTTGTTTACTTTCCTCTAATGATGTATTTATTTGAAGGAGGATTTCTTTTACTAAGTTATGTTTAATAGCTTCTTTATTAATAGCACTTGCTAATTTAAGATCAGCTACTGAATGGATTAAACAAGCTCTTTCAATAACATACTTAATCTTATTTTCTTGTAATCTTCCAATCATATGCCAATTAACATTATCAATTAAATCATATTTATCTCTAAGTTCTTGTGGCCTATTCTCACCAAGATTATTAACACCTAAAGCAACTAATTTTTTTATATCAGCTACTTCTCTAAACTTAGTAACACCTACTAATGTAACATCATCTACTATTTTATATTTTTCTATGTTTTCAAATACTTCTTTGACTTGTTTTATCATAATTAATCTCCTTTACTCATTTCATTTTATTAACAACAACATTCCTAATATAGTGATAATTAGTAATGTTAATTAAATTATATGATTACTTCATATCATTCTATTTAACATTAATAAAATTTTTCTACATATCAATAAGTAATAAACAAGTTTTCATAACATCACTTCCTCAATTATTATAACATATAGCACTAAAATAAAAATTAATATTCAAATTATTTATCTTTTATTACCACTTAGTGTTTTTAATTGTAACTAGTTTATTACTCTTATATAATAATTAAGTAAGGAGATGCTATTTATGAAAAAAATAATTATGTTTGATATTGATAATACCTTATTAGATCACTATAAACATGAAATACCTTCATCTACTATATCAGCTTTAAAATCATTAATAACTAATGATAATCTTGTAGGTATAGCAAGTGGTAAATATCCCAGATATATTAAAGAATTCTTAAAACCTTATAATATAAATATTGATACTTATGTAGCTTTTAATGGTAATTATGTTGAATATAAAAATAAAGTAATTTATGATAATCCATTACCAGAAGTTATTGTTAAAAGATTTGAAGAATTTTGTTTGAAAAATAATATTCCTTTTGTAGCTGCAACATATGATGGTATTGTTAGTGAGTATCATGATAATGAAATGATTAATAGTTATTATAATGTATTTAGTAATTCAGTTTATCCTAAATATGTAGAACATTTAGATTATAAAAAAATATATCAATTAAGTGTAATGATTAAAGAAGAAGATGAAAAAAAAATTATTCCTAAGTTTAAAGAATTAACTTTTGTAAGAATGAATCCTTATGGAATGAATGTTTTATTGAATGATGGTTTAAAAGAAAAAGGAATTCAAAAAATATTAGATTATGCTCATCTTAATAAAAATAATTTAATTGCTTTTGGTGATGGTTTAAATGATATTGGTATGCTTAAATTAGCTCATATTGGTGTAGCATTAGGTAATGCCGATGATGAATTAAAAAAATATGCCTCATATGTTACGAGTCATATTTCTGATAATGGTATTTATCATGCGTGTAAATACTTAAAACTAATATAAAGTTGATAAACGAATAATAAAATGTAAAAGAGATATTGTTAATAATACAATGATATTTCTTTTTTTATGATTCCAAAATATCGCAAAATATTCTC
>JAISTP010000019.1 GCA_031272545.1 Bacilli bacterium | reverse complement strand
TATTTTTAATTTTAATTATTTAAAAACTTATCAATAACTTATTTAAGAATTATGCTACTTTAAAAGGGTTATTTTTAGTGTTATAATATTGGTGGTGATTAAATGAATTTTACTATTATTGCAAATGATGAAATAAGTGCTAAAAATCAATTAAGACAAATCTATAAAAAAGTAGATGCTAAACCTGATTTAATGAATACGATGACTTTTGATTGCTTAAGTGGTGATATTAATTCAATAATTGAATATTGTATTAGTGTACCTTTTTTTGCGGAAAATAAATTTGCGATAGTAAAAAATCCATTATTTTTAACTAGTAAAAGAACTAATATTGATTTTGAAGAGTATATTGATAAATTTAGTGAATATTTAAATGATAGTAATGAATCTACCATTTTGATATTTTATTTAGTAGTTGAAGATAGTGAAAAAGTAGATGATATATTAGATAAAAGAAAGAAGATTGTTAAACTTATTAGAGATAAAACAAGAGTTTTAGAAATAGAACGACCTGACTTTAATGCTTTAAGAACTATTATCTTAAAGAAATTTAATAAGTTAAACAATACTATAGATGATGATGCTATCAATTATATCATTACTTGTGTTGGTAATAATTTAAGTGATATTAAGAATGAAATTGATAAAATATCGCTATTTAAAGCCAATTCTCATATTAGTAAAAATGATATTATTAACTTTGTTAGTACTAATGATAATAGTAATATCTTTGATTTATGTAATTTGATATTAAAAAAAGATGTTGCTCGTTCCTTAGCTTTATTAAATCAATTATTAAAAGAAGGCATGGAACCAATAGTGTTAATTTTTAATTTAGCAGAACAATTTAGAATAGCTTTATTAACTAAGAAATATTTAAAAAAAGGATATAATCAAAAAGAGATTTCTTCTAAATTAAAAATTCATCCTTATCGTGTTAAATTAGCTAGTGAATTATCTTATCAAAATAGAATTTTAAGAACTAAAATCCTTGATTTAGCTCAATTAGATTATGATATTAAAGCTGGTAAAGTTAATAATATTCATGGAATAAAATTATTTATATTAAAAGCATAATGGAGGAAATAATATGCAATCATTAAAAGAATTATATAAAGTAGGACCAGGGCCATCCTCATCACATACAATGGGTCCTCAAAGAGCTGCTAAACAATTTAGTGAAGCTTATAGTGATGCGGCTAAAATAGAAGTCACCTTACATGGTTCACTTAGCCTTACAGGTAAAGGACATTTAACAGACTGGATTATTTTACAAACTATTAAAGATATTCCTACAGAGATCTTCTGGGATGATACTGAATTACCTAAACATCCTAATGGTATGATTTTTAGAGCTTTTGATAAAGAACATAACATGAAAGGTGAATGGATTGTTTATTCTGTTGGTGGTGGTACTATTGTAATTGAAGGTATGGATTCTGGTGGTAGTCTTCCTGATATTTATCCTTTAAATACTTTAGATGATATTGTTGCTTATTGTCGTGAAAATAAATTAACTTATCTTGATTATGTAAAAGAAATAGAAGGAGAAGACATTATTGATTTTCTAGGTTCTATTTTTGATCATATGATTGAAAATGTTGAAAGAGGATTAAATACTGAAGGAATAATACCAGGTTCTTTAAAATTAGAAAGAATTGGTAAAAGATTATTAGATGAAGCTAATAAAAGTAATGACATTAAAGAACAAGAAAAATTAAAGATTTTAGCCTATGCTTATGCCATGTCTGAAGAAAATGCTTCTGGTGGTATGGTTGTTACTGCACCTACATGTGGAGCTGCAGGGGTAATACCAGCTGTAATGTACTTTTATTATAAAGATCGTAAGATTAGTAAAGAAAAGTTAGTTGATTCTTTAGCAGTTGGTGGATTATTTGGTAATTTAATTAAAAAGAATGCTACTATTTCAGGAGCTGAAGGTGGTTGTCAAGCTGAAGTTGGAACAGCATGCGCTATGGCTGCAGCTGCTGTTGCATATTTTCATGGACTAAATGGTAAACAAGTTGAACATGCGGCTGAAATAGCTATTGAACATCATTTAGGTTTAACTTGTGATCCAGTTGAAGGATATGTGCAAATTCCTTGTATTGAAAGAAATGGTCAAGCTGCTCTTCGTGCTATTGATGCGGCATTTACCGCTAAAGTAGTTGGTAATATTAAAGTTAATAGTGTCTCATTTGATACTGTTGTTAGAACTATGAAAGAAACTGGTGATGATTTAAAAATTGAATACCGTGAAACTGCTTTAGGAGGCCTAGCAACTAATTATTACATTAAAAATAAACTACAAAAATAGAAAGGTGATTTGTTGTGAAGAAAATAATTTTATCAGAAAAGGTAGAGAATTCAAAAGAAAAGTATGATGCTGTTATTTCTAATATTGAAATAGTTAATGAATTACATGATCATTTCTTTATTGATGATGATATTCATTATGATAGTTTATGTTCATACTTTGTAGATGTTATGGATGAAGTAGTTTCATTTGAAGGATTTAAAGCTTTCTTATTTAAGACTAGAAATAAAGCTCATATTAAAGATTATGTTGTTTCTGGTTTAAAAAAGATGAATCTTAATCAATATTTAACTATCTTTGAAAAATATCTTAGTATGATTACTATTTATGAAGGTAAAGATATTTATGAATTGGAAGGAAATGTTGATACTAGCTTCCATCAATTAGATGAAGAATATCGTCAATTAGGCAGTAAAGAATTAGAATATACAAATGCTGATTTCTTACTTAATCATCCTGATACTATTTTTCTTGATAAAAAACAACGTTTAAATTATA
>JAISTP010000012.1 GCA_031272545.1 Bacilli bacterium | reverse complement strand
CTAAAGTTAGTGATATTATGCCTTTAATTGGTGGTTATAAAGATCAAGTTAAAGATAATTCAGCACGTTTAGTATCAGGTGGACCAATGATGGGTAAAGCTTTAGTAACTGATGAAATAGCTTTAAACTCATATAATAATGCTATTACATTCTTAAATGATGTTGAATTACATGAATTACCTTGTTTAAGATGTTCTCGTTGTTTAGAATATTGTCCATCTGGATTACAACCAAATATGATAAAAAATGCTGAAATTACTAAAGATGTTGAATTATTAAAGAAATTAAAAGCGGATACTTGTGTATCTTGTGGTTTATGTTCATATATTTGTCCTAGTCGTATACAGTTGACTGATTATACAACTAAGGGTAAAGATCGTGTCTTAAAAGCAAGTAAATAGGAGGAATTAATAAGATGAAATTTAAATATACTTTATCCCCAAATTATCATGCGAAAACTAGTACTCATAGAATAATGTATGATGTGTTATTTGCTTTATTATTTGTTTGTATTTGTAGTATTGTTTTACAATATCATTTATATGGTATTGGTGGGGCAATTAAAGCTATAGTAATCATGGCTATTTGTGTTATTACCACTAATTTAGTTAATTTAATCTATTGGAAAATCATGGGCGTTGCTATGAAAGATATGTTTGACAAAATAGCTGAAAATGCTTCAATTATCACCGGATTAATTTTAGCGTTAACTTTACCTTTAGGAGCTAATGGAAATTATGAAATATTCTATGTTG
This sequence comes from Bacilli bacterium, assembly GCA_031272545.1. Lineage (GTDB taxonomy): Bacteria > Bacillota_I > Bacilli_A > JAJDGJ01 > JAJDGJ01 > JAISTP01. The sequence continues at coordinate 25,843 of JAISTP010000012.1, read as the reverse complement.
CCTTTATTGCCTCAATAATTGCGGAATTATTTGGAAAATTAATCTTTGGTGGTTTTGGTTGTAATATCTTTAATCCAGCTGGTATTGGTCGTGCTTTTTGCTTAATAGCATTTGCGAAAGTATTAGAAACACCTACAATTGATGGTTTAGGTAGTTCATCTCCATTATTAACTTTACAAGGTAATCCTAATGATTTAGATACTGTTAAACAAAGTTTTGGCTCTTTTACTGATTTATTATTTGGTTTTCATCAAGGAGCTATTGGAGAAACTTTAATTATTCCTTTAATTATTGCGGCTATTTACTTATTAGCTCGTCGTGTTATTGATTGGATTATTCCAGTAGTATCTGTGGTATGTGTTGGTTTATTCGCTTTCTTTTATAGTGTTGCCAATGGAACTTTCAGTATTGATTTTGTTTTAATTCATTTATTAAGTGGTGGATTATTCTTTGGTTCTATCTTCATGTTAACAGATCCTGTTACTAATCCTAATACTAAACAAGGTAAGTTTATCTTTGCAATTTTATTTGCTTTAATTACTTTCTTAATTAGAGCTAAAGGTAATCTTCCTGAAGGTGTTGTTTTTGCGATATTAATTTGTAATATGTTTGTACCATTTATTGATAGTTTAACTGTTGGAGTAACTAACGAAAATACTAAGAAAAAGATTCTAAGTACAAGTGTTTTCTTAATTATTTGTATTTTATTAGTTATGGCCTTTACTTTAGTAGCATAGGAGGAAAAAATTATGAAAATATTTAAATTAACTTTATTTTTAACTATTGTCTGTGCTATATGTGCTGGTGTCTTATATGAAACAAATGTTTTAACAGCACCATCTATTGCGGCGTATAAAGAAGCTAAGACCAATAAGATGTTAAAGGAAATGGTTCCTAATGCCACAAGTTTTAAAACTGTTGAAGTAGATAATACAACATTATCTGCTATTCATGAAATATATGTTGGTGATAAACAAGAAGGTGCCGTACTTGAAATTAATTCAATTGGGTTTCAATCAGAATTAAGTTACTTAGTTGCGGTAATAGATAATAAATTTCAAGGTTTTCAAGTAATTTCCCAAGCTGAAACAGCTGGTTATGGTACACAGATTACTGAAGATAAATTTAAAGATCAATTTATTAATAAAGATATTAATTCAGAAATTGATACTATTTCAGGTTCTACTATAACAAGTGGCTCAGTTAAAAAAGGAATCACTCAAGCATTAAAAATTTATGAAAATGAGGTGAAAGAAAATGGAAAATAAAAGTGTTTTAAAAGATTTAAAAGATACTTTAACTTTAGGTATGTTTAAACAAAATCCAACTTTCATTCTATTTCTTGGGATGTGTCCAGCTTTAGGTATTACAACTAAATGTGTTAATGCTATTGGTATGGGAGCAGCTGTTATCTTTGTAATGTTCTTCTCAAACATAATTGTTTCTTTGATTAGACATATTGTTATGGATGAAATAAGAATTCCAGTTTTCATTATTATCATTGCGGCATTAGTTACAATTCTAGAAATGGGAATGGAAATGTTAACTCCTGAATTATATGATGCTATGAAAGTATTTATTCCATTAATCGTTGCTAATTGTATTCCATTAGCTCGTTGTGAAGCTTTTGCTCAATTTAATAATCCTTTCAAATCAGCTTTAGATGCTATTGGTATGGGAATTGGATTTACTATTGGTTTGTTATGTTTATCTTTTGTGAGAGAATTACTTGGATTAGGTACAGTTTTTGGTGTTAGAATTATTCCTACTGCCTTTACTATTCCAGCTTTTAGTAGTTCTTGTGGTGCTTTTTTAACTCTAGCTATATGTGCTTCAATAGCAGCTGCATTAGTAATTAGAAATAGAAAAAGAGCACAATTGAAAGAAGAGGTGGTATAAGATGCAATTATTCTTTATCTTTTTTGCAGCAGTATTTGTAAATAATATTATTTTAACTCAATTCTTAGGTATTTGTTCTTTTCTTGGTGTTACTAATAAAAGAAGTCAAGCTTTAGGTATGGGTGCTGCTGTTATCTTTGTAATATTTACTTCATGTATATTAAGCTATTTAATGCATAAGTATATTCTTATTCCTTTTAATGTAGATTATTTACAAACAATTCTATTTATTTTAATTATTGCTTCATTAGTACAATTTGTGGAAATTGTAATGAAAAAATATTCTCCAACTCTTTATCGAGCAATGGGAATTTATCTTCCATTAATTACAACTAATTGTGCTGTTTTAGGAGCATGTAATAATATTATTACCAAAGGATACAATACAATTTGGGAAACTGCTATTTATGGTATTGGTATCTCTCTAGGATATGCTTTAGTAATGTTTATTTTCTCAACAATTAGAGAAAAAGTTGATTATAATCCAACTCCAATGCCATGGAAAGGAAATCCAATTGGGCTTGTTTGTGCTGCTAGTATGGCTTTAGCATTCTTTGGTTTAGGAGGATTGGTATAATGTTAGCTGTTTTTATACTTTTATTGATCGTTGTAGGATTATTTGTTAGTTCTTTTATCATTGATAAAAATACTAAGATTCCTAAAGGTTGTAATGCTGATTTTTCTGGATGTCATGGTTGTGGTAATTTCCACTGTGGGCATCATCAAAGGGAGGCTAAATAATGGTCGCAATATTAACATTAGCTTGTGTTGGACTAGCCTTTGGTTTGATATTAGGCTTTGCGGATAAATTTTGTTATGTCGCACCTGATACAAGAGTAGAAAATATCAATGCTCATTTACCACAAGTTAATTGTGGAGCATGTGGTTTTCCTGGATGTCATGGATTAGCTGAAGCTATTGTTCGTGGTGATGGAGAACCAGAAAATTGTAAACCGATCAAACCTGATCAAATTGCCCTTATTCATGAAATAATGGATAAAGGGTTAGAAAGTGAATAAATAAAAATAAGAAACTATATTATCTAAATAATATTATTTAGTATAGTTTCTTTTTTTATATAAAAATCAATTTAGCACTCTATGTGTACAAGTGCTATAAAAGTATTGCAATATCATTCTTTTTGACTATAATAGTTAATGGGAGTGGTGTAAATGAAAAAAGAATTTAAAGCAGAATCAAAACAATTATTAGAATTAATGATTAATTCTATATATTCAAATAAAGAAATATTTTTAAGAGAGTTAATTTCTAATGCTAGTGATGCTATTGATAAAAGAAAATTTATGTCATTAAAAGATAGTAGCTTAGAAATAGATAATCCTACCATAAAAATAGATGTTAATAAAAAAGAAAGAACAATTACCATTAGTGATACTGGTATTGGTATGGATAATAAAGAATTAGAAACCTATCTAGGTACAATTGCTCATTCTGGTTCTAAAGAATTTATTAAAGCTTTAGAAGATAATAATGCGGATATTATTGGACAATTTGGTGTTGGTTTCTATTCTAGTTTTATTGTAGCTGATGAAGTTAAAGTAATTTCGCATAAAGAAGGTAGTGATACTTATTTATGGACTAGTGAAGGTATTAGTGATTATGAAATTACTAAAGCAAAAGAAGATATAAATATTGGTACTAAAATAATTCTTCATCTTAAAAAAGGTAAAGACTTTGATGAATTTTTAAATAGTAATAAAATAGAAGAATTAATAAAAAAATATTCTGATTATATTAAATATCCTATCCAAATGGATAAAGAAATAAAGATTTATGATAAAGATAAAGATGGTAATGAAGATTATTCTAAATATACTACTAAAACAGAATTAACTACTATTAATTCAATGCAAGCTATATGGAAAAAACCTAAATCTAAAGTGACTCAAGAAGAGTATGATAATTTTTATATGGGACATTTTCATGATTGGCAAAAGCCTTTAAAAACTATTTACCGTAAAGCTGAAGGCGCTTTAAATTATGAAATGTTATTATTTATACCATCACATCGTGGTTTTGATTTCTTTAGTCCTACTTATAAAAAACAAATTGATTTATATTCAAAATCAGTTTTTATTGAAGCAGATTGTGAATATTTAGTAAGTGATGCTTTTAAATTTGTAAAAGGGATAATTGATAGTGAAGATTTATCACTTAATATTTCTCGTGAAATGCTTCAACATGATCGTAATGTAACTAAATTAGCTAAAGCTATTGAAAATCGTATTAAATCAGAATTGGGTAAAATGCTTAAAAATGAACGTGAAGAATATAATAAATTCTATGATGAATTTGGTATGCAATTAATGTATGGTATTTATGATAATTTTGGTGCAAAAAAAGATTTACTTAAAGATTTAATTATGTTTAAGTCTAGTAGAAATCAAGAATATGTTACTTTACAAGAATACTTAGATAATAATAAAGATTGTAAAGAAATACTTTATGTAGCCGGTAAAGATATTGATACTATTAATAAATTACCAATTATGGAAACATATTTAGATGATAATAAAGAAGTGTTGTATTTCTTAAATGATGTTGATGAATTTGCGATACAAATATTAGCTAATTATCAAGATATTCCTTTTAAGAATATTAGTAGTTCAAGTAATGACAATGAGGAAGTAAAAAAAGAGCTTGAAGAAAAAACTAAAGAAAATGAAGATTTACTTTCTTTAATTAAAGATAATCTTAAAGATGAAGTAAGTGATGTTATTTTTACTAATAGACTTAAATCTAATCCAGTTTATCTTGCAAGTGGTGAAGGATTAAGTATTGAAATGGAAAAAACATTATCACAAATGCCTGGTGCTAATGATATGATGAAAGCAAATAAAATATTAGAAATTAATCCTGATCATGAATTATTTAAAGCTATTAATAAATTATATGAAACTAATAAGGATGAAGTAGCAGACTATGCGAAATTACTATATAATCAAGCCTTATTAATTGAAGGATTACCTTTACAAGATCCAGTAGCGTATGGAAATTTATTAACTAAATTAATGATTAAAGCTAGTGAGTAATTAAATTAATATAAGAATATATAAATAAGAATTAGTTCTTTTTAATACTGATTAATTATAAAAATATTATTATTAAATCTTACTATTATTATTATTGTTAGTGTTATAATTTAAACAGGAGATGATAGTAATGAGTATATTTCAAAAAGAAGTAATAGATGGCCTTGGTTATGATGAAAAGAATAATGTCGCAAAATTATATATTAAAGATGTTTTAACTTTTGATCAAGAAGAAATTCATATTCAATTATTAAATGCTAAATTAAGTAATTATTTATCTTTTATTATCAATGGAGAATTAGATTCTTATATTGATAGTGACGATTATGATAAAGAGATTATTATTGATTTTATTAGTGAACCACCAAAGAATGTAAAAGAATTTTTAGATTATTATCATCATTCATTTAAAAAAAATAATATAGAATTAAAGTACACGATAACTAGTTTAAAAAGTTAATTATTATTTTATAGAAAAAAGCTATTTGAATAAGATATATTCATTTAGCTTTTTTTAGTTAGTATATGCAAGATTTAAAGTTGCGATTATAACATGATCTTTAGTAATTAAATCTATTTCTTCCTTGTCTAAATTTTCGATAATAATAGTATCATATTTATCTAAAAGAAATTCTTCATTATTAATAGTAATATTAACTTTTTCTAAAGCAAATATTATAATAAAATGTTGATCTTTACTAATGAATCCATTTTCTATTTGTATCTCATGTTCAATAATATCATCTTTAATCATTAAATTAAAATCATTACCAATACTAGATGAAATTACATCATCTTCTGAATGAAATTTAATTATTTCATTTTTTTCTAAATTAATTGATTTATTGTTAATTTTTAATGATAAGGAATTGTCTAACATACATAAATATCTAGTATAACCTAGAAATAATGTAAAGGTAGATGGTTGTTCTTCTATTGAAGCACTACTAAGACGAAAAAGAAAATCTTTGTTTTTGTATAAAGCTGTTTCTGGATAAATATATATTTGTTTAGTCTTGCCACCACTCCAATTTTCTTGTGTTAAATCTTTAAATTTAATGTTAATAATTTTCATATTCTTCCTCTTTTCTTGGTTAATTATACCATTATTTTTGTTAAGTTATGATATTAAGTGATAAGTGATTATTATTATAGTATAATTAGGGCGGTGATAATAATGAATAAATTAGATAATTATCGTGCTAAAATAGATGATATTGATTTTGAGATAATTAAATTATTAGAAGAAAGATTTAAAGTAGTTGAAAAAATTAAGGAATATAAATATGTTAATGATTTAAATGTTAGAGATTATAATAGAGAATTAGTAATTATTGATAAAATTAAATCTTATAATTTAGAAAAAGAAAAGGAAATCATTGATGTTTATAAAGATATCTTTAAAGTAAGTAAGAAAGCACAAGAAAAGTAGGTTTTGATATGATATTAGAATTAAAGGGTATTTCAAAAGAGTTTAAGATTGGCAAAAAAGAATACTTTTATGCTTTAAAAGATATTAATTTAGCTTTTGATAAAGGGGAGTTTATATCTATTCTAGGGCCTAGTGGTTGTGGTAAATCAACATTATTAAATATTATTGCTGGACTTGATACAGCTTCTTGTGGTGATTTAATAATTGATAATCAATCTACTAAAAAATATAAAGATAAAGATTGGGATTTTTATCGTAAAAATAATGTTGGAATTATCTTCCAACAATTTAATTTAATAGAACATTTTAGTGCCTTAGAAAATGTTGAATTATCAATGACTTTAGTTGGTATTAAGAAGAAACAAAGAAGACAAAGAGCTTTAGATTTACTTGCTAGAGTTGGTATTGATAAAGAACATGCAATGCATACTCCAAGTGAACTTAGTGGTGGTCAAAAACAAAGAGTAGCTATTGCTAGAGCTCTAGCAAATGATCCAGATGTAATCCTTGCGGATGAGCCAACAGGTGCTTTAGATTCACAAACTGGTTTAATGATTATGGAATTATTAAAAGAAGTTGCTAGTGATAAGTTAATTATTATGGTTACCCATAATGAAAAGTTAGCTTATGAATATGGTTCTAAAGTTGTTCGTTTATTAGATGGAGAAATCCAAAAAATTGAAGAAATTAAAAATAAAGAAGAAATTAAAGAACATACTTTTTTAAATAAGAGAGATCGTAAAATGTCTTTTAAAGAAGCTTTTAAATTAAGTATGCGTAATATGAAAAAGAAGTTTGGTCGTGTCTTTATTACAGCTTTAGCTGGAGCTATTGGTATATGTGGTATTACTTTAGTATTAGGATTAAGTAATGGAGCTAATGCTTTTATTAATGAACAAATTACTCGTTTTGGCTCTTCTAATGTTGTAACGATTACTAAAAATATTAAAAAAGATAATAAACTTGAAGCGATTAAAGATATTAAAGAATTTGATTTTTTAAAGAAAAATGAAGATGTTTCACAAATTAGAGTTGAATTACCAGAAGCAGGTAAATGGTATGTCAATGATAATAATATTGATACCCAACAAAATGCTTTAGCACCAACTAGTGATTTAGACTTTTTAAAGCCTTATTTAAATGGTAAATTACCTAAGGATAATAGTAAGGAAGTTATTGTTAATAAAGCATTTGCAAGAAAAGTTATTAATGCTTTGAATTTAAAAGATGATGATTATGATAGTGTTTTAAATAAGAATGTTAAACTTGATTTTACTTCACTTAAAATACCAATAAATACTGAATTTAAAATAGTAGGTATTGTCGATGAATTAGATGTTGATCAACCATTTATTTATTATGATTATGATGGTATGAAATCTTATTTACAAGATACTAAAATAAAAACAGAGTCTTTATATAAGATATTACAAACTAATACTAAATTTGAAGTTGTATTAAAAAATCCTCATCAATTATTAAGTTTTAGAGATTGGGTTCTAAAAGAAAGTAATCAATCTAATAATAATATGTTGGCTAGTTATATGGGAAATCAAGAAGGAATATCTTTAACTAGTTTTGCTTTAATATTCCAACAAGCTTTACAAATGATTATTAATTTAGTACAACTTGTTATGATTGCATTTCTTATTTTAGCTTTAGTTGTTTCTTCAATTTTAATAGCTATTGTTTTATTTGCTTCAGTTCTTGAAAGAAAAGTTGAGATTGGTATTTTAAAAGCTATTGGAGCTCGTAAAAAAGATATTATGCGTATCTTTAAAGCAGAAGCTATTATTATTGGTTTATTAAGTGGTTTAATTGGCGTTGGACTTGCTTTTGTATTAGCACCAATTGGAGAGAAAGTAGTTACTCATTTTAGTGGTTATGATTTTACTAATACCATTAAGATTCCTTTATCTTATGATTTAAGTATTAATAATATTATTTATCATATTCCTTTATTACAAATTATATTATTAATTTTAATAAGTGTTATTGTTGCTTTTATAGCAGGTTATTTGCCATCTAGACGTGCAACTAAGATGGAAGTAATTGATGCATTACGTGATGAGTAGGAGGTTTTAGTTATGTTAGAAATTAAGAATATTTTTAAAACTTATAAATTAAAAAATCATCATGTTGATGCCTTACAGGATATTAATATTAATATTGATGATGGTAATATGATTGCCATTGTTGGTCAAAGTGGAAGTGGGAAAACTTCTTTAATGAACATTTTAGGAGCTTTAGATAGTGATTTTAAAGGTGATGTTATTATTGATAATGTTTCCTTAAAAAAGGCTAAGACTAAGGAAATAGATCATTATCGTAAAGATAAGATTGGTTTTATCTTTCAACATTTTACTTTAATTAATTCACTAAATGCTCGTGAAAATATTGAATTGGCTTTTGATATCTCTAATACTAAAAAAAGTATAAAGAAAGCTCGTAGTCAAGAATTATTAGAGTTAGTTGGTTTAAAAGAACATCAAAAAAAGAAAGTTAATGTTTTAAGTGGTGGTCAAAAACAAAGAGTAGCTATTGCTCGTGCTCTAGCAAATGATCCAACTATTCTATTAGCTGATGAACCAACAGGAGCTTTAGATCATAAAACAGGCCAACAAATTATGCAATTATTAAAAAAAGTTGCACAAAAACATATTGTTGTTTTAGTTACTCATGATATGGATTTAGCTTATCAATATGCCAATCGTATTGTTTATTTAGAAGATGGTAAAGTCGTAAATGTTCAAAATAATATTCCTAAAGTTGTTGATGGAATTGATTTGAATACGAAGACTAATATTACTAAAAGTAATATGAAATTCTTTACTGCATTAAAATTAGCTTATCGTAATTTATTATTGAAGAAAGGTCGTACTATTGGTACAGCCTTAGGGATGTCTATTGGGATAATTGGTATTTCTTTAGCTTTAGCATTGAATATGGGCACTAAAAAAGCTGTTAATGATCAAGTACTTAGTATTTTTCCAGCTAATAAAATATTTGCATCAGTACCAAGTAATTTTGAAATGAATTCTAAAGACTATCAATTATTAACTTATGATGATTATTTAAAAGTTAAAAATATTGCTAAAGATGCTAATGGTGTTTATTTTCCAAGTATGAATATGATTTTTAGTATTATGAGTTTAAATAAAGATGATACTGATTATACAGAATATATGAAAAAGGTCCAAGAAGGTAAGGAAACTAGTGCAGTTGCTTTAATTTCAACTAGTAATATTAATTTAGCTTATTCGACAACTAGTGAGATAGGTTATGGTAAATTACCAAGTAAGGATAAACCTTTTGATATTATGATATCTTTAACTACCGCAAAAGATATTTTAGATAAAAATGATACTAATGTTGCTAATTTAATTGGTAAGAAAGTTTATTTAGCTGCTACAGATAGTCAAGACAAAAAGAATGCAACTATTGAATTTACGATAACTGGTATTACTAGAGATAGTACTTTGATGCCAACAATTTATGTTAATGATAATTTTGTATCATCTGCTTTAGAAAAATATTTTGATATGAGTATTAAAGACAGCAAAACTGATGGTTTTATTGTTTTCTATAACAACACTAAGAATGTTGATAACTATGTTAAAGAATTAAATGATAGTCAAAAAGAATATAAATTCCAAGGAGCTGCTCAGACAATTATTAGTATGGTTAATAGTATTTTAGATATTATTAGAAATGGGTTAATTGCTTTTAGCAGTATAAGTGTTTTTGTAGCTATTTTAATGATTGCGATTGTTGTATATATCTCTGTTCTTGAAAGAAAACAAGAAATTGGTATTTTAAGGGCAATGGGGGCTAAAACTAAAGATATTAGAAATATATTCTTAAATGAAGCTTTATGTATTGGATTATTAAGTGGTTGTATTGGGGTAGTAATTTCACTTGGTTTATGTCAAGTCATTAATAAAGCTATTACTAATACTTTAAAAACAATGTCATCTAATGTGCCAGATTTGACAATTGCTCAACTTGATGTTAAAACTATAATAATAATTATTGCTTGTTGTGGTTTACTAAGTGTTATTGCTGGAGTGATACCTTCAATTAAAGCAGCGCACTTAGATCCAATTGATGCAATAAGAAAAAAATAAGGGGGATATAATAATGAGTAATGAAAAAAAGAGTTTAGCACCACAAGTTTGTTTAGACTTTATTGTAAAAGGAATAATTGATGAAGGGGGATTACAATATTTAAGAGATAAATTTTGTGATAATGAAATACTTTTCTTTAATCCAGTTTATCCAGAAGAATTTGGTTTTGTTCATAATTATCATTATCTTAATTTAAAAGAAGAAGAACTTACTAGTTATATGAAACAAGTAAAAGAGAAAAATAGTGATTTTTCATTTGCTTTATATAATAATGAAATTACTAGTTTAAATTATTATTATCGTAATGGTTTTAGTTATATTAGAATTAAAAATAGTTTAGCTCTTTATTTAAATAATGAAAAAGACTATATCAATAATATTGAGTGGTTTATTAATAATTATGATGTTAGTCGTGCTTGTTTAGAACATTTACGTGCTTTTGAAATTCATAAGTTTAGAGATGATGTTATTCATTTAACAGAAGAAGATTTTGATTTTTCTAGATATGTTTTTGAAGGCTTAAGTCAAGGTAAATATTATAAAATTATTGGTAATGATATTAAATTTGGTAATATTTTAAATACTTTTTCTTTAGGTATTGATAAAGAGTATTTAGCAGGCCATGATCATTATGATTATGATAGTGGTATTGTTTTAGGTAGTTCTTATTTAATGTATCATAGTGAAGATTATGCTAAGTATTTAGATTTTAATAAGTTAAAAAACTATGATAAAGCTTATCAAACAACAATACTTGAAAATGGTATGGTTAAGACTCAATTATACCAAGATATTAATGCTTTTGATGATGAAACTAGCCTTAAAGCAATGTGGGATTTTAAAATAGATTTAGACTTAGAAGCAACAGCTCATAAATTATTAGGAATTGTCTATCCAACAATTAGTCTAGAAGAATTAAATGTTATGAAAGATGATGAAACTAAATTAGTAGAGATTGAAGTTGATGAATATCATACCTCAATGTATTATTATATTCTATTCCAATCTAATAATAGTTTTGATTATTCTCGTCATTATTATCAAAAATTTATTAGAGAAGTAATGATTTTAAGAAATTCTAAGACAAATTTTGAATTAGTAAATAATCGTAGTTATTATACAAAGTCATTAGGTACTGAATTTGTGGAAATAGCTTACTATAATTATGATAAAAAAGTGTTAGATTTTGGTTATAATTCTTTAACTTATATTGATGATATTATTGAAGATATTCAAGCTAGAGAAAAGAAAAATAAAACAGATGATAATTTAAGAAGAACACTAATTGAAAAGATGTCTTGTTATCTTGTTTTAACTTTAATTATTAATAATAAGAATATTGATTTTGCTAGAGAAGGGAATACTAAACCTTTAGGATATCTTGAAGTTAGTAATTATGCTTATGATATTGAAGCTAAACTTCATGAAATAATTTTTAATACTAAAAAAGGTATCTTCTTTAAACAAGATAATAAAAGTATTATTGAATATTATAATGAAATTAGTAGTATGGCTCGTTTAATTAGTACTAAATCAAATTAAATATAATAATTTATAATATTAATATATCATTTAATATAAATATAATTAACAAAGTAAATATTTTTTGGAAAAGTATTTACTTTTTTTTACGTAGTGTTATTATTAAGTTATCATAAAAATATTTAAGAAGGAGGCATAAATAATATGTCATTAAAAGAAAAAGGATTTGCGACTAGAGCAATTCATAACGAACGTCATGAAGCAGAATATGGAGCATTAACTTTCCCTATTTATCAAACTTCAACTATTGTCTTTGATAGTGCTGAACAAGGTGGAAGAAGATTTGCCTTAGAAGAAGGTGGTTATATCTATTCAAGATTAGGTAATCCATCAACTACTTATCTACAAGAAAAATTAGCTTGTTTAGAAGGTACCGAAGCTGCTTTAGTATTAAGTAGTGGTATGGGAGCTATTGGAACAGTATTTATGACTGCTTTAAATGAAGGGGACCATGTCATTAGTGATAAAGTAATTTATGGATGCACTCATTCATTATTTGAACATCATTTACCACGCTTTGGAATTGAAGTAAGTTTTGTGGATCTAACAAATCCTGAAGAAGTTAAAGCTGCTTTAAAAGAAAATACTAAAATCATTTATTGTGAAACACCTGCTAATCCAACTCTAAAAATAATAGACTTAGAATGGGTTGCTAAATTTGCGAAAGAACATAATTTAATGTCAGTTGTTGATAATACAGTTGCAACACCTTATTGTACTAGACCAAAAGAATTTGGTATTGATGTAGTAGTCCATAGTGCTACAAAATATTTAAATGGTCATGGAGATGTTATTGCTGGAGCTATTTGTGGTGATGCTGATTTCATCTTAAAATGTAACTTAGAAGGACAAAAAGATATCACTGGTTCTGTTATGTCACCATTTGATGCTTTCTTAATTAATCGTGGTTTAAAAACATTAGAAGTTAGAATGGAAAGACATTGTGCTAATGCTCAAGCTGTAGCTGAATTTTTAGAAACGCATCCAGCAGTCGCAAAAGTTTATTATCCAGGTTTAAAATCACATAAAGATCATGAAATTGCTAAAAAACAAATGAATGATAAATATTCAGGTTTAATGGCTTTTGAACTTAAAGGTGGATATGATGCTGCTAAGAATTTAGCTAATTCAGTTAAAGTATTTAAGTTAGCGGTATCACTTGGTGATTGTGAATCATTAATTCAACATCCTGCAAGTATGACTCATTCTCCATACAGTAAAGAAGATAGAATTGCTGCTGGAATTGATGATGGATTATTAAGAGCATCTATCGGTTTAGAAAATGTTGAAGATATTATCGAAGATTTAAAAGTTAACTTAGATAAATTAATTTAATTACTATTTTAAGAAAAAGTATGGTCTAAACTATACTTTTTCTTTTTTATATCTTTAATAATTAAGTTTTATTAATAATATATTGATAATAAATGTATCATTTTTAATATTGTATGAATAAAAAGCTTTACACTTGTAATATTTATTATTTTTACTTATAATCGTTGACATTGAGGAGGATGAAATTGAAAAAAGAAAAAGTATATCAATTTAAAAATAAATGTCGACAGAAAATAGAAATTGAGAAGAGAATAAAAAAATTTATTAAAGATAAATTTGATGATGTAGAAATAGTTATTTCTAAAGATTTAATGGATCTTGAAAGTAATGAATTACAAATAGCTGGTTTTGATGAATTTAAATTAGAACTTGATGAAGATAATTTAGATGAACAATTATTAATTTTAGAAGAGAAAATTAATCAAATAAATAGAGAAATTAAACAAAAAGAATTTTGTATTAAAGATTTAAATTAATTAATAATTTACTATATGATTAAAAGTAATAATATTAAGCTTAAATACTTGTATTTGTTTTCTTATTTTATTATAATTTCTTAGAGCTTAGGAGTGATTATTATGAATAAAGAAAAGATATATCAATTAGAAATTAAAGAAAATGATGAAGCTAAAATAGTTAATCGTATTAATCAATATTTAAAAGAAAATCTTAGTGATGTAGAAGTTATTGTTGCTAAAGAAGAAGATAAGGATAATCTTAATAAAATAAAAGCTTCTAGAGTAGAAGAAGTTGTCTTGAATTTAAATGAAGATAATTTAGAAGAACAATTAGAAGCTGTTATTAAAAAGATTGAAAAACTAAATGATGAAATATTAGATAAGAACCCATCAAAAAATATTAATTTAAATTAGCACTAAGGTGCTTTTTTTTATAAATATATTGTATAATAAAAAAGGGAGTTGATATTATGCAAGAACTTAATAGAATTAATGTAGGACGTATTAATACACCAATTGAAAAGTTAAATAACTTAACTAAATATTTTAATAAAGGAGATATCTATATTAAAAGAGATGATCTTACTGGTTTAGCTATGGGTGGCAATAAAACGAGAAAATTAGATTATTTAGTTAATTATGCTCTAGATAATGGTTACAATACTTTATTAACTTATGGAGCTATGCAAACTAATCATGGTCGTTTAACTATTGGTGCGGCAGCTAAATATAATCTTAATAGTATTTTAGTAATTGAAGGAAAAGCTCCTGAATTATTAGAAGGTAATTTAGCTTTAGATGCAATGATGAATGGTGAAATTGTCTTTGTGGATACAGAAGATTTAGCAGAAGAAGAAGCTAAAAATAAAGTTCAAGAAGTTGTGGATAATATCATCTATGAAAGAAAACAACAAAATGATAAAGTACTAGCTATCCCAATGGGTGGCTCTAATACAATTGGTGCTTTTGGTTATATGCAATGTATTAAAGAAATAATTGATGATGAAGAATGGAAAGATGAAACAATTGATTATTTAGTTTGTCCATATGGTACTGCTGGTACTTATGCAGGATTAGTTTTAGGAGCAAAATATTACAAAGCTAATTTTGTAATAGTTGGAATTCCTGTTTTTGTAGAACCTTTTGATGTTCATGAATGTGTTAAACTAGCTAATAATTTAGCAATAGAATTAGATATAGAGACAAGAGTTACTATTGATGATTTAATTATAGAAGGTGGTTTGCATAATAATCGCTTCGCTTTACCAGGTTATGGTAAAACTAATAAAGAACAAAGAGAGGCTATGTATTTAATGGCTAGACAAGAAGGAATTATTTTAGATCCAGTTTATACAGGAAAGATGTTTTATGGTTTTTGTGAATTAATGAATGAAAATTATTTCAGTAATAGTAATGTCATGTTGCTTCATACTGGTGGTTATCCTGGTTTATTTACATCTAAACATATTAAAGATATTAGCGATGATTTAAAAGATTGCATTAAACAATATTAATTATCTTTTATGTACACTTCAAAGTTATAGTGTTGATATAATTTTGGAGTTTTTATTAGATAATAATTAAATAATAATTTAATAGAAAACTAAAATAGATTATTATAATTAAATTTAGATAATTACTAAAAGTTAGTTATAGTAATTGACATTGATATTTATAATTAGTATAATAGTATAGCAATGAAATTTGACTGGTTAGAAAGGAGACTAGAGCATGAAGCGTACTTATCAACCAAATAAAAGAAAAAAGAAAAAAGTTCATGGCTTTAGAGCAAGAATGTCTACTGTAGGTGGAAAAAGAGTTCTTGCACGTAGAAGATTAAAAGGACGTAAAGTATTATCTGCTTAATATTAACCACCTTTGGTGGTTTTTTTCACATTTAGATAGGTGGAAGATATATGAAGAAAAAGTTTCATCTTTGTGATAATGATGATTTTAAGAGATTGATTGATGCTAAGCAATACTATATTAATTCAACTTTTACCATTTACTATCAAAAGAATAATTTAAATTATTCTCGTTTTGGTATAAGTGTAGGGAAAAAACATGGTAAAGCTTATGAAAGAAATAAAATTAAAAGGCAGATTAGAATGATGATTTCTAAGATATTTAATTATCAATTAGGATATGATTATTTGATATTAATTCGTTCACGTTATAAACAACAATCTTTTGAAGAAAATAGTATGAAATTAAACGAATTAGCTAATAAACTAAAGACGAGGTGTAATAAGTGAAAATACTAAGAAATATAATTATTATCTTTATGGTAGTAATGATGCTTACTTCATGTTCTGGTAATATGAAATTTGATATTCCAGTAGATGCAGCATGGGGTTCAGGATTCCAATATGGTTGGTTCCAAGGATTTATTGTAATGCCAATAGGAGTAGTTATTAATAAATTAACTGTATTGTTAGGTTCAGCACTAATTGCCATGATTGTTGTAACAATAATTGTTAGAACTATCACTTTACCAGTAACTATTAAAGGACAAGTTGCTAGTAAAGCAATGCAAGAAATGCAACCTAAAATAATGCAATTAGAAGATAAATATCGTGGTCGTGATGATGAAGCTTCTAAACAAAAGAAAGCACAAGAAATGCAAAAAATTTATTCTTCTATGGGAGTTAATCCTATTGGTGGAATGTTATATCCTTTTGTTTCTTTACCATTATTTATGGGAGTTTGGAGAGCAACATCTTTATCCGCAGTTATTAAAGAAGCTAATCCTTTTTTAGGTTTTCAAATGGGGACTAGTCCATCGGTAGCTTTTGGCCAAGGAGATTATCATTATATTATCTTAATGGTTTTAGTTGGACTTGCTCAATTCTTACAATTTAAAATTACTAATCATTTAACTACTAAAAGAAATAAAGAAAGTAAATCATTTAGATATAATCCAAAACAATCTTCTATGGAAAAACAAATGAAGATTATGATGTATGGATTTACAGTTATGATGGTCTTTATGTCATTTACTTTAATTTCCGCAATGTCAATTTACTTAATTGTTTCCGCATTAATCTCAATTGCTCAAGCATATTATATTGATCATTATATGAGAAAGGTTGATTAATATGGCACAATATACTGGAAAAAATGTTGATGATATTTTAGAAACAATTGCTTTAGAACAAGGTGTTAATAAAGAAGATATTGTTTATAAAGTTATTGACCAATCTGGTTTTGCAATGTTTTCTAAGACCACTATTGAAGCATATACTGATAATGATTGTATGAATGATATTGAAACTTATATTAAAAATGTCTTTGATGCTATGGAAATAGCAGCTGATATTAATGTTAATCATGATGAAGATGATTATATTGTTAATATTAATACTGATAAAAATGGTTTAGTTATTGGAGTTAATGGTAAGAATTTATATGCTTTAGAATTACTTACTAAACAAGCTTTATCAAATAAGTATCATCATCGTTTCTTTATTAAACTTGATGTTAATAATTATTTCAAGGATAAAGAACAAAAATTAGCTCGTATGGCACATAAATGGGCAGCTGAAGTAGGTAGAACAAAAATGGATTTAAAATTAGATCCAATGCCTAATTATGATCGTAAGGTTATTCATAAAGTTTTAAAAGATGTTCATTATGTTGATACTAAATCATATGGAGAAGGCAAAGATAGATACTTAGTTATTCATTATGATCGTGAAAATGATTTAAAACATAATAATAAATTACATGGAATTGAAAGGGAAGAGGATTAACTCTTCCCTTTATAGTTCTATAAAATCTTTATTTACTAAGGAATATATTAATTTCTTAGTTTTTTTATGAGGATAAATCTCTTTAATGAAATCTTCATAAATATCTAATTGTGAATAATAATATTCTTTTAATTCATCTTTAGTTAAATGATCAGATTTATAATCAATGATTAATACTTCATCATCACTTACAACTAATAAATCAATAATACCATTGATTAGATTATTTTCTTTATTAAAATAACTAAATTGATATTCTTGATAATGAGTATTATTTTTAATAACATTAAATAAATCATGATTTACAAAAGCATAAAAACCATCTTTAATATTATTATTTAACTTATTTTTAGTAATATAATAGTCAATATCATTTTTAATATTAGTGCTATTAAAATCTAATAATTCAAAGATATGATGAATGATATTACCTGATTGATAAGTATTAAATTCTTTTATATTTTCAAAATCTAATTCTTTTTGAGCATGTTTAGATGGTCTAATATAATCTTTTTTAGATACTTCTGTAGTTTGATATGTTATTTCTTTAATTGGATATTTATTAGAATTAATATTGTTACTTGTCTTATTTAAATTATCATAATTATAAGGTAATACTTCAAATAAATCATTACAATAAGTATATGCTTCAATACTAGAATAAATAGGTAAATTATTTCTTATAACTTCACTATTTTTATGTTTTAATAGTGCTAATAATAAGAGTTTATTAATAGAATTACATTTAAAAACAGTATCTGCATCTATTAACCAATCTTTATTGTTTTCTAGTAATTCATTTAGTTCTTCAATATAATCTTTATGAAGATTAAAGAATATATATAATTGTTTTTTTGCTCTAGTTAATGCAACATATAATATTCTTAATGTTTCTGATAATTCATCTTTTTTTATCTGTTCTTTAATTATTTCTTTAAAAGGAAAATTAACTTTTACTAATTTATCATTATCATAATAATCTAATAATAAGCAATTTTTATAAGTATAATTAACTATCGTATTAGTAAAGCGTTGGCTATTATCAAAATAAAATACATAATTAAATTCTAGGCCTTTAGATTTATGAATAGTCATGATATTAATAACATCACTTTTTTGAGAAAGAGTAGCAGGATTACTTCTATCTAAACTATTTTTTAGTACTTGATCTTTTAATAAAGTTATTATCTCTTTTAAAGAATAAATATATTCAAGATTATCATTAATCATTGTTTTAATATTGGCAATATAAATTAGAATATTTTCATAATTAACATCATTAATAAAGTATGATAAATAATCCGTATTATCATAGATATAATCAATTAATTTAGTTGGTAATAATTTCTTACTCATACTTAATAGATTTTCTAAACATAATAAGATATCTTGATAAAAAGAATTTTTTAACTTAGTATAATATTTTTTACCATCACACATCGATAGCTTTAATAAATCATTTTCATTTAAATTAAAGAAATAAGATCTTAAAATAGATAATAAAGCTACATCATCATATGGATTAGTAATAAATCTTAATAAAGCTAATAAATCTTTTATTATCATATTTTCAAAAAAACCACCATTGGAATGTAACATATAAGGTATGTTATTATTACGCAATTCATTTTCTAAAAGATAAATATTACTTCTTGAGCGTACTAAAATAGTTATTTCTTGATATTTAATTCCATTATTTTTAAGATTAATAATTTCATTAATCATTGCTTTACTAGTATTAGTATAACGATCTTTTGCATTGTATTTAACTTGATTATTAATTATTTTTTTATGAGTAACTGATGAATTATCACCTAAGATATTGATGTTTAACGTAATAGAATCTTTAATATAAAATTGATTATCACTATTATTTTTTTCTTCATTAACATCAGATGCAGTATTATCTTTATTAAAGAAAATCTTAGTTTTATATTTATTATTAGAATTAATTAAATCTGTATTATTAGAACCAAAAATTAATTCTTGATAATTTTCATAATCAATTCCACCCATATTTTTAGTTATCAGATTTTTAAAAATATAATTTACAAAATTAATTACTTCCTGTGAAGAACGATAATTATTTTTAAGATTAATTAAAGTATTATTATTACTATCTTTTTGATAATCAATATATTTATCTTCAAATAGTTGTGGTGTCGCATTTCTAAAAGCATAAATTGATTGTTTTAAATCTCCAACCATAAAAACATTATTATCACTAATATATTTAATAATTGTTTCTTGTGACATACTAGTATCTTGATATTCATCAATCATTATTTCCTTAAATTTATTTTTAAGTTTTAGACATATATCTTGGTTATTAACTAATTTTATAATTAATAGTTGTTCTAGATCAACAAATTCTAATAAACCTCTTTCTTTTTTAATATTTATTAAAATATCATAATAAGCCTTAAGATAATTAAGTAATATTTCTTGATTATTACATATTGTTTTCATAATAGTAAGAAAATCTTTATTACTTAAAGATACTAATTTTTTTAATAATGATTTACTACCAATTTTTAAATTTATTTGTTTGTGAGTATAGATAATACTAGGATATTTTGAAGAATCTGGCTGTCTAAATAATTTAAATTCACTTACTAATATATGTACTTTATTATAATCATATTCATACAAAGCACTTTTAAGATTATTGATAAAATCTTCTAATTTTTTATATTTATCAAGATTATCTTCTTTCCAATTATCTTCATTATAAATAGCTAATAAAGGTTCTGTTTCATTGATAATATTTAATAGTTTATCTTTAAGCATTAAACCAAATGGTTCAATTTTAAAAACATTAGGTTGATATGTTATAAGATTAGCTTTAAATTCTTCAAAACCACCATTATTTAGTACTTTATCTAGAATATCATTTAATAAATTAAACCATTGTTCATTATTATTATTTAAATTAATAAATGGTTCTTTAATACTTTTATAGGTATTATCATTTAAATAATTATTTTCTAAAATATTAAAAGCTTCTTTTTTAAGTTCTTGTTGGAGAAGATTAGGAATAATTTTTATAACATCATCAAATTCGAATGTAGTACCAGTTTCTTTTAATAATCTTAAACATAAAGCATGAAAAGTTGATATATAAGCTTCATCTAACATTGAAAGTTGTTTATTAATAAATTCTTCATCTTTATTAAGATTATTCTTTAAAGATATTTCTAGTCTTTCTTTTAATTCATTAGCAGCTGCTTCAGTAAAAGTTACAATCATTAAATCAGTAATATTCCAACGATCATTTAATATCTTTTTGATAACTCTTTCAACCATTAAAGTTGTTTTTCCAGTACCTGCCGATGCACTAACTAAAATATTAGTATTATCATTAAGAATTGCTTCTCTTTGTTCATGATTGAAATATTCTTTAATTTGATAATTACTCATCATCTTCACCTTCTTCCTTATTCTTATTAATTGAATATTTACATAGGTATTGTTTATATTCGCAAAAAGTACAAGCATCTTTAAGAGGAGCTATTTCAAAAAGAGCATTATTATAACTATTTAAAAGATTATCGATTGATTTTTTAATATCATTAACATCTTTATATTTAGTTAAAGCAGTAATCCTTTTTAATTTAAATAAATCTTTATTATCTTTAATGATTTTTTCATCACTAAATCCTTGAAATTTACTGTTAAAATATCTAGCATCATCTAAATCAATATCTTTTAAATCATAATATTTTGGTTTTAAACTACAAAATATTCCAGTATTAAAATTCTTTAAAGGATATTTAGTATTTAATAATAATTTATAAAATAATAATTGAAAGTTATTTTCAGGTTCACTACCAGTTTTATAATCTACAATTAGATTGTTATTATTATTAGTAAAGACACTATCTATTTTACCTTTAATCATTGTATTTAAAGATAAGTTATTTTCATATGGTTCTTCTATTTTTAACTCTTGCATTTCACTTTCTTGATAAGGTGTTTCTTTCATTAAACGATATTTTAAATAAACAAATTTATTTAAATAACGTTCAAATTGTTTATTTAAATCTTGTATTAAAACAGGATTATCTAAATTAAAAGTAGTAATTAATTTTTCTTTTTGTTCATTAAAGTATGGTAATGCAATATCTAATAATTTGTTTTCTTCATAAAAGACCATATTATGATTAGTTATCATTAGATTAGTTGCTTCAATAGCTTCATGAACATATGAACCAATACTCATAGCATTAAATTCGTTATCATGATTAAAACCAATAAGATAATTAAGAAAGTATTTATAAGGGCAATCATCATAATCTTTTAAAGAAGTCGCAAAGATATTAATTTGATAATCTATTTTATTAAATAATAATTCTTTATCTAATTTAATAACTTTGTTATCTTTTAATAAATAATTTTCTTTTTCTTGATGATTGTCTAAGTGATAAAAATTAATATCACTATCACTAATAATAATATTACTTTCATCTTCTGGAACTTGAAAATCAAAATGAAGCTTTTGTGATTTATTATCAAATCCTAATAAAGAATAATAAATATTTAAATTATTAGCGATAGTCTTTAATTTAGTTATATGTTTAGTATATTCATGATAATAATCAATATTAGTTATTAATTTTTCATTAATCTTTATTCTTTCTTCAGTTGTTATTAGAAAAGATGTTTTAAAAGCATTTAATGATTTTAAAGAGCCATCTAATATCCAAACATTTTCAAACTTTAAAGATATAAAATCATTACTTGCGATAATAATATCAGCATCATAATTCATATCTTTTTCTTTTAAATTATATGCAAGTTCTAATTTAAGTAAGTTAAGTAATAACTTATTATTAATATTATGTAAATGATAAATATTACTAAATAATTTATTTAGATACTCTAAATCAAAGATATTTAATTTAACTAAATTTTGATATAGTTTTTTAAGTAATTCTTGATAAGATAAATCACAATAATGATAATATGTTTCAAATTCTTTTAGTAGTAAAAGATATTCATTAGTAATAGTAGGTTTATTATAATAAGTAGTAATCCCAACATTATTTAGTTTATTTGTTAGAGAAGTTACTAATAAATCATTATCACATATAATAAGTCCTTTTCTTTTATTACTATAAATATCCCATATTAAAGCATCAAGCATTCTTTGATTATTATTTAATTCATAATAATTAATCTTAGTTTTAATATCATTATTTAGATTATCTAAATTAATAACGTTAACTTTAGTGCTTATCTTTTCAATAAATTGATGATGAATGGGATAAAATTCTTCTTCACTTAGAATAATTACTTCATCAAAGGTTATATCTAAATTATTAAAACTAATTTTCTTTATATTTAAATATTTTAAATATTCATTATCTTGTATATTAAAATCTATATTAGAATATCTTATTTCATTTTCTAATTTATATAATTCATTAATAAAATTAATATTAGATGCATATTGATGAAAATCAAGAATTAGTTTTTGATGTAATTGTAATTTTCTTATTATGGCACTTTCTTCATCATAATTATCTTCTTCATCAAGGCATGTATTCATAAAATTATTAATACTCATAAATGATTTATTAGTTATATACTTCTTTTCTTTAAGTAGTTTAGTCATTAATAAACGATGATATTTTGTTGGTAAGATAAAAATACTTTTTTTATCATTATCTAAATAAGGTAGTATCTTATTAATAATCATGGCTTATCCTCCTTTTAAATAGTTTATCTTTCTTTATTTCATTAATTATGTCTTTTTAATAAATCTTTGATGATGTCTTATACGATATGAATGAATCATACTAGCACTTCTCAATGTTCTAATATTAATACCTGTTACAAATTCAAATCTATTTAAACGATAACTTAAAGTATTACGATGAATATACATATCTTTAGCTGTTTGTAATGAATTAAGATTATTATCTAAATATGCAAAAACCGTATTTTTTAAGACATCATCTACTGTTTCTAAAAAGGAATAAAAATCATCTACATATTGTAGATCATCATTTAATACAAAGAAATAATATACTAAACCACCAGCATCATAAATATCGCAATAAGTATTTAAAAAGAATTCTTTAATAATTTTATCTACATCATTAAAAATACCATCATTAATAAAAAGAATAGATAAATCAGTTTTTAATTCATTAGTAAATTGATAATAAATTATATGATAATCAAATACATCTTTAAATTGTAAATATTCTTCTTCAATAAAAAGAATATCTTCATAAATAGTAGTTACATTAATAATATTTTCATCATGTTTATTTAAATATTTTAAGATAGATTCTTTTTTTTCTTTATTATTAGTCCAAATATAAATATGTCTTTTCATTAAATCACCATTATTATTATAACTTAATCTCTTTATTGTACAAAGTGCACTAAGTAATTAATTTAATTATTTTTACGAATTTTTCTTAATAATACAGATATTGAAGTGAAAATAATTAGGAGGTAGAATAATGAATCAAAATAAAATAAGATTATTACTTGCTATTTTAGTAGTATTTACGATAATGATAATATCAAAGTATTATTTACATGTAAGTGCCACTAATGAAGAAATTATCACTAAAGGGATGATATTTAATAATGATAGTGATTATGTTTATTCAGATTATGTGTATTCATATGAAGAATATCAAAAAATGTATGAAGAATATGGAAAAGCTATTAAATCAGAACATGATCAAGCACCAGATGATACTCATATTTATTTTGCAGGAATGGACATTTTATCTAAACATGCGATATGGACTTCAAAAGTACCTCAGCGTTTATTAAAAGCTACAACTACTAGTATTACTATTAAAAATGGTGGCACATGGCAAGCTAATGGCTATTATGGAGTAATTATGAAAGATGATGATGGTAAATATTATTATTGTGCATCTCATGGACTAGATGTACCTGTAGGAAAATATAGTTATAATGAAAGTCAATCTGATAAAATAATGAAAGCATTAAGTTGGGCATATCCAAATGTCAATACTAATGCTAGTCAAAGTGTAGATTATGGTAAATCACAAATGGCAGTATGGACAGCTTTAGGACAATTTAACATATCTAAGACTACTATTGGTAGTACTTATTATAAAATTGTCGATGCTTATAAAGGTAATATCGCAACTAATAATAAAACATTTAGTATTAATAAAGGTACAAACTCTGAAATAATTCAAGATATTAATATGAGTACTTATCTTCATTTTAGTGGAACTGCTGGTTGGCATATAAGCCAATCTCAATTAGATTATGCGAAAGCTCATAATTTTGCTTATTATGTTTATCAAGTAAGTTCTAAAAAATATGTTAAATTAACTTGGACTTCATTTTCTTCACCAGCTAATTATTCTTATTTAAGAATAGGTACTACTGATATGAATACAAATCTAAATATTAGTAATATTAATATCATAACCCAACAAGCACAAAGAGTTGGCTTTTTATATAATTCCTCTAATAATGCTTATCAAAATTTATGGAATACTATTGAACAAGAACCACAAACTATTTATACGGCTAATTTAAGTATCACTAATAAGACAGGTAGTGTTAGTTTAGTTAAGAAAGCAAATGGTATTGATTTATATGAACAAAGCATTATTGATAGTAATAATAATCTTTATTATGCTAGTAAAGATGGTAAACAAGTAATTTATGAAGATGGTGTTAATATAGCTCAAATTTTAAAATACCCTAATAAACAAGAAATGACTAGTAATAATTTATTTAATAAACCGATAACATATCAATATATTGATTATGATAATGTTATGGTGGATGATATTACAAAAGCTATTGTGGATGAAAAGGGTAATGAGCCAACTATTAATGATGGAACAGGAAATATGATTACTAATCTAGCTTGGACACCTACATATGAAAAAAAACAAGCAATAGATGAAAATGGTATACCAATTGTTAAAGCAAAACTAGCTGAAAATAATGAACCTATTATGGCAACAAGAACATTACCACTTAATTATCCATCACAAACACAAATGGATAATATTTATAACTTAAAAGGAGTAGAATTTACTTTAACAGGAACAGTTAATGGAAAAGCAGTTAAACAAGTAAAAACAACTGATGCTAATGGTCAAATCACTTGGACAGGACTATTACCTGCTACTTATACCATTACTGAAACAAAAACTAATGAAAACTTTATTTTAATATCAAATAAATATAGTGCTAAAGTAACAACAGGTAATACGACAAAAGTAA
>JAISTP010000057.1 GCA_031272545.1 Bacilli bacterium | reverse complement strand
TATTAGTGGTGATGATGCATTTAAATTATATGATACATATGGTTTTCCAATTGAATTAAGTCAAGAAATGGCTGCAGATGCTAATTTAAAAATTGATATGAATCGTTTTAATGAATTGATGGAACATCAAAAAGAATTAGGACGTGCCGCTTTTAATGAAGATAGTAATTTTTCTAAACAAAGTGCTGATTTATTAGCTTTTGAAGAACATAGTGAATTTATTGGTTATGATAAAACTAGTTGTGAAGCTAAAGTAATTGGTTTATTTAAAGATGGTATTAAAGTAGATACTTTAAATGGTATTGGTGAAGTTATTTTTGATAATACAGTCTTTTATGCGGAAAGTGGTGGTCAAATTAATGATCGTGGAACTATTATCATTAATAATAATGAATATGAAGTTTTAAATGTTAGAAAAGCTCCACATTCACAACATTTACATCAAATAGATGCTAAAAATATTAAAGAAAATGATATGGCTTTATTAAAGATTGATGTTAATAAAAGAAATTTAACTGCTAGAAATCATACCGCTACTCATTTATTACATCAAGCTTTAAAAGATATTGTTGGAACTCATGTTAATCAAGCTGGTTCTTATGTAAGTGATGAATATTTAAGATTTGATTTTAATCATTATGAAAAAGTAAGTGATGAAGATTTAAATAAAATTGAAGAACAAGTTAATAATGAAATATTTAAAGGTTCTAAAGTAAACATTTCTTTTATGAATATTAATGAAGCTAAAGAAAAAGGTGCTATGGCTTTATTTGATGATAAATATGGAGATATAGTTCGTGTTATAGAAATACCTCATATTTCTATAGAATTATGCGGGGGAACTCATGTCAATCAAATTGAAGATATTGGTCTATTTAAAATAGAAAAAGAAGAATCTGTTGGTTCAGGAATAAGAAGAATTATTGCTCGTACTAGTAAAGGTGCTTATGATTTATTAAATGTTTATTTAAATGATTATCAACAAGTTAAAGATATTGTTAAAGCTAAAGATTTAAGTAAAGTAATTGATCGTACTAATCAAATTAAAGAAGATTTATCTAATGCTAATAATGAAATTAAAAAATTAAAAGAAGTAATTCTAAAAAATAATTCTTCTAGTATTGAAGCTATTACTATTAAAGATGTTGAAATATATTTGACTAAATTAGCTGAAGTTAGTGTTAATGAAATGAAAGATGTTGTTTCTAATTATCAAAATCAATATCCTAATGGTTTAGTTATTGCTTATAATGATAAAAATTATGTTGTTGGTCTTGGTAAAGAACTTTTAGTTAAAGATTATAGTGCCAAAGATATTGCATTATTAATTAATAAAGAATTTAATGGTAAGGGTGGCGGAAAAGCTGACAAAGCCCAAGGTGGAATAAGTATTAATATTAATGAAGATAAATTGTTAAAAGTATTAGAAAATAATCTTTGATAATAAAAATTAATATTGATATATTATTTAATTAGATATGTATATATTTATTAATTTATAGCAATAAATTAATATTTATAGTAAAATTAAGGCTAAGAGGTGATAATCATGGAAAATAATATTAATAACACTAATACAATGTTATTTGATAAAGAAGCAATCCAAGATCAAAAGGTACGTGTTATATTAGAACATGTTGTTAAAGCATTGGATGATAAAGGCTAT
The DNA here is from genome assembly GCA_031272545.1 of Bacilli bacterium. GTDB lineage: Bacteria > Bacillota_I > Bacilli_A > JAJDGJ01 > JAJDGJ01 > JAISTP01. The sequence goes on along the minus strand of JAISTP010000057.1, from coordinate 6,618 downwards.
AATGCAATTAATCAAATTGTTGGTTATTTAATTTCTAATGACCCTGCTTATATTTCAAGTCATGATGGCGCTCGACGTATTATTCAAAGAGTAACACGAGATGAAATTATTGAAGAATTAGTCAAATCTTATTTAAACAAAACTGATGAGTAAGAGAATTGTAGGTTTAGATTTAGGAGAAAGAAGTTTAGGCGTTGCTATTTCTGATCCTTTGAATATTACTGCACAAGGTTTAACAACTATTAAATTTGAAACTAATGCTTATAAAAAAGCTACTTCTTTACTTAAAGAATTATTAAAAGATATTGATGTTGATAAATTTATACTTGGTTATCCATTAAATATGAATGGTAGTCTAAGTGCTTCAGCACAGCGTTCTTTAGAATATAAAAAACGTTTAGAAAATAATTTTAATGTCGAAGTAGTTTTATGGGATGAAAGATTAAGTAGCGTCTTAGTTGATAAAATGATGATTGATGCTAATGTGCGAAGAGATAAACGTAAAAAAGTTATAGATTGCTTAGCAGCTATTAATATTTTACAAGGATATTTAGATGCGAATAGGGGGAATTACAATGAATGATGAATTAAATAAAATTAGTATTGTTAATGAAAATGGTGATACTAAAGAATATGAAATCATGTTAACATTTACTAATGAAGATACTGGATATAATTATGTTTTTTATTATGATGAAAACGAAGCAGATGAAGATGGAACAATTCAAACTTTTGTTTCTCGCTATGATGAAAATACTAATGAATTATTTGAATTAGAAGATGATGAAATGAAAATGGTTGAAGAAGTTTTTAATACATTTGTAGAAGAAGAAGGATTAATGGAAAATGAGTAAAAAGAATATTATATTATTAGTAATTTTAATTCTTTTAGGAGTTTCATTGCTTTTTGTAAATATTTCAATGAGTCCTGTTGATAAAAGTGATAATACGCTTCGTAATTTTGAAGTTGTTAAAGGAGCAACAACTAATGAAGTTATTGATTCTTTAAAGAAACAAAAATTTATTAAGAATGCGGAAATTGCTAAATTATATGCTAAAATTGCCCATAAAACTAATATGCAAGCTGGCGTTTTTCAATTAAAAAAATCTGATAATATGATTACTATTATTAAACATTTAAATGATCCAGCAAATATTACTGGTGTATCATTAACTTTTATTGATGGTAAAAGAGTTACTGATTATGCTAAAGTAGTGGAAGAAAAACTAGGTATAAAACAAAAGGATTTTCTAGCAAAATGTAATGATAAAAAATTTATTGCGACATTAAAAGAAAAATATGAACTTGTTAAAGATTATAAATTTAATAATAAAGCTTATTATCTTTTAGAAGGTTTATTAGCTCCTGATACTTATGTTGTTTCAGCTGATAGTAGTGCTGAAACTGTTATTGAAATGATGGTTAAACAAGCTAATAGTATTTATCTTCAAAATAAAGCTGATATTAAAAAGAGTAAATTAAGTGTTCATGATATTTATACTTTAGCTAGTATTGTTGATTTGGAAGCTAATAGTTATGAAGATCGTCGTGCCGTTGCTAGTGTCTTTATTAATCGTTTAAATGATGATATGCCTTTAGGTAGTGATGTTACAACTTATTATGGTTTAAAAATTAATGTTGGTGATCGTGATTTAACAACTGCAGAACTTGCTGAAGAAAATGGTTACAATACTCGTTCTGGAATGTTAGGATTACCAGTTGGACCTATTTGTAATCCATCAATTACTAGTATTAGAGCGGTACTAAATCCTAAATCAGGTGATAATCTTTATTTTGTTAGTGATAAGAATGGTAAAGTTTATTTAGCAAAAACTTATGAAGAACATAATAAAATTATTGAAGATTTAAAAAGTAAAAATTTATGGTTTACTTATGATAATTAATTAGAGGTTTAATACCTCTAATTTTTTGAGACTTTAGTAAAAAAAGGAGAAAAATATGATTAAGCTTTTAAATGAAATAAAAAATGCTGCTATTAAAAATAATATTCCTATTATTGAAGATGAAACTGCTGAATTTTTAAAAGATTATATTATTAATAATAATGTTAAATCTATTTTAGAAATTGGTTCCGCAACTGGTTATTCAGCATCGTTTATGGTAAGTATAAGTGATGATATTTATGTCGATACTATTGAAAAAAATAATGATAGATTTTTAGAAGCAGTTAAAAATATTAATAAAGTAAATTTGTTTTTTAATAAACAACGAATTAAAATTATTAATGAAGATGCTTTAAATATTGATTTAAGTTTACTTAAAAATGAATATGATTTAATTTTTGTTGATGGTCCTAAAGCACAAAATATTATTATTGTTAATTATTTTGAAAAGATATTAAAGAATCATGGTTCTTTTATTATTGATAATATTGATTTTCATGGATTTGTTATTAATCCTAAAAAAACAAAGAATCGTAATACAGTGCAATTAGTTAAGAAAATTAAGAAGTTTATTGAATGGATTAATGAAAATGATGATTATCATACTGAATATTTTAAAATTGGTGATGGTATCATTGTCGCAAGAAAGGAAGTAACTAATGAGTAAATTGTTAATTGATTTATATGATTTTGATTCAATTAATGACTATTTAGCTTTAAATATAAAGTCATTTATTATTAATTTGCAAGAATTTAGTACTGAAAAGACTTTAAATGTTTTTTTAGAACAAGTAGAAATTATTAATGATTTAGATGATGAAATTGAATTATTTATTAATCTTGATCGTCTTTATTATAATGATGATTTTAATAGTCTTAGTTCAATATTAAAGAAACTAAATAAATTAAAAATTAGAAAATTGATTATTAATGATGCGGGTGTTGTTGAATTAATTAAAGAATTAGGTTTAAAATTTGAACTTATTAATGGAAGTAATACTTTAAATACTAATTATCAAACCATTGAATTTTTATCTAATTATTATCGCGGTTTTTATTTATCAAATGAAATAAATTTAAATGAAATTTTAAAAATTAGAGATAATACCAACGCTATGTTAATGGTCCAAGTTTTTGGAAAACAATTAATGTTTAGTTCTAAAAGAAAGTTATTAACAAGTTACTTTCAATTTCATCATTTAGATTTAATTGATTTTAACTCACAAAATCCTTTGATTATTAAAGATTTAAATGATATTAATAATAAATCATATATTTATGAAGATAGTAATGGAACATATGTTACTACTTATAAGAATGTTAATGCTTTAGATTATCTTTATGATTTTATTGTTAATGATATTGATTATCTTTATTTAAGTAATTTATTTATTGATCGTAATTCTTATTTAAGAGTAGTAAATATTTTTAGTTCTTTATTAGAACAAACAATTAATTTAGATATGGCTAAATCGATGTTTAAAGATGTTAATTTAGAAGTTAGTAGTTCTTTTCTTAATGATGAAACTGTTTTTAATTTAGAAGATATCAAAAAAATGGAGGGAATTTAATTATGAAAAAACCTGAATTATTAGCTCCAGCTGGTGATCTTAATAAATTAAAAATTGCTTTATTATATGGAGCTGATGCCGTATATATTGGTGGTAAACAATTCTCTTTGCGTTCTGCAGCTTCTAATTTTAGTTTAGAAGATATTAAAGAAGGAGTTTTATTTGCTCACTATTATAGTAAGAAAGTATATGTTGTGGTGAATATTATCTTTCATAATGATAATTTAGTTGGTTTAAAAGAATATTTAGATGAACTTTCAGAAATAAGAGTAGATGGTATTATTTGTGCTGATATGGTCGTTGTAGATACGATTAAAAAATATCATATTAATCTTAATTATCATATTTCAACACAACAATCGATTACTAATTCTTATGCAATTAAATTTTATAAAAACTTAGGTGCTTCGCGAGTAGTATTGGCTCGTGAAATTAGTTTTGATCAATTAAAAGAACTTAAAGAGAATACTGATATTGAATTAGAGTATTTTGTTCATGGTGCTATGTGTGTAGCTTATTCAGGACGTTGTATGTTATCTAATTATTATTCCAAAAGAGATTCTAATCGAGGTGGTTGTTCACAATCATGTCGTTGGAATTATCAATTATTTAATGATGATAATGAAATTAGTAATAAAGATAATTATTTTACGATGTCTAGTAAAGATTTGAATTTAGCAAGTTATTTATATTTATTAATTGCAAGTGGTATTGATTCTTTAAAAATAGAAGGAAGAATGAAATCGATTTATTATTTAGCAACTGTAGTTAGTTCTTATCGTAATATTATTGATGAATATTTAGCAAATGGTATTGAACAAGTGAGAGATTTTAATATTGATAATTTAAATAAAGCAGCTAATCGTGCAACTGGCAATGGTTTTATTGATGGATATCACTATGAAGATATTCAACTATATAATAATCGTGAAGAACATCCAACTAAAGAATTTATTGGTTTAGTTTTAGATAGTGATGGTGAATATTTAAAAATAGAACAAAGAAATAATTTTAAAGTTAATGATGATGTTGAATTGTTTGGGCCTAATAAAGAATTTTATTCTTTTAAAGTTATGGAAATTTTTGATGAAAATAAAAATAGTATTGAAGTTGCTCCACATCCGCAACAAATCATTTATCTTAAATTTGATAAGAAAGTTAGTCCTTATTCAATGCTTCGAAAGGTAATATCATGATTATCATTGGCATAGCTGGTGGTAGCGCAAGTGGTAAAAGTAGTATTGCAAATATCATAAATGATTATTTTAATAAAGACTATTGTAGTTATTTAATTAAATTAGATGATTATTATAAATCATTTGATGAATTATCTTTAGAAGATAAATTATTAATTAACTATGATCATCCAACTAGCTTTGATATTTCATTACTTATTAATCATTTAATTGATTTAAAGAATAATAAAAGTATTAATCAACCAATCTATGATTTTGTTAATTATGTTAGAAAAAGTGAAACTAAATTAATTAAAGAACCTGATATTATTATCTTAGAAGGAATTTATACTTTATATGATGAACAATTACGTAATTTATGTGATTATAAGATTTATGTAGATGTAGCTAGTGATATTAGATTAATTAGAAGAATTAAAAGAGATATAAAAAAAAGAAATCGTAGTTTAGAAAATATTTTAAATCAATATCAGACAAGTGTTAGAGTAATGTATCATGATTATATTGAGCCTACTAAGAAGTATGCTGATATAATTATTGAACAAGGTAAAGAGAATAAAGAAATGATAAATTTAGCACTTAAAAATATTAGTACTATTTTAAATAATAATATGATATAATAAAAAACGCTAAGAGGTGAATTAAATGGAAGAGAGAATTTTATTAACTAAAGAAGGGGTCGCAAAATTAGAGGCTGAAAGAGAAAAGCTTATTAATGTTGATCGTCCGATAATTATTGAAGAATTACAAGCTGCTCGTGCTCAAGGTGACTTATCAGAAAATGCTGATTATGATGCGGCACGTGATAAACAAGCTGCTTTAGAAGATCGTATTAAAGAAGTAACTTACATGCTTGATCATTATACTTTAATTGATGAGAAAAAAGGTGGAATTAAAACTGTTTCTTTAGGAGCAACAGTAACTTTATTAGATTTAGAAGATGAAATTGAAACAACTTATACGATAGTTGGTTCGATTGAATCAGATCCAGATAAAAATAAAATATCTAATGAAGCCCCTTTAGCTAAAAAAATCGAAGGTAAAAAAGTAGGAGATGTTGTAACTATTGATACTGATGGTTATCAATATAAAGTTCAAGTAATTAAAATTGAAAGAAAATAATTTATAATATTTAATAAAAACATTAATTATATAGTAGGTGATACTATGAAAAAATTAATGTTTTTTTTATTGATATTTATTTATAGTTGTAGTGATAATAATACTTTATCTTTTATAAAATATAAAGAACATAATTTAATAAGTGTAAGTGTTTATGGCCATGTAAAAAAAGAAGGAACTTATTTAGTAAGTAAAGATATTACCTTAAGTAATTTAGAAAAATTATTTAATGGTTATTTAGAAGATGCTATTAAATTAAATAATAATCTTAAAATAAAGGATCATGATATTATCTTTATAAATTCTCAACGAATAATGAATAAAGTAGATTTAAATAGAGCAAGCTTAGAAGATTTAATTACTATAAAAGGTGTTGGTAAATCGATAGCTAGTAAAATATTAGATTATCGACTTAAACATGGTAATTTTAATAATTTAATAGAATTAAAAGAAATTAAAGGTATTAAAGATAAATTATTTAAAAAAATATATGAATATTTAGAAGTTAATAAATAATTTAGTATTTTTAATTATTTAGTTAATTATATAGTAGGTGATGCTATGAAATTACTAATTAATTATTTACCTTATTTAGCTTTGTTAGCGTGTTTATCAATGATTATGGTATATTATCATAACCTATTTTTAATACCTATTATTATTTTTATAATTGGATATTTAATATATAAAAATATTAAAATAGCTTTAATTGTGATAATAATAATATTATTATTAAATTATAATTTTAATAGACAATTAATAGCTCCAGTATTTAGTGATAATAAATTTATAATTAATAAAGTTAATAAATATGATTATTATGG
>JAISTP010000054.1 GCA_031272545.1 Bacilli bacterium | reverse complement strand
TAGAATGGTTCTTTCTTCAGCTGTCGATGTTGAGTTTGATAAAATGGGTCGTATTAACTTACCACAACATTTAATTGATTTAGCATCTTTAAAAAAGAAATGTATCATTGTTGGTGTTGGAGATTATTTTGAAATATGGGATGAAGAAGTATGGGCTAAGTACAATGAAGGAATTGATGCTTCTTTTGAAGATATTGCGGAGGAGTTAGTTGATTTTGAAATCTAATGAATTGTTTCATCAATCAGTTCTTTTAAAAGAAAGTATTCAATTATTACAGATAAAAGAAGATGGCATCTATGTAGATATGACTTTAGGAGCTGGCGGTCATTCACAAGCAATTCTTGATTCCTTAAGTGATAAAGGTTTGTTAGTTAGTTTTGATCAAGACTCTCTAGCAATTAATAATGCTATCGAAAAATTTAAAGATTATTCTAACTTTAAAGTTGTCCATGCTAATTTTAAAGATGTAAAAAAAGAATTATTAAACTTAAATATTGAAAGAGTGGATGGCTTTATTTATGATTTGGGAGTTTCATCAATGCAATTGGATATTAAAGAAAGAGGTTTTTCTTATAATAGTGATGCATTGCTTGATATGAGAATGAATCAAGAACAAAAATTAAGTGCTTATGAAGTAGTAAATGAATATAGTGAAAAAGATTTAATTAATATTCTATATCGTTATGGTGAAGAAAAAAATGCTAAGTTAATTGTTAAAAGTATTATTAAAAATAGACCAATTAAGACTACTTTAGAATTAGTTAGTGTTATTAAAGAAGCACTTCCACAAAAAGTATTAAAAAAGAAAGGTCATCCCGCTAAACAGACCTTTCAAGCAATAAGAATAGAAGTTAATCAAGAATTAGCTGTTATTGAACAATCATTACACCAAGCTATTTCAATGTTAAATTATGAAGGTAGAGTGGTGGTAATTTCTTTTCACTCTCTAGAAGATCGTTTGGTAAAAAATATTTTTAAGGAATATACGACTTCTAAATTACCTAAAGAGTTAGTTGATGTAAGAGGATTAGAAAAGATTGATTATCAATTAATTAATAAGAAAGTTATTTTGCCTAGTGATGAGGAAATTATGCATAATAATCGTGCTCATTCTAGTAAGTTAAGATGTATCGAAAGAAAAGCTAAGGAGGTATAGCATGAAAAGAGTAGTAAAAAAAGGTTATAAAAAAAGAACATTTACTGTTAAATTTAAATTGGTATTTGTTTTAGTTTTTATTATGTATATCTTTTCATCAATTTTTTGGAAGAATTATAATATTGAATTAGATAATCAATTACAAAAATTAAACTATACCAATGAACAATTAGCTAATAGTAATGAGACTAAAACTTTAAAAATAGATGAATTAAGTTCTTTTGATCGTTTAAGTAGTATTGCACAAAGTAGTGGTTTAAAAAATTATGAGGGTTCGATAAAAAATGTTGAATAAGAAAATAATTAATAAAATCAAAGGAGTATTTTTACTCCTATTTTTAATATTATTAATTAATATCTTCTATCTTATGATTACTGGAGATCATTTAATTTCTGGTGCTGATGTTAAAAAATGGGCTGAAAATAGAGGCGTAGAAGAAAAAGTAATCAGTGCTGTTAGAGGTAATATCTACGATCGAAATGGTGAAGTAATTGCTAAAGATAGCTATACTTATACTATAGTTGCTTATTTAAATAAATCTCGTTATGATGAAGTTAATGATAAACCAGCTTATGTTGTAGATAAAGAAGCTACCGCTAAAAAATTAGCACCGATTTTAGATATGAAAGAAAGTACTATTTTATCTTATTTAAATAAGACTAATCTTTATCAAACTTATTTAGGTCCTAAAGGTAAGGGACTAGATTTAGCTACTAAAGAGAAAATAGAAAAATTAAATTTACCTGGTATTGAATTTGAAAGTGTTGTATCACGTTTCTATCCAAATGGTGTTTTTGCATCATCGACAATTGGTTATGCTACTTATGATGAAAAAGAAAATCGTATGGTAGGTAAATTAGGTGTTGAAGCAACTTATGATGATGAATTAAAGGGAACTGATGGTGTAGAAAAAGTTCAAGTTGATAATAATGGTTATGTAAAAAAAGTAATTTCTAGTAAACCAGCAGTTAATGGTGATGATGTTTATCTTACAATTGATAATAATATTCAAAGAATTGTCGAGTCTAATATGGATGAAATGTTAAATAGTAATCCTGCTGATTTTGCTTTAGCTGTTGTGACTGATGCTAAAACTAATGAGGTATTAGCTGTTTCTAATCGTCCTACTTTTGATCCAAATAAACTTAATATTAAAGATTTTAATAATCCATTTGTATCATTACAATTTGAACCTGGTTCGACAATGAAAACTTTTACTTATGCTGCGGCTATGGATTCTGGTGAATATAATGGAAGTGCTAAATATTATTCAGGACCAGCAGCTATTAAAGAAAATGGAGTTGTAGTACAAACAGTCCACAATTATGAAAATTATAATTGGGGCACAATTAGTTATGATGAAGGATATATGCGTTCTTCAAATACCGGGATAGTTAATTTATTTGAACATTATTTAAAAACTAGTACTTTTGAAAGTTATATGAGTAAATTTAAATTTTATCAAAAAACTAATATTGAGATTGCTGGAGAAAGTAGTGGTCAAAAAGTTATGAATCGAAAACAAGAAATTTATACTTCTGGTTTTGGTCAAGCTTCTTCAATTACGCCAGTTCAATTAATGCAAGCTTTTTCTGCTATTACTAATGAAGGTAAAGAGATGAAACCATATATTACTGAAAAGATTGTTTCTAGTGCTGGTGAAATTATTAAAGAATTTAAACCAACACAAGTCGCAACACCAATTAAAGCTAGTACGGCTAAAAAAATGCTTAAATTAATGACTAAAGTTGTTGAAGATGAAAGAGGAACTGGTTATAAATGGTATCGTTTAAGTGATTATACAGTCGCTGGTAAAACAGGTACCGCTGAATATGTTGTTAATGGTAAATATGCTACTTGTGAGACATGTTATTATACTTCATTTTTAATGACAGCTCCAGCTAGTAATCCTAAAGTTAATATTTATTTAGTAACTAAACATGATACTTATCCTACTTATGCGGCACGTTCAAAATTTATTAAAAATGTTGCTAGTAATACATTAGCTTATCTTAATGTGAAAAGTGATAAGAAAAGTACTACGACTACAAAAGAAGTTAATATTTTTAACTTAGAGTCTTTTATTAATAAAAGTGTTGTGTATGCAAAAAATAAGTTAAATACTAATAATATAAAATATGTTATACTAGGAAATGGTAAAATTATTCAAAATCAAGAACCTTTACCTTATAGTGATATAAGTAGTAATCAAAAAATATTCTTATTAACTAATGCTAAATCTTATCAAATGATTGATTTAACTGGTTATTCAAAAGCTGATGTTTTGAAACTTACATCATTATTAAATTTAAAAGTCACTATTAAAGGAGAGGGTTATGTTTATAAACAAAGTATCAATGTTGGCACAACATTAACTGATAAACATAGTCTTACAGTATATTTGAAATAGAGGGATAGTATGTTAAATGATATGTTGCAACTAGCATTAATAACAGGAGTAATTGTTTTTATTGTTACTGTGGCTTTTATGCCTTTAATTATTCCATTGTTGCATCGTTTAAAATTTGGTCAAACAATAAGAGTAGATGGTCCTAAATCACATTTAAAAAAACAAGGAACACCGACTATGGGTGGTATTGTTTTTATTTTAGCAGCAGTAATTGTTATGTTCTTTACACATATTAAAGTATTTTTTACTCCTGAATGCATGGCTATTACCATGGCGACATTAGGTTATTTTGCTATCGGTTTGATTGATGATCTTTTAATTGTTGTCTTCAAAAGTAATGATGGCTTAAGTATTAAAATGAAATTATTATTACAAGCTTTAGTTATTATCGCAATCATTATTATTAATCCTTCATTATTTACTAATACTTATCATACAACTGTGAGTTTTATTTTCTTTAGTATTGATTTTAAACTTCTCTATATTGTTTTTGCGATATTAATGTTTATGTCATATACTAATGCTATTAATTTCACTGATGGTTTAGATGGTTTAGCTTCAATAGTAACTATTATTTCATTAACTTTTATTGCGATTATTGCTTTTGTTCAAAAACAAAGTATTGAACTTAGTTATATTCTAGCTATTATTGGTGGTTTACTTGGTTTTCTTGTTTTTAATAAAAAACCTGCTCAAATATTTATGGGTGACACTGGTTCTTTAGCCTTAGGTGGCTTTTATGCGATTATTGCCTTATTATTAAAAATTGAAATTGTTTCAGTTGTTATTGGTTTAGTATATGTGTTAGAAGCTGTTTCAGTTGTAATACAAATTGTTTATTTTAAAAAGACAGGTAAACGTTTCTTTAGGATGGCTCCTTTACACCATCATTTTGAAATGGGTAAATATAAAGAAAGTGGTAGTGTCTTATTATTAAGTTGTTTTGGTTTTATTTTTGGTTTGTTAGGAATGGTGATTTATTTTGTCTAATAAAGTATTAGTTATGGGCTTAGGACGTTCAGGTTATGGTGCTATTCATCTTTTAAAGAAGTTTAATTATGAAATAGTAGTCACAATAAATGATAGTCTAAGTTTAAAAGATAAAGATAATTTGTCGGGGATTAAAGTTTTTGATAATGGACATCCTCTTTCATTATTGGATGAAGATTTTGCTTTTATAGTTAAAAATCCAGGTATTAAATATTCTATTCCTTTTATTCAAGAAGCATTAAAAAAAGGAATTAAGATTATTACTGAGATTGAATTAGCTTACAATTTAACTAATAACACTTATTTAGCTATTACTGGCACAAATGGGAAAACAACAGTTACAACTTTAGTATATGATATTATTAAAGAACAATTAGCTCATGTTTTATGTGCTGGTAATATTGGAACGGCTTTAAGTGAAGTAGTTTGTGAATATGGTAATGATAATATTATTGTTACTGAATTAAGTAGTTTTCAATTAATGGGTATTGATAAATTTAAACCTCATATTGCGACTATTTTAAATTTAGCTCCTGATCATTTAGATTATATGCCAACACTAGAATCTTATTATGAGTCTAAATTAAGTATCTATCAAAATATGAATAAAGATGATTATTTCTTATTAAATATTGATGATACTAATGTTGTTAAATATGTTAAGAATATTAATTGTAATATAATTACTTTTTCATTGATGAAGAAGGCTGATATTTATTTAAAAGATAATAATATTTTCTTTAAAGATGAATTGATTATGAATACTAATGAAATTAAGATTATTGGTCAACATAATTTAGCTAATATTTTAGTTGCTGTCGGTTTTGCGAAATTAATGAATATTGATAATTGTGTTATTAAAAAAGTAATTAATAATTTTAAGGGTGTTGAGTATCGTCTGGAATTAGTAAATGGTCTAAATAATAATACTTATTATAATGATTCAAAAGCAACTACTCCTGATTCAACGATTACTGCATTAAAAGCTTTATCAAATAAAGAATTAGTTTTAATCTTAGGTGGATTTGATAAAGGTTTAGATAATAATTTATTAATTAATTATATTAATGATCATCATAATATTATAAGTGTTTATGCTTATGGACAAATTAAAGATAAGTTTAATGATATTAAAGTACCTTTAAATAAAATGAATAGTTTAAATGAAGTTGTTAAAGATATTTTAAACAAATATCATGATATAAATATTTTATTTTCACCAGCTACTTCTTCATATGATCAATATGATAATTATGAAGTTAGAGGTGCTCATTTCAATAAGCTAATAAGAGGTGATAATGATGAGAATAGTTTTTAGTGCTGGTGGGACTGGTGGTCATTTATATCCTGCTTTAGCTTTAGCTGAATATATTAAATCACAAGATAAACAAGCTCAAATATTATTTATTGGTTCGATATATCGTATTGAAGCTACTAAAGTTAAAGAGTATGGCTTTGATTTTTATGGTTTAAATATTCATACTCCTAGTGGTTCATTGATTAAAAAGATAAATGGTTATAAAGATGTTTTTTTCAATATAAATACTTGTAAAAAAATATTAAATAAATTTAAACCTGATGTTGTTATTGGTTTCGGTGGTTACGCTAGTTATGCAGTATTAAAAGCAAGTTCAGCTTTAAATATTCCTTATTATCTTCATGAACAAAATTCAATTATAGGTAAAGCTAATCATCAATTATTAAATAAAGCTCAAGCTTTAATTTGTGCATATCCTTTAGATTTAAATACTAAAACACCAATATATAATTATGGTAATCCTGTTAGTTATCATGTTAGAAAAAGTAATTTTGCGAATCTAAATGATTATGGTTTAAGTAATGAATTACCTACTATTTTAGTTGTTATGGGATCGCAAGGCTCAATGTTAATGGATGAAGTTATTCATAAAATGATCACTAATTTAAAACCTAGTAATTATCAATTAATTTATATTAGTGGTCATAATTATTATGAACAATATCAAAATTTAAAATTTGATGATAAAGTAAGAGTTATTGCTTATGAAGATAATTTGCCATCATTAATAAAATCATGTTCTTTAATAATTTCACGAGCTGGAGCCAGTGCTATTACTGAAATAATTAGTGCTAATAAACCTAGTATTCTTATTCCTAGTGAACATGTCGCTAATGATCATCAAAATAAAAATGCGCAATTATTATTAAAAAATGAATGTGTGGAAGTAATTAAAGAAGCTGAATTAGATGAAAAAATGTTAGAATCTAGAATAGATTATTTAATTAATAACTCACAAATTTTAGATAAAATGGCTTTAAATACAAAAAAACTTAATTTTGATGATAGCGCTTTATTAATATATCAATTATTAAAAAAAGAGGCTGGTGAAGATAATGAATAATATTTTAGAAGATTTAAAAAAGCTTAACATCAATAATCTTATTGAAAATGAACCTCTTTATAAACATACAACTTTTAAAGTTGGGGGACCTGCTATGATATTTGTGGATGCCATTGATTTAAGTGATGTTACTAAAACAATTGATTATTGTTTAACTAATAATATTAAATATTTCATCTTAGGTAATGGTTCTAATGTCTTAATTAGTGATAAATTATTTGATGGTATTATTATTTCTACTAAAAAATTAAACTCTTATGAAATAAATAATAATATGGTTTATGCTATGTGTGGGGTTAATCTTATTTCATTAGCTTATATTAGTGCTGAAGAAGGTTTAAGTGGATTAGAATTTGCTTCAGGTATTCCTGGCTGTGTTGGGGGATCTATTTATATGAATGCTGGTGCTTATAAAAAAGAAATGGCTAATGTTGTTAAAGAAGTTCTTGTTTATAAAGATGGTAAATTAGAATGGATACCTAAAGAAGATTTATCCTTTACTTATCGTAATTCTATATTTCAAAAGCATCGTGAATGGGTTATTTTAGCAGTAAATTTAGAATTAGAATATGCGAATAAAGATGTAATTATTGAATTAATAGAACATCGTAAAAGTAAAAGACTTGCGACGCAACCTATTGGAGCTTATTGTGCTGGTTCTACTTTTAAAAATCCTAGTAATGAGATTTTTTCATGGCAATTAATAGATGAAGCTAATTTAAGAGGTTATAAAATTAATGATGCTCAAGTATCAATGAAACATTCTAATTTTATTATTAATCGTGATCGTGCTAGTGCTAGTGATATTTATAATTTAATTTGTTTAGTTAAAAAAAGAGTATTAGAAAAAAGCAATATTGAATTACATGAAGAAGTGGAGTTAGTTAATTTTGATTAATAATAATAAAAATAAGGCGACTAAACTGAATAATGTCGATAATAATCTTTATGATATTAATAATATTGAATATTTTAAAAATCAATCCCAACAAATGCAATTTAAAAGAAGAAGATTAAGAAATTTTAGAATTATACTAATTATTATATTATTTGCACTTGTTATTTATTTGATAACCCCTTTTTCTAAGATTAATTCTATTACTATTATTAATAATGATAGATTTACGCAAAGTGAGATTGAAGATCAAATTAATCTGCATCAAAATGATTTTTCTTTATTACATCCTAAATTCTTAATTAAAATGCAATTAGCCAATACTAATTATTATCAAGAATTTAGTGTTGACAAGTCCTTATTAGGTAATGTTACAATAAGTGTTAAAGAAAATAGATTATTATTTTATCAAATAGATGGTAAAAATACTGTTTTCTATGATGAAAAAGGTAATAAGATTATTATGAAAGATAGTGTTTTAAAGAAATATATAGGTAACTATCCGCAATTAACAAGTAAAATTAGTGAAGACATGTTAAAAAGATTAATTAGTTCTTTAGCTCAATTAGATAGTTCAGTTGTTAGTTCCATGTCTCAAATTGTTTATGATCCGAAGAATTATGATAAAGAATATTTTAAGATTATTATGAATGGTCCTAAAAAAATTTATTTATATAGTAGTCTTGATTATTTAGTTAAAGTAGGTACTAATTATCATAATTTTGCGGCTAATGCTCAATATTCATGTAATATTATTCAATATATCGATGATAGTAATAAAGCTGTTATCACAAAATGTAAATAGGAGGTAATAAAAGTGGATTATAAAGAAATATATATGAGTTTAGAAATATCGGAATATTCTTTAAAAGCTATAGTCGCGGAATATTTCAATTCAAAAATTAATATTTTAGCTGCTCATGAAATTATCTTAAAACAAGGTCTTGAAAAAGAAGATGTTGTAGAAGAGTTAAGAAAGCTTAAAGATAATATTGCTAGTAAGTTAGGTTATCCAATTGAAAATACAATCTTGATTATTCCTTCTATTCATTGTAAGAAATTTAAAGATAGTGTTAAAGTAGATATTAATAATGATCATCATGTTGTTACTAAAGAAGAAGTTGCTTTAGGTATTAAAGAATTAATTTCTAAAAATGATACTAGTGATGATTTTGTCGTTAATGTTAGTGTTGATAAATATATGGCTTATGGTTTTGGTTTTGTTTCTAATCCAGTTGGCTTAGAAACAAGGTATATTAATATGGAAGCTAGTATTTATACTATACCTAGTATCATTGCATATCCTTTTATTAAGGTTGCTGAACAAGCAGGATTTAACATTGTAGATGTTTGTTTAGATATTATTGCTTTACAAAACTTTGCTTTAACAAGTCAAAGTAATAATATTGGTGCTGTTATAGTTGATTTAAATGCTACTAATACTAAGTTGGCTCATTTTAAAAATGGCAGTTTAAAAGCTACTTCAATTATTGATATTGGTGGTAACAATATTACTAATGATATTGCTATTTGTGCTAATATTGATTTTGAAAAAGCAGAAACTTTTAAAAAGAAATATGTTAATTTAGATTTAGCTAAAATAAATGATATTATCATTTATTCTTGGCATGATGAAATTAATGATGAACAGATAAAAA
This sequence comes from Bacilli bacterium, assembly GCA_031272545.1. Classification (GTDB taxonomy): domain Bacteria; phylum Bacillota_I; class Bacilli_A; order JAJDGJ01; family JAJDGJ01; genus JAISTP01. The sequence continues at coordinate 48,036 of JAISTP010000054.1, read as the reverse complement.
TAACGCAGAAGTTTATTTCTGAAGTATCAAAAGCACGTATTGTTGAATTGTTATCGTTGATTAATGATGAATTAAAACGATATGAACTTGGTAATGATGAATTAATTTATTTTTGTTCTGGTGGTTCATTAATTAATGGATTAGATAAAATTATGGAAGAATGTCTTGATTATCGTCCAATTATTATGAAAAAAGAATTTATTGGAGCTCGATATTCAGGATATCAAAAATGTATTGGTTCTATTATCAATGAAGCCAAATTTTCACGAATTCGTGGTGAAATCAAGCTTTATGTAAATAAAAATGATTATAATGAGTCATTAAAGCTTGTTAGTGAAAATAATTTATTGTATAATATGAATAGTAATGTGTCGAATGACTTTATTAAACGTTTAGTTTCGTATATATTTAATAATTAGACTCGGAGGGCTATTATGGAAAACATCGAAAATCAATTTGCAAATATTAAAGTAGTAGGAGTAGGTGGTGCAGGATGCAACGCAGTTGCAAGAATGCAAGCTGAAGGTATTGAAGGAGTTGACTTAATTGTTGCCAACACTGATTTACAAATACTTGCCAATTCAATTGTTAAAAACAAGATTGAATTAGGTGTAAGTCTTACGAAAGGACTAGGAGCTGGAGCTGATCCTGAAGTAGGTGAAAAAGCTGCTTTAGAAAGTGAAGAAACTATCAAAGAAGCCCTTAGAGGTGCCGATATGGTATTTGTTACTTGCGGTATGGGTGGTGGAACTGGTACAGGTGCTGCACCAGTTATAGCACGTGTTGCTAAAGAATTAGGAGCTTTAACAGTTGGTGTAGTTTCTAGACCATTTACTTTTGAAGGTAAAGCTAGAACGTCACGTTCAATTGGTGGACTAAAAAAATTAAAAGAAAATGTTGATTCTTTAATTATTATTTCTAATGATAAATTATTAGAATTTGTAGGAAAGATTCCAGTTAGTGAAGCTTTTAATGAAGCGGATAAAATATTAATTCAAGGTGTACAAACAATTACTGATTTAATTGCGGTACCAGCACATATTAACTTAGACTTAAATGATGTTAAAGCAGTTATGCAAGATAAAGGTTCTGCTTTAATTGGTATTGGTTTAGGTAGTGGAGATAATAAAGCAGAAGTTGCCGCCAAACAAGCTATTGCTTCACCATTATTAGAAGCAAGTATTGCAGGAGCTAGTCATGCTATTATTAATGTAACAGGTGGAACATCAGTTACTTTACAAGATGCTGAAGATGCTGTAAGAGTAATTGAAGAATATGCTGGAAATGATGATATTGAAGTTATTTTTGGTATAGCAGTAAATGAAAACTTAAATGATGATATTGTGGTAACTGTTATTGCGACAGGTTTTGAATTACCTGAACTTGAAGTTAATCCACCACTTTCATCTACTGAAAATATTGTTGAAGATATTAAAGATGATGAAGAAGTTTCAACTACTGTTGTTGAAACAAATGAAAATGAAACTACTAAAGCTAGTTCAGATGAATTAGAAGTACCTGCATTTTTACGTAATAGATAAGGGGGCAATAGTATGGGTTTAAAAGATATTAAAGATTGGGCATTAGGTCAAAGTGATGAAGAATTAGATTCATCAAATGATTTATTTGATGCACCAACTTCAGCTTATGAAACAAGTGGTTTTGATGGGATGACTTCTGATTTTACTAATAAAGAATCACAATTAGTTGTTTTTGAACCAAGAAGTTATGCCGAAGCACAAAGTATTGCGGATCATTTAAAAGCACGTCGTGGTTGTATTATTAACTTACATCGTGTAACAGGTGAACAAGCAACTAGAATTATTGATTTTTTAAGTGGCGTTATTTATGCCATTGAAGGTAATCTTCAAAAAACTGGTGCTGATAACTTTCTTGCTACACCTCCTAATTTTGGCGTAGCTGGTCAAATTTCAGAAGATAATGATACTTACTAATTATTTAAAGTTTCATCCAGAACATAAAGATTTAATTATAAGAGCTAGAGATATTATTGAAAATGAGTTATCTTTTAGCTCTTTTAAAATTCTTTATTTTATAAATCCAGCTCAAGAAAAGATTATTCAAGATATTTGTAATCATTATAGTAATATCAATTGTTATTTTATTTCTTATTTTATTAATACAGAATATCATTTAGCTATTTTAAGTAAAAATAAAATTATTATTAATTTTGACGATTATATTTCTTTGTTTACTTTTAAATTTAATAATAAATTTATAACTATTAGACATCAAGATATTTTAGGAGCTTTATTAAATTTAAATATTCAAAGAGAATATTTAGGGGATATTTATATTATTGAAAATAATGCTTATTTTGAAGTTTCAAAAAGCTTAGAAAATTATATATTTGATAATTTATCTCGAATAAATAAAGTTAATTTAGATTTAAAAGTTATTCATAACAATATAGAAATTATTAGATATTATCAAAATGAAGAAATGTTAATTAATTCACTTCGTTTAGATAATGTTGTTAAAGGAATAACTAATTTAAGTTCTAATAAAACTAGAGAACTTATTTTAAGTAATGTTGTTAAAGTTAATTATTTATATCAAGATAATCATTCATTAATAATTAATGTAAATGATATTATCTCAATAAAAGGTTATGGTAAATTTATTATTGATCAATATAGATTAACTAAAAAAGCTAAGTATCGAGTTGCTTATCGTAAATATAAATAAATTAGTCTTGAAATTTATTTTTATTTTAGTATAATATTTATCATAAGCGTTGAACAAAATGTTTTATTAGTATTTTTTTAAGAGAAAAGTTGGTTGGTGTAAAACTTTAAAAAGCTAGTAAATAGATCATTTGGGAGCTTGTTTATTGAATTAAGTAAGTAAACATGGTGGCACCATTATCGCCATTGAGGGCACATTTATGTGAAATAGGATGGTACCGCGATGATTTCGTTCCTTTAAGGAACTTTTTTTATTTTAAGGAGGAAAAAAAATGGATTACAAAAATACGCTATTAATGCCAAAAACAGATTTTGAAATGCGTGGAAAACTTCCACAAAAAGAACCAGTTATCCAAAAAATGTGGGATGATATGGATTTTTATGATGAATTATTAAAAGAAAGAGAAGGAAATAAAACATTTGTTTTACATGATGGTCCACCTTATGCTAATGGTGATATCCATATTGGTCATGGTTTAAATAAAGTTTTAAAAGATATTGTTAATCGTTCAAAATCTATTCAAGGATATCAAACGCCTTATATTCCTGGTTGGGATACTCATGGATTACCTATTGAAACAGCTATTACTAAAACTGGTGTTGACCGTAAGAAAATGAGTATTGCTGAATTTAGAAAACTTTGCGAAGAATATGCTTATAAACAAATTGCAATTCAAATGAAAGGTTTTAAAAGATTAGGCTCTTTTGGAGATTATAAAAATCCTTATATTACAATGACTAAAGCTTATGAAGCTGAACAAATTAAAATCTTTGGTAAAATGGCTACAGATGGCTTAATTTATCAAGGATTTAAACCTGTATATTGGTCTCCAACTTCAGAAACTGCTTTAGCTGAAGGTGAATTAGAATATCATAATAAGGTTGATACTTCAGTTTATGTTAAGTTCAAAGTTGTTGATGGTAAAGGTATTCTTGATGAAGATGTTAATATTATGTGTTGGACAACAATGCCATGGACTTTAGTTTCTACTGTTGGTATTTCTATTGGTGAAACTTTTAAATATGGTGTTTATAATAGTGAAAAAGGTAAATTATTTTTTGCAGTAGATTTAGCTGAAAGTGTTGAAGAAAAACTTAATTTAAAATTAGAACTAGTTAAAGAATATAATGCTAGTGATTTACTTGGTGTTAAAGCTACTAATCCATTAAATGATCGTGTTTGTCCTGTTATTTTAGGAGATCATGTTACTACTGATGATGGAACAGGTTGTGTTACAACTGCTCCTGCTCATGGAACAGAAGACTTCTTAGTCGCTAAAGAATATGAAGGTACTTTTGATTTACCAGTTATTCTTTCATGTGATAAACAAGGATTAATGTCTGCGGAAGCTGGTCCAGATTTAGAAGGTTTATATTGGGAAAAAGCTAATAAAGTTATTATTGAAAAAATGAATCAAAAAGGTACATTAGTTGGAGCTGTTGATATTGAACATAGTTATCCATATGATTGGCGTACTAAAAAGCCTATTATCTTTATGGCAGCTTTACAATGGTTTTGTAGTATTGATAAGCGTCGTGAAGAACTACTTAATGAAATCAATAATGTTAAATGGACTCCTTCTTGGGGTAAATTAAGAATGCATAATATGATTAGTGATCGTGGAGATTGGTGTATTTCTCGTCAACGTGCTTGGGGCGTGCCTATTCCAATTATTTATGATGAAAATGATGTTCCATTTATTGAAGAAGATATCTTTGCTTTTGTAGCTGATAAAATTGGACAATATGGTTCTAATTATTGGTTTGATAGTGAAGTAGAAGATTTATTACCAGATAGTTTCAAAGAAAAACATCCTAATTATAAAAATTATCGTAAAGAAAGTGACATCATGGATGTTTGGTTTGATTCTGGCTCATCACATACTGGATGTATTAAAGCAAGAGGAATGGAATATCCTGTTGATATGTATTTAGAAGGTTCTGATCAATACCGTGGTTGGTTTAATTCTTCTTTAATTGTTGGTACTTGTTTTTATGGGCGTTCTCCTTATCGTGAAGTTTTATCTCATGGTTTTACTTTAGATGGACATGGTAATAAAATGTCTAAATCATTAGGTAATACAATGGAACCAATTAAAATTATTAATCAATATGGAGCTGATGTTTTTAGATTTTGGGTCGCTAGTACTGATTATCAAGCAGATGTTCGTATTTCAGATGAAGTTTTAAAACAAGTATCAGATACTTATCGTAAGGTTAGAAATACTTATCGTTTCTTATTAGGTAACTTATATAATTTTAGTGAAGCTGAATTAATTGATGTTAATGATTTAGCTGATGTAGATAAATATATTTTAATTAAATTAGATAAACTTCATCATGCATGTGTTGATTATTATAATGCTTATGAATATAGTAATGTTTATAATAGTGTTAATAATTTTATTGTTAAAGAATTAAGTGCTTTCTATATGGAATTTTCTAAAGATATTCTTTATATTTTAAAAGAAAAAGATAAAAGAAGAATGCAAGTTCAAACTGTTCTTTATCATTGCTTAGAAACAATTAATATGCTTTTAGCACCATTTATTCCTCATACTTCTGAAGAAGTATATAAATATTTACCAAAAACTAATAAGAAAAAGTCAGTTCATTTAGAACTTTTACCTCCTTATTTAGATATTGATAATGCCGATGAAATTGAAGTTACTTATGACAAATTTATGCTTTGTCGTAATGATATTTTAAAAGCTTTAGAAGTAGCTCGTGATGAAAAAGTAATTGGGAAATCTTTAGATGCTAGATTAACAATAAGATTTAAAGATGAATATGCTTTTATGAATGATATTAAACCTTTAAATCAATTATTTATTGTTTCAAAAGTAGTTATTAGCGACGATTTAGTTGCAAATGAATATGATTCAGCATTTATTAAGGTTGAAAAATTTGAGGGTCATATGTGTCCTCGTTGTTGGAATATTTTTGAAGAAGAGGAAATGGTTGGCGAAGTATGTCAACGTTGTGATGATGTTCTTAATGGTTAATTTATATTAGTTTTTATTTATCAATAATGTTATACTAAAGAAGTATTTTTATACTTCTTTTTTTATAGGAGGTTTTTTCTATGAGTCGTATTAAAGCTTTAATTAATATAATAATTTATTTAGTTGTTCAATTATTTTCTGGATTATTAATCTATAATTTATTTGGTTCTAGTACTTCCAAATCATCATTAATTGATAGTTTAACATCTTTATATTTTGTAGGATTTACTGCTGTTTTAACTTTAATCTTAATTATTATTACTAATTTTAATTATTTAAAAAGTAAAATATTATATAGCATAGATCATTATAAAGAAGCAATTAAATATGGTGTTTTAGGTTTTCTAGCATATTGGGCTTTTTCAATAGTATTTAATATTATCAGAGTTTTTATTGAAGGAATGAATTCTAATGGTACTAGTCAAAATCAAGAAGTTATTAATGAAATGGCTAATCATGCTCCAGTCATTATTGTTTTTTCTTTAATTGTCTTAATAATTCCTTTTTTAGAAGAATTAATTTTTAGAATGAGTTTAATGGGTGTCTTTGTTAAAGATAAAAAAAGTAATAGATTATATTTTTATATTATTGCGGCTTTATTATTTGGTTTAGCTCATGATTTTAGTTTTATTACTAATTTTAGTATCAGTAATCTTTTTATTTTCTTACAATATTTTATTGTTTCTTTGGTAATTATTTATGTTTATTATAAATCTAATCATAATATCTTAGCTACATATGTATTACATTTTTGTAATAACTTAATTGCCTTTATTGCGATGGTGAGTCTATGAGTGAGTTATTAGTTCCTATCAAAGATAAAGATAGTGCTGTTCTAGCAATCAATCTTCAAGCTGATGCTATTTATGTTAGTGGTCCAGCTTTTTCAGCACGTCAAGCGGCTAGTTTAAATTTAGAAGATTTAAATGATATTATTATTTATGCTCATCTTTATCATACTAAAGTATATGTTACTTTAAATACTTTAATTTTTGATAATGAGTTTGATGATGTAATTAAATATGTTGATGATTTAATATCTCTTAATATTGATGCTTTAATAATTCAAGATCTTGGTTTATTATATTATTTAAAAAATGTTTATCCTACATTAGAATTACATGGTTCAACGCAAATGCATTTACATAATTTTAATTGTTTAGCTTTTGCTTTAGCTAATAATATTAAAAGAGTAGTGATACCTCGTGAGTTAAGTTTAGATAAAATTAAACATTATCATCATATCTTTCCTTTATTATCATTAGAAGTATTTATCCATGGAGCTTTATGTACTTCATATTCAGGACAATGTTATTATTCAGCATTCTATCAAACAGGTTCAGGTAATAGAGGTAGTTGTGAACAAAATTGTCGTCGTCATCATTATTTTAATAATAAAGATGATTATCAATTAAGTCTTAAAGATTTAGCTATTAAAAATGACATTCTCTTACTTAATAATAGTGTTGATTCTTTTAAGATTGAAGGACGTTTAAAATCTAAAGAATATCTTTATTCAGTAATTAAATATTATCAAAGTATTTTAAATAATCATGAAGATAAAGTTATGTTTGATAATGTTCAAATAGCTTTTAATAGACAATATACTAAAGGAAAATTATTATCAGCTTCTAGTAATGAACTTAGTAATAAAAAAAGAATTAATAATAATGGTCTATATTTAGGTAAAATAATTAGTTTTAATAATAAGTATCTTGATATTAAAACATCTAAAAAAATATATCTTAAAGATAATATTAGAATAGTTAATGATAATTATGAAAGTGGATGGTTAGTTAAAGAAGTTAATCAAATTGATAATAATGTTATCAGAATTAATAAAGATAATCATGTTAATAAAAATGATGATGTCTATTTAGTAAAAAGTAATCGCTTAAGTGATGAAATAAAAGTTTGTAGTAAAAAATATTATCGCAAGCTTAATTATGATATAAGCATTTTTTTAGAATTGAATAAACCTATTATTGTATTAGTAAATAATAATTCTTTTATTAGTGATTTTGTTATTGAAAAGCCAATTAATAATATTATGAATCATGATGATATTGTTAAAATATTTTCCAAAACTAATGATACTCCAATTCGTTTTAATATTGATGTACAAGGTACTAGAGAATTCTTTGTCTCAAAAGGTTTAATTAATAGTTTTAAACGTAATATCATTGATAATTTAGTTAATTCTAATTTATTTAAGAATAAATTAATTAAAAATAATAATATTAGTTTTAATAAAGAACCTGTTTCATTTTATGGCTATAAATTTTGTATAAGAACTTATGAACAAGCCAAAATATTAATAAAGTATCATGTTGAAGAAGTTTATGTAGATAATCTAAAATTACTTAATGAAATTAATAAAGATTTTAAAGTAATTATTCCTGTTTTGCCTAGAGTAATTAAAGATGAATATTTTGGTGAAATTATTGATATTATAACACCTTATTCAAAAGTTATGGTTAGTGAATTAGGGATGTTACATAAATTAAAAAATAAACAATTAGAAGTTAATTTATCAATGAATATTACTAATATATATGGATTACAGTTACTTAAAGAATATAATGTAACTAATGTTATGGTAAGTTTTGAAGATAAATTATTTAATAATAAAATAGTTAATCAAACAACTACTAGTTTAGCATATACTTATCTTCCTTTAATGATTATGGAGTATTGTCCGATAAATAATAATAAAAAAGATAAATGTAATGATTGTCACTTATGTCAAGAAAAACAATATTATTTAACTAGTGATAATAATAAGAAATTACCTTTAGTATATCGTGGTTATGATTGTTTAGAATTATTTTCTGATAAACCATTATTTAATGATCAAAAAACTAATTATAAAATGATTAGTTTTACGATAGAAAATAAAGATGAATGTGAAAAGATACTAGCAAGTTTTTTAAATAATATTTAGTGGATATAAATGTATTCTAACTATTAATTTGTTATACTATGAATGTTATTTTATGAAAGAGGATGATTATATGAAAAATATTCAAAATACAATTGATAAAGTTTATTATGAATGTTTAGAACTTAAACAAAAAGGTGAAGTTGCTTCTTATATTCCTGAACTTGCGAAAGTAGATCCTAATTTATTTGGAGCAGCTTTAATTACAAGTAATGGTACTATTTATGGTATCGGTGATTATCAAAAGAAGTTTTCTATGCAAAGTGTTTCTAAAGTATGTATTTTAATTCAAGCGATATTAGATAGTGGTCATGAAAAGGTTTTTAAGAAAGTTAATATTGAACCAACTTCTTCATCTTTTAATAGTATTGCTAATCTTGAATTAAAAGAAGATAATAAACCTTTGAATCCTTTTATTAATGCCGGAGCAATTGTTTGTACTTCTTTTATTAAAGGGGATACTTCCGAAGAAAAAGTACAGCGTATTATTTCTTTAATAAAAAATATTACTGGTAATGATGATATTACCTATGATAAAAATGTTTATCAATCAGAAGCTAGTACTGGTTCAAGAAATAAATCATTAGCTTATTATATGAATAGTACTGGTGTTTTAGAAGGTGATATTGAAGTTATTTTAGATGCTTATTTTAAAATATGTTCTATTGAAGTAACATGTGAAGATCTTGCGAAAATTGCTTTAAGTATTGCTCATAATGGTATGAATTTAAATGGTTTTAGTATTTTTTCTAGTATTGTTGCTAAAGAATTACGTGCTATTATGTGTTTATGTGGAATGTATGATGGTTCTGGTGAGTTTGCTTTACGTGTTGGCTTACCTTCAAAATCTGGTGTTGGTGGTGGTATTATGTCTGTTTCTTTAGATAATGATGGTATGGGCATTGGTGTTTTTGGCCCTTCATTAGATAGTAAAGGTAATTCTTATTTAGGTATTGCTTTTTTAGAAAAACTGACTACTGAATTAGGAATTAGTCTTTTTGAATAATATGACTTATTTTAAATATAGTAATAAAGAGTTAGCTTATCTTAAAAGTAAAGATAAAGAATTAAAAGCTTATATTGATAAAGTAGGGATGATTAAAAGAGAAATTATTCCTGATTTATTTCAAGCCTTAATAAATACTATTATTGGCCAACAAATATCTACTAAAGCTCATCATCTTGTTTGGCAAAGATTTAAAGATAAATTTATTAATATTACTCCTGAAGTAATTAATATGGCTAGTATTGAAGATATTCAAAGTTGCGGTATGACTTTTAAAAAAGCTAATTATATTAAAGATATTACTGCTAAGATTATTAATAAAGAATTTGATTTAAATAGTTTATCTTCTTCAAGCGATGAAGATGTTATAAAAGAATTAACTAAATTAAAAGGTATTGGTCAATGGAGTGCTGAAATGTTAATGATTTTTAGTATGAATCGAATGAATGTTCTTGCATATGATGATTTAGCTATTATAAGAGGAATGAAATTACTTTATCATCATCAAGAAATTAAGAAAGAACTATTTAATGAATATTATCAAAGATATACTCCTTTTGCTTCAGTTGCCTCTTTATATTTATGGCATTTAGCAGGTCAAAAATAAATTTATTTAATTAATAAGTGCTATATTATTAAAAATTTGTCTATTTTTTGTCTAAAAATGTGTTATAATACTTATACCATTATATAAAGGTTAGGATATGGCTAACAAGTTTCTACCTTACACCGTAAATGTGAGACTATAAGGGTATTTTTATTTTTAAAGCCCTTATTTATAATGTGGGCTTTTTTATTTTAATGGTTAAATCAAATATGGAGGTTTATTATTTTGGATAAATTTTTTAAGATTAGTGAAAGAAAATCTACTGTCTCTCGCGAAATTATAGCTGGAGTTACTGTTTTCCTAAGTATGTGTTACATTCTTTTTGTTAATCCTACAATACTAAGTGATGCAGGAATGGATAAAAATGCTGTTTTTGTGGCTACTGCTATTGCGGCGGCAATCGGAACTTTAATTATGGGATTATATGCTAATTATCCTGTAGCACAAGCTCCTGGTATGGGAATGAACGCTTTCTTTGCATATACTATTTGTTTGCCAGCTGCAGCAAATGGATTAGGTTATAGTTTTAGTCAAGGTTTATTTGCGGTATTTTGTTCTGGACTTATTTTTATTATCATAGCAGCTAGTGGACTTCGTGAGAAAATCATTAATGCGATTCCGAAATCTTTAAAATACGCGGTTAGTGCTGGTATTGGAATGTTTATTACATTAGTAGGTTTAAAAAGTGCTGGAGTTATTAAAGCCGATACTTCTACATTAGTTACTTTAGGTAACCTTGGTGATAAAAGTGTTTTATTAGCTGTTTTTGGTATTATTGTTGTTTTAATTTTATTATCACGAAATACTAAAGCTGCTATTTTTATTGGTATGATTATTACTGCTATTGTTGGTGTTATTATTGGAGTATGTCCAATGCCAACACATGTATTTGATACTCCACCAAGTTTAAGTCCAGTATTTGGAAAATTATTTGATCAACCATTATTACCTTTATTAACAGATCCAAAATTTTTAATGGCTATCTTTACAGTATTATTTCTTGATTTCTTTGATACTGCTGGTACTTTAGTTGGTATTGCGACTCGTGCTGGTTTATTAACACCTAAAGGTGAGTTAATTGATGCAAATAAAGCCTTAATGTCTGATGCGACAGCTACTACTTTAGGAGCAATTGTTGGTACTTCTTCAGTTACTTCATATGCGGAAAGTACCGTAGGTGTTGAATCAGGAGGGAGAACAGGTTTAGTAGCTTGTACTGTTGCTATTTTATTTTTATTAGCTACTTTCTTTTCTCCTTTAATGAGTGTTATTACTTCTTCAGTTACTACTCCTGCTTTAGTAGCGGTAGGTTGTATTATGATGTCTAGTGTAAAGCATATTGATTTTGAAGATATTGCGGATACTGCAGCTGCTTTTTTAACTATGATGTTTATGGTTTTAAGTTATAGCATTGCGACTGGTATAGCTGTTGGTTTCTTAATTTGGGTTATTATGAAAGTTGTTAAGAAAGAAAGAGAAAAAATTAATCCAATAATGTATGGCTTAGCTATCTGCTTTATTATTTACTTTATAAGCAAAGCTTTATAGTTATATTAATTTATTAAAAGTCGCTTATAGCGACTTTTTATTGTTTAAAAGATTATAAGTGTTTAAGTATAAACATATGCTTGCGATGCTATTTATGTTAAAATACTATTGAATGGAGTGAAGTTAATGATAGAAAGATATAGCACAAAAGAAATGGATAATATTTGGAGTGATCAAGCTAAGTTTGATGCTTGGCTAAAAGTTGAATTATTAGCTTGTGAAGCTTGGTCTAAATTAGGTGTAATACCTGAAGTTGATGTAGAATTATTAAAAGAAAAAGCTACTTTTAATGTTGATAGAATTAAAGAGATTGAAGCTTTAACTAAACATGATGTTATTGCTTTTACTAGAACTGTGAGTGAAAGTCTTGGTTATGAAAAAAAATGGGTTCATTATGGTTTAACAAGTACTGATGTTGTAGATACAGCTTATGGTTATTTAATTAAACAAGCTAATGAATTATTAGAAAAAGAAATTTATGATGTCTTACAAATATTAAATAAAATGGCTCATCAATATAAATATAGTGCATGTATTGGTCGTACCCATGGTATTCATGCGGAGATAACTACTTTTGGATTAAAACTTGCTTTATATTATGATGAATTTGTTCGTAATATTGAAAGATTTAAAAATGCACAAAAAAATATTGAAGTTGGTAAAATTAGTGGAGCTGTTGGAACTTTTTCTAATACACCTCCTTTTGTCCAAGATTATGTATGTTTAAAATTAGATATTGCTTCTAGTAATATTTCTACGCAAATATTACAACGTGATCGCCATGCCCAATATCTTTCAACACTTGCTTTAATTGCTTCTAGTGTTGAGAAAATTTGTACTGAATTTAGACATTTACAAAGAAGTGAAGTTAATGAAGTAAAAGAAGGTTTTAGTAAAGGTCAAAAGGGTTCTTCTGCTATGCCTCATAAAAGAAATCCTATCTCTTGTGAGAATTTATGTGGTTGTGCTCGTGTAATGAGAGGTTACATGGTTACTTCATTTGAAAATATTGTTTTATGGCATGAAAGAGATATTTCACATAGTAGTGCTGAAAGAATTATTATTCCTGATGCAACAACTTTACTTCACTATGTATTGCGTCGTTTTAAAAATATTTTATTAAATTTAGAAGTTGATGAAGAAAAAATGGTTGAAAATATTTATTTAACTCATGGAGCTGTTTTTTCAGGAAGAGTATTAAATACTTTAGTTGAACATGGTCTATCTAGAGAAGAAGCCTATGATACTGTGCAACCATTAGCTTTAAAGTCTTATAAAGAAGGTATTGATTTACATGTACTTTTAAGCTCTTCAGCATTAGTTATGAATATTTTAACACCAGAAGAATTAGCTAGTTGTTTTGATGTTAAATTTGCTTTAAAAGAAGTTGATACTATCTATAAAAGGGTGTTTGAAAATAGAAAAATTAAGTAATTTAATTCTTAATAATGAACAAAGAAATATCTTAGATAAAATTATAAATAATCATGGTAATGTTTATTTAGTTGGCGGTTGTTTAAGAAATTTCTTTCTTTGTGTTGATATTAATGATATTGATGTAGAAGTAAATAATATTAGTTTTGATAAATTAAAAAATATTTTAAAAGATGATATTTTATTTATCAATGATAAATTTAAAGTAATTACTACTAAAAATAAGATGGATATTTCTTTAACAAGAAAAGAAACAAAAATAGGTCATTGTTATGATGATTATGAATTATCTTTTGATAATATTGCGATAAAAGATACTGTTTTACGCCGTGATTTTACAATGAATGCCTTAATGTATGATTATCGAAATAATAAAATACTTGATTATGTTAATGGGATGAAAGATATTAATGATAGAATTATTAACGTTGTAAATAAAGATACTTATCAAGAAGATAGTATTCGTGTTCTTCGTTTATTAAAATATGCTTTTATTTATAATCTAAAGATAAGTGAAGATTGTAAGAATGTTAATATTGGTTTATCTAAATATTTATGGTATCAACCTAGTACTAAAACTATTAATTTATTTAGAAGTATTATTTTAAGTTCTTATTTTAATATTGATGAATTTTTCTTTTATTTAGATGATTTTCTTGAATTAGATAAATTAAAAGAACATCTTACAATCAATAAATTTCATCCAGAAAAGAGTTTATTTAAACATGTTAAAGGATGTTTAATAGCTTTAAGTTATTTTAAAAATAAACTTGGTACTAGAGAATATTATTTAGTTTTTATTGCCTTATTATTTCATGATTATGGTAAGCTATTAACTAATAAAGATCATGAAATAGAAAGTGTAATTTATTTTGAAAAATATCAACCTTATTTTTGTGAAAATAAAAAAGATATTAAAATGATTACTAATTTAATTAATGATCATATGAAAATAAGAGAACTAGCCGAAGGTAATAATATTGAAGAAATGAAATTATTAAAAAATAAATATCGTAATTTATTTTACTTACTTGAAATAATAGGTACTTGTGATTATGCTGGGCGTGTTATTAATTATGATATAAATGAAATAGATGAAAGAATAAATACTTATCAAAATGATATTATTAAGAAGTATAGGATGATTAAATGAATAAAATAATTTGTATAGTAGGACCTACAGGTGTTGGTAAAACAGCTTTATCTTTGGCTCTAGCAAAACAATTTAATACTGAAATAATTAATGGGGATGCTTTTCAAGTATATCAAGAAATGAATATTTTAAATGCTAAACCTACTAAGGAAGAAAGAAGGATAGTTAAACATCATTTAGTAGATTATTTAAAAATTAGTGATAGTTTAGATATTGCTTCTTTTAAAGAAGAAGCTACTAAAATTATTAATTCTTTATTTAAAGATAATAAAATACCTATTATTGTAGGTGGTAGTGGTCTATATTTAAAAAGTTTATTATATGATTATCAATTAAATGATTTAAAAGGTCGTAATAAAGATAAATTAAAAAAATATGATAATTATACTAATGAAGAGATATTTAAATTATTAGAAGAAGTAGATTTAGATGCTAGTAAGAAATTACATCCTAACAATAGAAAAAGAGTTTTACGAGCTTTAGAAATATTTGATGAGAATAATATAAAAAAAAGTGATTTTATTAATAAACAAAATCATCAACCTTTATATGATATTCTTTTTATTGGTTTAACTATGGAAAGAGAATTATTATATCAATGTATTAATAATCGTGTTGATAAGATGGTTAATAATGGATTGATAGATGAAGTTACAACTTTATATCATAAATACAATAATTGTAATTATCAAGCTTTACAAGCTATTGGTTATAAAGAATTTATACCTTATTTTAATAATGAAATTAATTTAGAAGATGCTATTGATAAAGTTAAACAAAATTCTCGTCGTTATGCCAAGAAACAATATACTTGGTTTAATAATCAAATGGAAGTTAAATGGATTAATGTCGATATTAATGATTTTAAAAAATGTATTAATGAAGCTATATCTTTAGTAAGGGGGTTTATTAATGAATAATCAATTTCAAAGATTAGAAATTATGTTTAAAGAACAATTAAAAGATATTCAAGATCATACGATTGCGATTATTGGTTTAGGTGGAGTTGGTTCTTTTGCGGCTGAAGCTATAGCTCGATGTGGTTTTAATAAAATTGTTCTTATTGATAAAGATGATGTCGATATAACTAATTTAAATCGTCAATTAGTTGCTTTGCATTCCACAATAGGTAAGAGTAAAGTTGAAGTTATGAAAGATAGAATTTTAGATATTAATCCTAATTGTGAAGTAATAGCTTTAAAAATGTTTTTTAATGATGAAAATAAAGCATTACTTTTTAATGAAAAAGTAGATTTTATTATTGATGCTTGTGATACTATTGAAGCTAAAATGTTAATTATAAAAGAGTCTTTATTACATCAAATACCTTTTGTTTGTAGTATGGGAGCTGCTAATAAAATTCATAGTGAGAAAGTTTCACTTACAACTCTAGATAAAACAACTACTGATCCAATTGCGAAAGTATTAAGGGGAATGGTAAAAAAAGAACGTATTAAAGCTAAAATACCAGTTGTATTTTCTAATGAGCAACCTTTTAAAGTAGAATATGATGGTGATACTTCTAAACATAGAAAATCTTTACCATTATTAAGTAGTAATGCTTTTGTACCAAGTGTCTTTGGCTTAGTTTGTGCTAATTATTGTTTTAATTATTTTAGTGAAATAATAGTACAAAAAGAAGAATTACCTGAAGTAGACTTAATTATTCCAACGATGAATGATAAAGAAGCTGTTATGAAATATAAAGAAGATTTTATTAAGCATAATGATACTTTAAATGGAACTGGTTATTTAGATGAATTAAATACTTATGAAGAATGGTTAAAAGATACTTATGGCAGTATGGATAAAGCCACAGTAAAAGATGAGTGGGTTTGTTCAATACAATATTTAGCTTATAATAAGAAAAAACAATTAGTCGGAATGGCACAATTAAGGTTAGATTTAAATGATTTTCTAAAAGAATATGGAGGTCATATTGGTTTAAGTGTTGCTAGAGAATTTCGTAATCAAAAATATGCTAAAAGTATTTTAAAAGATATGATTTATATGGCTAAACAATCTGGGATTAATCCAATAATGATTTCTTGTGATACTAATAATGTTTATTCTAAAAAACTTATTTTAAGTTGTAATGCACAATTTATTGAAACAAGATATTGTTCACAATTTGACATTAATGTTGATGTTTTTAATATTTATTATTAATTTTTATAGTATTTAGATATAAAAATACTTTACATTTATATAAATTTCGTTTTTTTGTGCAATTTGTACATTTGAAAATTATTAGTCTTTTTTATATTATTTTTGTTAATATTTAGCTAATAAAAAGATAATATTTATGTATTTTTAATTAATTTATTTAATAATAAGTAAATATTATCTTTTTTTATTGTTGCAAAATATTGGTCATTATTGGTATTTTAATAACATAGAAAATTTTTTAGAAAGGGTTGTTAGTATGGGAATTATAGAAATTTTTATCAGCCAAACAGTTGATGCTTGGAATGGCTTAATGCATTTTGAAGGTTTTGATGGTTTCTTTGGGGCTTTACAAACATTATTATGGTCTCCACCAATGGTAATTGTTCTTGTTGGAGCTGGACTTTATTTTTCAATTAGAACAAGATTTTTACAACTAAGAAAAATAAAGAAAATGGTAAAATTGTTACTTGGTGGTAGTTCATCTGAAAAGGGAGTATCATCTTTTCAAGCCTTTGCAATGGCTGTAGCAGGACGTGTTGGAACAGGTAATATTGTTGGTGTAGCAACAGCAATTGCTTATGGTGGACCAGGAGCAATGTTCTGGATGTGGTTTATTGCTTTTATTGGTTCAGGAACTGCTTTTGTGGAATCTACTTTAGCACAATTATATAAAGAAGAAATTGATGGTGAGTATCGTGGAGGACCAGCTTATTATTTTGATAAGAGTGGTTTAAAATTCTTTTCTGTTGCTTTTATGATTGCGGCTATTCTCGCTGAAGCTATTTTAAAACCTTCTGTACAATCAAATGCTATTGTAACTGCTATTTCTGAAAACTTTGGTGTTAGTACAATGGTACCAATGATAATTACTGTTGTTTTATTAGCTTTAATCATTATTGGTGGAACTAAAGGTATTGCAAAAGCAGCTTCTATTTTAGTTCCAGTTATGTCTTTAAGTTATATTTTAGTTGCTATTTTAATCATTTTACTTAATATTGGTAAAGTACCTCATGTCTTTGGTGAAATATTCTCTGGAGCATTTGGTTTAAATGCGGCACTTGGTGGTTCACTAGGTTGGGCTATTATTTGGGGTGTTAAACGTGGAGTCTTCTCAAATGAAGCTGGTCAAGGTACAGGAGCACATGCGGCTGCTGCTGCTGAAGTATCTCATCCTGCTAAACAAGGATTAGTTCAAGCTTTCTCTGTTTATTTTGATACTTTATTAGTTTGTAGTGCTACTGGTTTAGCAATTTTAATTACTGGTACATATCAAACATTCAATACTGGTCAAGGTAAGAATGCTGATGGTTTATTCCAAGTTTATAAAGGTTATGAAGGTAATAGTAATTTTCAAGAATTATTAACTAATACTGTTGGTCATGGATCAGCTGAATCTATTTCAATGTTTACTCCACAAGCTTTTAATACTTTATTAACTGGTTTTGGCGGTAAATTTGTAGCTATTGCTTTATTCTTCTTTGCTTTTACAACATTAATGGCTTATTATTACTATGCAGAAACTAATTTAGAATTATTATTAAAGAAATATTCTGAAAAATTAAGATTCTATTGTCGTAGTGTTTTAAAAGTTATCTTCCTATGCTCAGCTTTCTTTATGGGATTAAAGACTAATGCAGCTGCATGGAATATTGCGGATACTGGTTTTGCGATAATGGTATGGATCAATATTATTGGTATTTTAATCATATCTAAACCTGCTTTATTAGCTTTAAAAGATTTTGAAAGACGTGAAAAAGCAAAAACTGATAATGAAATGTTTGATGTTAGTGAATTAGAAGAAGATGAAAAGCCTTATTTTGATGGTGTTATCTTCTGGAGAAAAAAATCTAGTAAATAATTATTATATTTAAATTAAAAAAAGTTATACAATTAAAATTATTAATTATGTATAGCTTTTTTTATAAAAAAAGTGCTATTTTTAGACAAAAAAATTAAAAAAATAAATAATATTTTATTTTTGTGCAATTTGCACATATTGAAAGAAAGTTATATTTATTTTATTAAAAATATCTTAAATTAGTCCTTTTAAATAATATAAAAAGCATTTTTTGAATTATTTAATTTTTTAATAAATAAATACTTAAATAATTCTTAATCCATTGCTTAAAAATAGGACTATAATTTAAGTATACAAATATATATGGAGGTATTCAAATGGACAAATTAAACAAAACGGTTGTTATTGGTGTAATTGGTGCAGATGTTCATGCTGTAGGAAATAAGATTATCGATTATGCTTTAACAAATGCTGGTTTTAATGTGGTTAATATTGGTGTTCTTTCAACACAAGAAGATTTCATTAATGCTGCCATTGAAACTAATGCAGATGCTATTTTAGTTTCATCGCTTTATGGACAAGGAGAATTAGATGCACGTGGATTAAGAGAAAAATGTGTTGAAGCTGGTATTGGTGATATTCTTCTTTACATTGGTGGTAACATTGTTGTTGGTAAACAAGATTGGAATGTTGTTGAACCTAAATTCTTAGATATGGGTTATGATAGAGCATTTCCACCTGGAACTAGAATTGAAGATTCAATTAATGAACTAAAACAAGATTTAGGAATTTAATAATGAAGTGCTATTTACTAGTTGATTTTGGTAGCACTAATACTAAACTTACCATTGTAGATATTGAAAATGAAGAAATAATTGCTACGGCAAAAGCAATAACTACAATTGAAGATGATATTATGCGTGGCTTTAATGAAGCTTATGCTCAACTTGAACCAGTTATTTTAGAAAATAATATAGAATTTGTTGAAAAAATTGGTTGTTCAAGTGCTGCTGGTGGTTTGAAAATGATTGCCATTGGTTTAGTTCCTGAACTTACAAGTGAAGCAGCACGTCGTGCTTCATTAGGAGCTGGAGCAAAAATTCTTAATACTTACTCTTATGAACTAGCTGAGGCTGATGTTGAGGAAATGTTAGCTATGAAACCTGAAATTATTTTATTATGTGGTGGAACAGATGGTGGTAATAAAGAAGTTATTATTAATAATGCTAAAGTATTAGCTAAATTTAAAATTACTATTCCAATTATTGTTGCTTGTAATAAAGCAGCACAACCACAAGTTGCTGAGATCTTTAATAAAGTTGGTTTTGATTACTATCGTTGTGAAAACGTTATGCCAAGTATTAATATCTTAAATGTCGATAATGTTAGAGATGTAATAAGAGAAGTGTTTATGAAGAATATTGTATATGCTAAAGGATTAGATAATGCAATTAAATATGTTGGTGATGTTTTAATGCCAACTCCAGCTGCTGTTTTAAATGCAGCTTCATTACTTGCTAAAGGAACTGATGAAGAAGATGGTATTGGTGATTTAGTTGTTGTAGATATCGGTGGAGCTACTACTGATGTTCATTCACTTTGTGATGGTTATCCTACCAAAGGTGGTATCACAATGAAAGGTTTGCAAGAACCTTTTGCTAAAAGAAGTGTTGAAGGAGATCTTGGAATGAGATATTCTGTTCTTGCTTGTTATCAAGCGGCTGGATATCGTATGTTTAAAAAATATTATCCTAATGACATTTCTAAGGATGAAGTTGAAAGACAAATTAATCTTCGTCATGAGGATATTAAATTAGTACCAATAAATAAAGAAGATAAAATTTTTGATGCTACAATTGCTAAGATATGTACTGAATTAGCTTTGAATCGCCATGCTGGTTATATCGAAACATCGTTTTCACCTTTTGGAAGTATGTATTCTCAATATGGAAAAGATTTAACACAAATTCGTTATTTAGTCGGAACTGGTGGCGTTCTTGTGTTTAATGATAAACCTGCTGATATTTTAAAGGCTGCTAAGTTTGATAATGAACAACCTGATTTATTAAAACCGATGCATCCTCGTTATTTGTTAGATAAAACTTATATTTTATCAGCAATGGGCTTGTTAGCCACAAAATTGCCTAATCAAGCTTTAAGAATTATGAAAAAATATTTAATTGAAATCAAGGAGGATAATAATGAAATTAAAGAATAAAAAATGGACTGATGAAGAGTTCTATGCAACTAGAAAAGAAGTTTTAGCTACTTGGCCAACAGGTAAAGAAATTGAAGATTTAGAAGCTTGTATTGCTTATGCTAAAAATGTACCTGCTTCAAAAAACTTTGCTGATGTGTTAGTTGAAGCTGATAAAAAAGGTATTACTTTAGCTCAACCAAGAGCTGGTGTTGCAACTATTGATGGTCATATTGAATTAATGAAATTTTTACAAGATGAAGGTGGAGCTGATTTATTACCATCTACTATTGATTCATATACTAGACAAAATAGATATGAAAATTGTGAAGAAGGCATCAGAGCATCAATTGCTGAAGGTAGATCTATGTTAAATGGTTTTCCTGCAGTAAATCATGGTGTTAAAGGTTGTCGCCAAGTTTTAGAAGCAGTAAATGTTCCACTAGAAGCAAGACATGGTACACCTGATTCAAGATTATTAGCAGAAATCATTCATGCTGCTGGTTGGACTTCAAATGAAGGTGGGGCAATTTCTTATAATATTCCTTATGCTAAAAATGTTAGCTTAGAAAAATCTTTATTAGATTGGCAATATTGTGATAGATTAGCTGCTATTTATGAAGAACATGGTGTTCATATTAATCGTGAGCCATTTGGTCCTTTAACAGGAACTTTAGTACCACCAAGTATGTCTAATGCTGTTGCAATCATTGAAGCTTTATTGGCTGCTGAACAAGGTGTTAAAAACATCACTGTTGGTTATGGTCAATGTGGTAATCAAGTTCAAGATATTGCGACTATGTTAGTTTTAAAAGATTTAACTAAAAGATATTTAGCTGATAAAGGTTATAATGATGTTTATGTTACTACAGTATTTCATCAATGGATGGGTGGTTTCCCAGCTGATGAATCAAAAGCTTATGGAGTAATTGCTAATGCTTCTGTTACTGCTGCTTTAGCCCAAGTTACAAAAGTAATTGTTAAAACTACTCATGAAGCTATTGGTATTCCAACTAAAGAAGCTAATGCTAATGCTATTAAAACTACTAAGATGGTTTTAAATTTACTTGAAGATCAAAAAGCTGTTATGTCTGAAGAATTAAAAGCTGAAATGGATTTAATTGAAAAAGAAACTAAATGTATTATTGAAGCTACTTATCAAGCTGGTAATGGTGATTTAGCTGTAGGTGTTGTGGAAGCGTTTAAATCAGGTATAATGGATTTACCATTTGCCCCTTCTGATTTTAACCCTGGTAAAATGTTACCTGCTAGAGATAATCAAGGAGCTGTAAGATATTTAGATTTTGGTAATGTTCCATTTACTGATGATATTAAAGAAATCAACAAAAAGAAATTACAAGAACGTGCTGATGAAGAAAATCGTCCAGTTGGTTTTGAAATGACTGTTGATGATATTTATGCGGTTGGACAAGGTCATTTAATTGGTCGTCCAGAAGGTTATGTAAAAAAATAAAATAAGGAGTTAATGTTAAAATGAAAATTATTGATGTTATTTGTAGTGAAGGTAGAACAGGTTTCTACTTTGATGATCAAAAAGCTATTAAAATGGGAGCTACAACTGATGGTTTAGCGTATATTGGAGAACCAGTTACTGAAGGATTTAAATCTATAAGAGTGCCAGGTGAATCTATTAGTGTTCAACTTGTATTAGAAGATGGCTCAGTTGCTGTAGGTGATTGTGCTGCTGTTCAATATTCAGGAGCTGGTGGAAGAGATCCTCTTTTCCTTGCTAAAGATTATATTCCTTTCATTGAAAAGAATTTAGTTGCTTGGTTAAAAGGTTTAGAAGCTGAATCTTTCTTAAAAAATGCTGAAGAATTAGATGCTATGGAAGTAGATGGAAAAAGATTACATACTGCTATTAGATATGGTGTTTCTCAAGCGTTACTTGATGCTGCTGCAAAAGCTAAAAAAGTTACTATGGCTGAAGTAATTAAAGATGAATTTAATACTGCAGGTATTTCTAGAAGACCTATTTTTACTCAATCAGGTGATGATCGTTATTTAAATGCTGATAAAATGATTATTAAACATGCTGATGTTTTACCACATGCTTTAATTAATAATGTTGAAACTAAATTAGGTAAAGATGGTAGTATTTTAGCTGATTATGTTAAATGGCTAGCAAATAGAATTAAGACTTTAGGTGAAGAAGGTTATAATCCTCGTATTCACATTGATGTTTATGGAACTATTGGAGATGCTTTCAATTTAGATGCTGAAGCACAAGCTGATTACATTATTTCTTTAGAAAAAATTGCTGCTCCTTATCAATTAGTTATTGAAGGTCCAATGGATGCTGGTAATAAAGACAAACAAATTGAATGTTTAGCTGCTTTAACTGCTGCTTTAAAAGCTAAGAATTCTACTGCTTTACTTGTAGCAGATGAATGGTGTAATACTTTTGATGATGTAGTTGATTTTGTTAACGCTAATGCTGGACATATTATGCAAATTAAGACTCCTGATTTAGGAAGTGTTCATAATGTTGCTAAAGCGGTATTATATTGTAATGAAAGAGGATTTGGTTCTTATGTAGGTGGTACTTGTAATGAAACTGATATCTCTGCTCGTTGTACAACTAATGTTGCTATGGCTACAGAAGCATTCCAAGTTCTTGCTAAACCAGGTATGGGTGTAGATGAAGGTTACATGATTGTTAATAATGAAATGAATCGTGTAGTTGCTCTTGCTAACAGAAAATAATATTTGTATACTTTTGCTGATTTTGTTATAATGTTAGTACTATATATGTTAGGGGTACGATCATGAACGAAATACAACAAGATTATTTAATTGGTCTAGTTCATAAACAACTTGACCAGTATAACCTAGAAGAATTAGTAGACGTAAACATTAATAATGATAAATATATTGAATACATTAATGATTTTATTGATAAAAATGTTTTAGATAATGATTTAATTACTAGTATTTTAGATTTTCTAAATGGTAATGAGAATTATTATGAAAATGGTTTAATTTCCATTGAAAAGATTGGTGCTTATGTATCAGTTACTGATGAATTAGAGCATTTTACAATGTTATGTGTAGATTTTAATGATTTACTTAGTTGTTCAGAACAATACTTAAAAGAATATTTACCACTTGGTTCTATTGTTAAAATAGAAAAAGATGATAAATTAGTATCTTTAGTTATTGAACAAAGAATGGTTCAACCTAAAGGTAAAGATTACTTTATTGATTATCGTGGTATTCCATATCCAATGGGTGTTTTCAATGATTCTATGTATGTTTATTTTAATGCTGAAAATATTGAAGAAGTTGTCTTTGTTGGTTATACTGATTTAGAAAATGATGGATATGAACTTATGTTGAAAGAAAGTTTAATTTCAAATAAGATTTATCATAAAGATTATCTAGTTGAAAAAGTTAAAGAAGATAATATTGAAGAGTAAATAGAGTAGCTATCTAAGATAGCTACTTTTTATTTAAAAAGGAGTTAAAAATGAGAACTATTAATTATCAAGATGTAGTTGAACAAGTTAAAGGCGCATGTATAAGAATGACATGTGATTTACCTCATGATGTTCAAGCTATGATTGAAAAGAAAGCTAGTGAAGAAGATGGTAAACTAGCTAAAGAAATGTTAAATATTATTATTGAAAATGCTAATATTGCTCGTAATGAACAACGTCCTATGTGTCAAGATACAGGTATGGTTGTGTGTTTTGCTAGTATTGGACAAGATGTTCATATTGAAGGTGGATTATTAACTGATGCGATTAATGAAGGAGTAGCTCAAGGTTATACTGAAGGTTATCTTCGTAAAAGTGTGGTAAATAATCCTCTTGATCGTGTTAATACTTTGAATAATACACCAGCTATTATTCATTATGATATTGTTGAAGGAGATAAGCTTACTTTAGTTTTAGCTGCTAAAGGCTTTGGAAGTGAAAACATGTCACAATTAAAAATGTTTCCTCCAGCAGCTGGTATTGAAGGTGCTAAAGAATTTATTTTAAAAGTAGTTAAAGAAGCTGGACCTAATCCTTGTCCTCCTTTAGTTATTGGTGTTGGTTTAGGTGGAGATTTTGAAATGGTTGCTAAATTAGCTAAACAAGCTGCAATTCGTAATCTTGATTATGTTAATCCAAATGAAAAATTATTAGCTTTAGAAAAAGAATTAGAAGAAGAAATAAATAAAATGGGTATAGGTCCTCAAGGTTTTGGTGGTAAAACTTTTGTTTTAAAAGTAAATATTGAAATGTTTGCAACTCACATTGCAGGACTTCCAGTAGCTGTAAACATTAATTGTCATGCAGCTCGTCATATAAAGGTGGTGTTATAAATGAGTACGATTAAATTAGAAACACCTCTTACTTTTGATAAAATTAAGGATTTAAAAAGTGGTGATCAAGTTTTATTATCTGGTGTTATTTATACAGCTAGGGATGCTGCTCATAAAAGATTTATTGAAGCTTTAGATAAAGGTGAAAAAATGCCTTTTGATGTTAAGAATCAAGTTATTTATTATGTTGGACCAACTCCAACTAAACCTGGTTTTGCTTTTGGTAGTGGTGGGCCTACTACTTCATATCGTATGGATGCTTATACTCCTCGTCTTATTGAAGAAGGTTTAATTGGGATGATTGGTAAAGGTAAAAGAAGTGATACGGTAAAAGAAGCTTTAAAAGGTAGAGCTGTTTATTTTGCGGCAGTTGGTGGTGCCGCTGCTTTAATAGGTAATTGTGTAAAAAAAGCTGAAATTATTGCTTATGAAGATTTACAATCAGAAGCGGTAAGAAGACTTGAAGTAGAAAATCTTCCTATAATTGTTGTTAATGATATTCATGGTAATGATTTATATATTCAAGGTCCACAAGAATATTTAAAGGAGAAAGAATAATCATGATTAAAGATAGTGTAGCTGGAACTTTAGAATCTAATGATGTTTTAGTAGAAATATCTAATAATGATAGTGGTCGTATCATTAATTTAGAAAGTCCAGTTAAAGATATGTTTGAAGAAGACATCTTAAAAGTAGTTAATAATGTTTTAGATGAATTTAATATTGAAAATATTACAATTAATTTAAAAGATCAAGGTGCTTTAGATTATGCGATTGCAGCTCGCGTAAGAACGGCTTTAAAAAGGGGGTTAAAGTAATGGAAATGCCTTTTATAAGAAGTGCTTTATTTATTCCTGCTAATAATCCTGGAATGGTTCAAACAGCTCATCTTCTAGGTAGTGATGCTATTATATTTGATTTAGAAGATGCTATTAGTTTAAGTCAAAAAGATAGTGCTCGTGAATTATTAAATGAAGCTTTTAAGTTTTTTAAAAAAGATAGTGTTGTTCGTATTGTCCGTATTAATCCTTTAGATTCACCATATTTTTATGATGATATTAATATGGTCAAAGAATTTGATATCGATTTTATTATGCTTGCTAAAGCTGATGTTGAAAGTGTTATAGCTTTAGAAAATGAAATTAAAGATACTAATATTAAAATTATTACTTTAATTGAAAGTGCTAGTGGTGTTTTAAATTTAAAAGATATTTTAAGTGCTAGTGATTTAGTTTCAGGAATGTTATTTGGTGCTGAAGATTATTCTTTAGATATGCAAATTGAAAGAACTAAACAAAGTGATGAAATATTAATGGCACGTCAAAGTATTGCTTTAACTTGTAAAGCTTTGAATAAATTTAGTTTAGATACGCCTTTTACTGATGTTGAAGATTTTGAAATGTTAAATATTGATACAAAAAAAGCTAAAGCTTATGGTTTTACTGGTAAGGCATGTATTAATCCGCGTCAAGTTCGTTATGTTAATGCTATTTTTACTCCAACTCAAAAAGAGATTGATTATGCTCGTGAAGTTGTCTATGCAGCTAATAAAGCTAAAGAAGATGGTATTGGCGTATTTAGTTTAAATGGTAAAATGGTTGATGCACCTATTATTAATCGTTCTCATTTAGTTTTAGAAAATGCTAAGAAAGCAGGTGTTATCAATGAATAAATTTGATGGTATTAAAGAATATCAATTTCATGATTATGATATTAAAAATAATAAAGGTAAAGATTTAAATAAGAAATTAATTAATTTAAATGAACTTAAAAATATGATTGATTTTAAAGATGGAATGACTTTTAGTTTTCATCATCATTTACGTAATGGTGATGGTGTTGCCAATATTATGTTTGATTTAATTAAAGAATTAAATTTAAAAGATATTACTATTGTAGCTAGTTCTATTTTTCCTGTTCATGCTAATATGGTTGAGTTAATAAAAAATAAAAATATTACTAAAGTTTATACAGCATATATGTCTGGTCCTGTAGCTGATTGTATTTCTCAAGGTTATTTAAAAGATGGTGTTTATATGCACTCACATGGAGCTCGTGCTCGTCTTATTATGGAAAAAGAAGTTAATATTGATGTTGCTTTCATTGCTAGTCCATGTGTTGATCAAGAAAGTAATATTAATGGTTCTGAAGGTAAAAGTTCTTGTGGGGTATTAGGATATGCTTATGCGGATGCTTTAATGGCTAATAAAGTTGTTGCGGTTACTGATAATATTGTTAATAAAGTTGCGGATATTGAAATTGATGGTAACAATGTTGATTATGTTATTAAAGTAGAACAAATTGGTGATCCAAAAGGTATTGTATCAGGAACTACTCAAATAACTAAAGATCCACTTGGTTTATTAATTGCCGAATATGCGGCCGTAGTTATTGAACATAGTGGTTTATTAAAAGATGGTTTTTCTTTTCAAACAGGAGCTGGTGGTATTTCTTTAGCTGTAGCTGATGAACTTATGAAAATAATGCAAGCAAATAATATCAAAGGTTCTTTTGCATCTGGAGGAATTACTGGATATTTAGTTAAAATGTTAGAAGCTAATCTTTTTGAAAGATTAGAAGATGTGCAATGCTTTGATTTAGAAGCTACTTCTTCTATTGTTCGTAACAAAAATCATTTAAAAATGTCTGCATCTCATTATGCTAATCCTTATGATAAAACAAATATCGTTAAAGATTTAGATGTTGTTATTTTAGGAGCAACTGAAATTGATTTAAATTATAATGTTAATGTAACTACTGCTTCAAATGGTGTTATTATGGGTGGTTCAGGTGGTCATAGTGATACTGCTGCTGGTGCTAAATTAGCTATCATTGTTTCTAAATTAGTTTCTTCTAGATTAAGTGTTGTTAAAGATAAAGTAACTACTATAACTACTCCTGGTGAAAGTATTGATGTTTTAGTAACTGAATATGGTGTCGCAATTAATCCTAAACATAAAGAATTAATTGAAAAATTAAAGAAAGAAACTAATTTAAAAATTAGAACGATTGAAGAATTATATGAAATTGCTATTTCTCTAACAAACAAACCTCAACCTATTAAATTAAGTGATGAAAAAGTTGGAATTCTTGAATATCGTGATGGTACATTATTAGATTATTTATATAAAGTTAAGTAATTTATCTTATGAATATAGAAAGCAATAAATTGATATTTATTGCTTTTTTGTTTATAATCATATGAGGTGATTAAATAAATGAGAAATAAACTACTTGTTATATTATTATTATTATTGTTAAGCATTTTGTTAATTCAAAATGATTTGGGTAATAAAGTATTTGTAAAAAATATTACTAAAATTGTTACTGTTAATGATAAAGGTTTTAAGAAAAGCGATTTATTAATTCTTGGAGTTAATAGTTTTAAAACTGGCGATGTATCTGGAATAGTAAAAAAATATAGTTTTAGTGATGCTAAAAATGCTAATTATTGTGGTCTAACAAATAGTAGTAAAGTATATCGTAGTGGTAATGATGATATTATCTTAGTACAAGATGGTAGTAATATTTCTTATTATAAAGAACGTGATTCAAAATGTAATGAAATCTTTAAAAGAAATGATTTTGAATTAATTTTTGATACTAATACTGTTTATGCAAACAATAGTATTTATACTAGCATTGAATCTAATACCGATTTTACTCATACTGGAATGTCGCGTGTTAGTAAAGATGATTTAGTCACTTATGATAATTTAAATGATCAATATACTAATCCTATTGTTGATGGTGATAATGTTATTATGATTCAAAACTTACAAAGTGTTGTTTCTTTTAATAAGAATAACAAAATGAAAGTTCTTCAAAATAATGATGAAAATGTTAGAAGAGTTATTGCAATTAACAATCTTGGTAAAGGATTATTTATGATTGTTAAAACTAATAATACTTATGTAATTGAAGGTTATAATATTAATGATAAAAATAGTATTACGAAAATTAAACCAATTATCAAATATGATGTTAGTGCTTATTTTAAAAATTATAGTTTAGAAAATAGTGAAATAAATATTTATAAAAATGATTCTTTTGTTGTTTTTAATAATGGAAGTAGTACTATTTTCATTAAACCAGATTTTTCTAAAATAATAACTTATGCCAATAGTGAGTCATTAGTTTCGTTAATTGATGATAAAGCAATATTAGTTAATAATGGTATTTATTTTGTTCTAGATTTAACCAATAATTTAAGAGAAGATATTGGTAACTTAAGAGCTTTTAGTGTAATGAGTTCTAATAATGATGTTTATTTTGGAATTATTGATAATAAACAAAAAGAAGTATATCTTAAATTTACTTTAAAATAAATTAAGATATTAAGATAAAGAGGGATAACATGAATGAAATATTTAATAAAATAGAAGAATATGATTCTATTTGTATTTTTACCCATCAATTTCCTGATCCTGATGCTTTAGGAAGTCAATTTGGGTTAAAACAATTTATTTTAGATAACTTTAATAATAAAAAAGTTTATGCTCTAGGTAAAAATAATGATAGTTTAAATGGAACTACTTTTCCTAGAAAAGATAAAGTTAATGATGAAGTAATTCAATCTTCTTTAGCTATTGTCTTAGATACCGCAAATACTAGTCGTATTGATGATGAAAGATATAATTTAGCTAGAGAAATTATTAAAATTGATCATCATCCTATTGTCGAACAATATGGAAATATTAATTTAGTAGAAGTTGATAAATGTGCTACAAGTTTTATATTAGCTAATTTAATAAAAAATAGTACTTATACATTATCTTCTATTGCAAGTACTTACTTTTTTATTGGTATTGTTGGTGATACTGGTCGTTTTTTACATAACAATACGACTAGTGAAGTATTTGCGATGGCTTCTTATCTTTTAGATAATGGTGTTGATCTAACAAAATCTTATGAAAATTTATATAAAAGAAGTGTTAATGATACTAAATTAGTGGGTTATATTCTACAAAATTATCAAATTATTGGTAATCGTTTAGCTTATTATATTTTAGAAAAAGAAGACTATGAACAATTTGATATTTGTTTTGAAAAAGCTAAAGAACATGTTAATGTTTTAGCTGATATTGAAGGAATTGATATTTGGGTAAGTGTTGTCTATTCTGAAGATACTGGTTTTTATCATGTCTCTATTAGATCTAAACATATTCAAATTAATGATGTTGCTCAAGCAATGGGTGGTGGTGGTCACAAATTTGCAAGTGGTATCAAAGCTACTAGTTTAGCTCGTGTTCAAACCATTTTAGATAATTTAGTGGCCAAGTTATTTTAGAATATTGTAGTTTAAACATTAATATTGTATAATTAGAACATCTAAAAAAAATAATAGGAGGCAATCTATGGACTTATCAAGTTTAGGTCTAATAGATGTTATCATATTCATAGTTGCCTTTGTTCTAGGTTTTTTATTTTTGAAATTATTAAGTCATTTTAAAATATTAAAAGCTAAGGCTAATGCTGATGATATTATTGATGATGCTAATAAAAAAGCTATCAATATTGAAAAAAATGCAGTTTTAGATGCAAAGACACTTGCTCATGAATATAAATTAGAAGCTGAGCAGGAAATTAAGGCAAGACGTCAAGAAATAAGTGAAAGTGAAAATAATCTTTTAAAAAGAGAACAATCAATTGATAAAAGAGAATTGATGGTTTCAGGACGTCAAGAATTGTTAATGTCTAAAGAGACAGAGTTAGATAAAAAAATAAATAAAGTAAAAAAAGCGGAAGAAGAATTAGATAATAAAATTAATGAACAAATTAATTTATTAGAAAAAATATCTGGTTATTCTAAAGTTGAAGCTAAAGATGAACTTATTTCATTGGTTCATTCACAAATTGAAATGGAAACAGCTTCTTTAATTAAAGAAGCCGAAGAAGAAGCAAAAGAAAAAGCTGAAAGTAGAGCTGCTGAAATTGTGGCGAATGCTGTTCAAAAGTATAGTGCTGATCAAGCAGGTGAAAGAATGATTAGTGCTGTATCATTACCTAATGAAGAAATGAAGGGCCGTATTATCGGACGTGAAGGACGTAATATTAGAGCTATTGAAAATGCTACTGGTGTTGATTTAATTATTGATGATACCCCTGAAATTATCACGGTATCTTGTTTTGATCCAATTAGAAGAGAAACAGCTCGTATGGCTTTAGAAATGTTAATTGAAGATGGGCGTATTCAACCTTCACGTATTGAAGAATTAGTTAAGAAAGCACGTGATAATATTAATAAATCAATTAAAGAAGCTGGTGAACAAGCTATCTTTGATTTAGGAATTACTAAGATTAATAAAGAATTGGTTAAATTAATTGGTAAATTAAAATATCGTACTTCTTATGGTCAATCAGCTTTAAAACATTCGATGGAAGTAGCTTTCTTAAGTGGAATGCTAGCCGCTGAGTTAGGGGAAGATGTTAATTTAGCTAGACGTGCTGGATTATTACATGATATTGGTAAAGCTGTTGATTTTGAACAAGAAGGTTCTCATGTTGAATTAGGAGCTAAATATGCTAAAAAGTATGGAGAACATCCATTTGTGATTAATGCTATTGAATCACATCATGGTAATAAACCAGCAAATGGTGTTATTCCGGTATTAGTAGCTGCGGCTGATGCTTTAAGTGCTTCACGACCAGGAGCAAGAGCTGAATCAATGCAAGCTTATATTCAAAGATTAGAAAATCTTGAAAACATTGCTCATTCATTTAAAGGTGTTAGTGAAACTTATGCTATTCAAGCTGGTAGAGAAATTAGAGTTATTGTTCGTCCTGATGAAATTGATGATTTAGGATGTTATAAAATTGCTCGTGATATTAAAGAAAGAATAGAAAATGAATTAACTTATCCTGGACAAATTAAAGTTTCAGTTGTTAGAGAAACAAAAGCTAGTGAAGTAGCTAAATAATTATTAACAAAAAAAAAATAGAACTTTAAGTTCTATTTTTTTAGAAAGGGAGTACATATGAATATATTATTTATTGGTGATATTTTTGGAGAAGTAGGAAGAAATTTAGTAAAAAAGTATTTACCTTTATTAAAAGATAAATATGATATTGATTTTGTTATTGGAAATGGTGAAAATGCTACTCACGGTAAAGGGATAAGTAAAGAACATTATTATGAATTATTAGATTATGGTATTGATTGTATTACTTTAGGAAATCATACTTTTGATCAACATAAAATAACAAATTGGATTGATGAAGAATCATGTATTGTTAGACCAGCTAATTTAAGTAGAAGAGCTCCAGGACTAGGTAGCGTTACTTTTAATGTAAATGGTAGTAAAATTCAAGTTACTAATATGTTAGGAAGAGTATTTTATGGGGGAATTGTCAATCATCCAGTCGAAGTTATGGAAGATATTGTTGCACAAAGTGATAGTGATATTCATATTGTGGATTTACATTGTGATGCCACAGCTGAAAAAATATGTTTTGGTTATGAGTTTGATGGTCAAGTAAGTGCTGTTTTAGGAACTCATACTCATGTACAAACTGCTGATGAGAGAATCTTAGATAAAGGTTGTGCTTACATAACTGATGTAGGTATGTGTGGTCCTTTCAATCAATGTATTGGTATGGATAAAGAAAATGTTGTTTTAAAAATGAAAGATGGATTACCTCATAAATTTGAACCAGGTAAAGAACCAGGTATTTTAAATGCTGTTGTGATGAAGTTTGATTTAAATCATAATTGTATCGGTATTGAAAGAATTAATCTTTCGCCATTAAATAATTATCAAATGTAATAATGAAAAAAAGAATATTTATCATATCTATTAGTATCATAGTTTTATTTAGTTTATTTTTAATTATTAAATACTTTTTACCATTAAATTATCAAGTTAATAATGGGATAGATAGTAATGAAAAAAACTTTACTAGTAATTTAAAATTAAATAGTAAAGCTAGTTTAATTATGAATTTAGATACTAATCAAATTATTTATGAAAATAATATATCAGAAGCTTTTCCAGTTTATAGTTGTTCTAAAATTGTCTTTTTAGCTACTTTAGAAGAAGAAATGAAAAAGAAAAATATCTCATTTAATGATAAAGTAAAAATTAGTAGTACTATTACTAAAATCAATAAGAATGGTAATTTTGCTCAATCAGGAATTAAAGCTAATGAAGTTTATACGATTAAAGAATTATATTATTGTGTGATGATGGCTAGTGGTAATGATGCGACTATTGCTTTAGCTGAATATGTCTTTGGTTCGCATGCAAATGCGGTTATTAAAATGAATGAATTTGCTAAAGAGCATCATCTTAATAATGCTAGTTTTGTCTCGACATCTGGTTTAGATGGTAAAGATTTAACAGAAGCAGGTTTAAAAACTAATTCAGGTAGTAATTTATTAAGTATTGAAGATACTATTAAAGTTATTAAAATAATTGAAGAGAAGTATCCTGAAATAATAGAGGCTGGTTCAAAAGATAGCGTTTTAATTGGTCAATATAATAAAAAGAAATTATGGGTTAATAATGTTAATCATATGATTGAACAATTTTCTAATATTAAAGGTGTTTATGGACTTAAGACTGGTTCTAATATGGATGAATATAGTATGAGCATTATTAATCTTTATAAAAATAAGTATAATCAACATTTTTTGATAGTTAGTTATGCGAATAAAAATTATCAAACAATGCATGATGATAGTGTTAAAATGATAAACTATTTAAATACTTTATCAGTAATTAATATTAAAGATAATTTAAATTTAAAGATTAATTTTGGTTATAATAAAAATAAAGTTGAATACATGTTAAATAAAGATTTATTAGTTTATTATCCTAAAAATTATCAATTAAGTTATTATTTAGATCATAAGTTTAATCATTTAAATAAAATATATAATGTTAAAAAAGGGGGTAATTTAGGAAAGATTAATTTTAATAATATTATTTTTTATCAAGATGACTTACCAAATGTTATCATCACTAATAATGTTATTGAAAAATATAATTATCAAAAATTATTGGAATTAATTTTAGATATAATTAGAAAGTAAGGGGTAAATAATGGAAAAAATTAAAGAGGCTATAAAATTAATTAAAGAAAGTAAGAAAATTGTTTTTCTTACCGGAGCTGGTGTTTCGACATTAAGTGGGATACCTGATTATCGTTCATTAAAGGGTATTTATAATACTAATAAACAAGCAGAGTACTTATTATCTCATAGTTGTTTTATTAATGAACAAGAAGAGTTTTATAATTTTGTAAAACAATTATATCATTTAGATGCTAAACCAAATATTATTCATCAAACAATGGCAAAATTAGATAATGAACATGAAGTTACAATAATAACGCAAAATATTGATGATTTACATTTGAAAGCTAATTCTAAAAAGGTATTACTATTTCATGGTAGTTTATATAATTTATATTGTACTAAGTGTGGGGCTAATATTGATGTTAAAGATTACTTAAATTCAAATATTCATCAAGAAGATAATGGTATTATTAGACCAGATGTTGTTTTATATGAAGAAGGATTAAATCCGCAAACAGTAGATCAATCTATTAGAGCGATAAGAAGCGCTGATTTGATTGTTGTTGTTGGAACGAGTATGAAGGTATATCCTTTTGCAGGATTAATTGATTATAAAGCAAGTAAGACTAAAACTATTTTAGTTAATAATGAACCAACTGCATATCATAATTTTGATGTTATGGTAATTGGCGATGCTGGAGATTTCTTTAAAGAACTAGATAAGAATATCTAGTTCTTTATTTGACAAATAATTATCAATATATTAATATATGAATATATATTCATATATGAGGTGATACTATGAAATATCATATTAATAATTTAGATTGTGCTCATTGTGCTAATATGATTGAAGATAAATTGAATAAAAATAATAAAATTATTAATGCAGTCGTTGATTTTAACAATCAAATACTGCAAATAGATGGTGAAATATCTAAAGATGAAATACAAAATATTATTGATAGTGTTGAAGATGGGGTAGTAATTAATGAATATAATAATAGTAATAAACAGTTAAGTACTAGTGTTAATTATCATATATTATTATCTTTATTCTTAGGAATATTAGTTTTATTATTTTCTTATATCCCTCTATTTAGTGAATATAAATTAATTTTTTATTTAGTTTCTTTTTTAATATGTGGGTATGATATTTTAATTAAAGTTTTTAAAAATTTAATTAAAGGTCAAGTGTTTGATGAAAATTTCTTAATGGGTATCGCTTCAATAGCAGCTTTTGCGATTGGCCAATATCAAGAAGCCATAGCTATTATGATATTTTATAAAATAGGTGAATTCTTTCAAGATATTGCCGTTAATAAATCAAGAAGAAATATTAGTGAATTGATGGATTTAAAAAGTGATTTTGCGAATAGAATAGATAATAATATTATTATTCAAGTAAATCCAGATGATGTTAAGGTTAATGATATTATTATTGTTAAACCTGGTGAAAAAGTACCTTTAGATGGTATTGTTATTGATGGTAATTCTTTTATTGATAATAAGTCTTTAACTGGTGAATCTAAATTAATTAAAGTTAGTATTAATGATGAAATATTAAGTGGTTCGATTAATCAAAGAGGAACTTTAAAAATTAAGGTTACTAAAAGATATCAAGATTCAACTGTTGCGAAAATATTGAACTTATTAGAAAATAGTTCTATGCATAAATCTAAAACAGAAAATTTTATCACTAAATTTTCTCGTTTATATACTCCGATTATTGTTTTATTAGCTTTATTTATTGCCTTAATACCACCTTTAATATTAAATAATAATTTTTATCCTTGGATTTATAAAGCTTTAGTTTTTTTAGTTCTATCTTGTCCTTGTGCTTTAGTACTTTCTATTCCTTTAAGTTTTTTTGCGGGAATAGGAAATGCTTCTTATCATGGTATTTTAATTAAAGGAGCTAATTATCTTGAAGCTTTAAATAATATTGATATGGTAGTTTTTGATAAAACAGGAACAATAACTAAAGGTAATTTTGTCGTTAGTGATATTAAACCTATAAATATAAGTAAGGAAGATTTAATTAAGTATGCATTAATTGGTGAATATTATTCAAATCATCCAATAGCTAATGCTATTAAAGATTATCAAAGAAATGCTATTGATCAAAGTAAGATAAGTAATTATCAAGAAATTAGCGGTTTAGGAATTAGCTTAAACTACAATAATAAATTATTATTGGTTGGTAATGATAAATTAATGAATCAATATAATATTAGCTTTAATAAAATTAATAATGTTAATACTATGATATATGTTGCATATGATAATTTATTTATGGGATATATTGAAATTAGTGATGAAATTAAAGCTAGCTCAATTGTAGGTATTAAAAGATTATTAAAACTTGGTATTAATAAAATAGTTATGTTAAGTGGAGATAATAATGATGTTGTTCAAGATGTTGCTAAAAAAATAGGAATAAAAGAATATTTTAGTAATTTATTACCACAAGATAAAGTTGATAAAGTCTTATCTTTTAAGAAAAATTATAAGATAATGTTTGTTGGCGATGGAATCAATGATGCTCCAGTTTTAAGTATGGTTGATGTTGGTGTTGCAATGGGTGGTATTGGAAGTGATGCAGCTATTGAAGCAGCTGATGTAGTTATAATGAATGATAATATTAATAAAATTGCCCAAAGTATTGATATTGCTCATAAAACAAGAATTATTGTTATTGAAAATATTGTTCTTGCTTTATCTATTAAATTATTAGTATTATTATTAGGTATTTTAGGTGTTGCAACAATATGGGAAGCTGTAGTTGCAGATGTAGGTGTTGCTTTATTAGCTATTTTAAATGCTTTACGTATTTTAAAAATAAAGGAGTAATAATATGAAAGATGAGATATGTACTAATGAAACTAATCCAGAAGTAATAATTGAAAAATTAGCATCATTATTAATAAGTGATAATATTGCTTATGATCTATCAGAATTTTTTAAGATATTTGGAGATAAAACAAGAATTAAAATACTTCAATTATTAAGTATTCAAGAAACTTGTGTTCATGAAATAGCTGCTTGTTTAAAAATGCAGCAATCGGCTGTTTCACATCAATTAAAAATATTAAAACAATATAAATTAGTTAAAGTTAGAAAAGAAGGTAAACATGTCTTTTATTCTTTAAATGATAATCATATTATGCAAATCTTTAATAATGGAGTTGATCATATTAATGAATAAAATTGGTGTTAGTTCTTGTTTATTAAATAAAATATGTCGTTATGATGGTAAGAAACTAAATGTTGATATTTCTTCATTATTAGAAGATTATGAAATAATTGATTTTTGTCCAGAACTTCTTGGTGGATTAAGTTGTCCTCGTTTGCCTTGTGAAATTATTAATGGTGATGGATATGATGTTTTAAATAATAAAGCCCAAGTTATTAATAGTAATAATGAAGATTTAAGTTATTACTTTATTAAAGGAGCACAACTTAGTTTAGATATACTTAAAAAACAAAATATTGATAAAGTTATATTAAAAAGTAATAGTCCTTCTTGTGGTAACAATTATATTTATAGTGGTAATTTTAATAATGAAATAAAAAAAGGCATTGGTGTTTGCGCAGCCTATTTAAAAAATAATGGTATTAAAGTATTAAGTGAAAAAGATTTTAATTTATAATAAAAAGCTAATAGATATTAGCTTTTTTAATTTTCTTTTGATATGAATTTATTTGAATTTATTATTCTTGTTGCGGTGTTTTTAGCAAATTGTTTATCATGAGTAATTATTAATACACCTGTGCCATCTTGAGCTATTTTTTTAATTAATTCAGATATGTTATTAGTTGTTTCTTCATCTAAAGCTGATGTTGGTTCATCAAAACAAATAATAGCTGGATTTAACATTAAGGCTCTAGCGATGGCTACTCTTTGTTGTTGGCCACCAGATAAAGTATCAATACGAGCATTAATTTTATTACTAAGTTCAACATCTTTTAGAATTTTTTTAGCTTTTTTAGTTAAATTTTCTTTAGTATCTATTTTTTGAGCTAAAGGAGCTATTAATAAATTATTTAAGACATCATAATTAGGAAATAAAGCATAATCTTGAAATACCATTCCTAATTGTAAATGATATTTTTTAGTATCTTTGTGTTTTGCATATACTATTTTATCATTAATAGTGTTACACAAAACAATATCATTGATAGCGATACTTCCTTTATTAGCTTTCTCTAAATTATTTATTAAGCGCATGAAGGTAGTTTTACCTGTTCCTGATTTTCCAACTAGTGCAACTATCTCATGATCTTTAATTGTTAATGAAAAGTTTTTAATAACAACATTATCATTAAAACTTTTACTTATATTTTTAACTTCTAACATAATAGCCTCCTATATTTTCTTTTCTATTTTATTTAATATTAATGTAATAAAAGCAGTTATTATTAAATAAAATATTCCAACAAAGATAAATGGTATTGGTGTAGCATAAGTATTTACTGCTGTTTGTCCAGCTCTTAAAATTTCAGTTATTCCAATAATATAAATTAAAGATGTATCTTTAACAAGATTGATTACTTCATTACCTACCGAAGGTAATACTATTTTAAATACTTGGGGCATAATAATTTTTAGAAAACCTCTTATTTGACCAATTCCTAGAACTTTAATTGCTTCTGATTGATTTTTAGGTATTGCTAGAATACCACCTCTAAATATTTCCGCATAATAAGCTGTATAGTTTAAGATAAAAGCAATTAAGGCCGCTGGAATACGATTTAAAGTAATACCTAAATAAGGAAGTCCAAAAAAGATAAACATAATTTGTAATAATAAAGGAGTTCCTCTCATGATAAAGATATAGAATTGGATAATCGTTGTAATTATTTTATGAGCATGTATTCTAATTAATGCAACAATAAATCCTAAAGGTATTGAAATGATTAAGACAACAATAAATAATAATAAAGTTGTCTTTAAACCATTTAATAAACTAGGTAATATATCAATAAATAAATTCATAATCTTTTACCTAATCAAACCATTTATCATATATTTTTTGATAAGTACCATTAGCTTTTAATTCATTAAGGGCATCATCAATGGCCTTTTTTAAATCAGTATCACTTTTTCTCATTCCTACACCCATTTCTTCACTTCCAAAAGTATCTGTTAAAATACGATATTTATCAGTATCTTTTTGTTTAATCATATATTTAATTAAAACTGAATCACCGACAAGCGCATCAGCTCTTTTACTATCTAAGTCCATAAAGCAATCATCAAATGTTGGATATAGTACTGGAGCTCCACCTTTAAATTTACTTACAATACCAGTTGTATCATTTTTAAAAGCATCTTCAGTACTTGAGTCTTTTTGTGTGGTAACTGTTTTACCAGCTAAATCACTTTTCTTAGTAATAGGACTATCTTTTAATACAACAATGATTTGTTCATTATCTATATATGGTTCACTAAATAATACTTGTTTTTTTCTTTCTTCAGTAATTGAATAACCATTCCAAATTAAATCAATATTTTTATTATTTAATTCTGTTTCTTTCATTGACCAATCAATAGGTTGAAATTGCATTTTTTTACCAATAATTTTTCCTACTTCATTAGCTAAGTCAACATCAAAACCAATGATTTTTCCATCTTTATCTTTAAATCCCATTGGCGCAAAAGTATCATCTAATCCAACAATTAATGTATCTTTTTTCATTGTATCAGATGTTTCATTTTTTGATCCACAAGCACTTAGCGATATTATTAAGAAAAGTGCCATTGTTAATGTAATTATTTTTTTCATTTTTATTATCCTCTCAATTTAATTTATTCTCAAATACACAAAAAAACTAGGTGAGTTAAGTATTCACCTAGTTTAGATATTATTATGCAATTCTTTTAAACTAACATATCAAAAAAGCATAGTATGGCGAATACTATTATTAATCATGATATGATGATGTTCAAAGTTATTTAAGTTATTATTGTAGAACATAATAGTATCCTCCTTTTATGTGTATTTGAATGTGTAGATTGTAGCACTAATAAATTTAAGTGTCAATATTTTTTATAAAATAAATATTATCATTAACTTATGATAATGCCTTGAGTATTAACTTTTGAAATATCTTTTTAAAGTAATTTTATTTATCAAATTAAATTTAATTAATTATATTTAGTATTGCACTTAAATTGATTTTTAGGTATAATAATCAATGTTGGTAAGGTCCACGTAGCTCAGCTGGATAGAGCAACGGCCTTCTAAGCCGTGGGTCGGGGGTTCGAATCCCTCCGTGGACGCCATTAGATTTTATAAGCCTTTATTATAAGGCTTTTTTTATTAAATTTTAATTTGCTTGATTTAAAAATTAATGCTACAATTTACAAGAAATTAATTATTACTTTTTGGAGTATGATCAAAATAATGAAAAAAATTTTTTTTAAAATTCATAGAACATTTAAATTAATCTTTACCAGAATTAGATATGTTATCTATTATCGTAATCGTTATCAAATTGATGATAATTTAATTTTTCTTGAATCATTTCAAGGAAGAAACTTTAGTGATAATCCACGAGCTCTTTTTGATTATTTAAAAAATAATAAAGAATTTAATAATTATAATTTTGTAATTTCTTTTAGAAAACATACTTTTATAGAAAAATTTTGTGAATATGAAAATTATATGTTAGATGCATCAACTTTAAATTCTTCTAGTTTTAATTTTTTAAAAACAATTAAGGAATACCAATTAAATGATCGTATTAAATTAATTCAATATCAAAAAAGACCTTATTATCGTTATATGGCGCAAGCTAAATATATTATAAGTTGTTCTGTATTTGATCAAGCATTTAAAATAAAAGAACATCAATTCTATTTACAAACATGGCATGGAACACCTTTAAAAAAATTAGGTTGGGATATTGATGTCAAAGGTGATAATAATAATCGTTCCGTTTTAAGAACAAAAATATCATATGAATTAGATGCAAGAAGATATAGTTTAATGTGTTCACCATCTAAATTTTATTCTAAACATATTAGTAGTGCTTTTGCATTAAAGAAAGTAAAAAAAGAAAATGTTATGAAATTAACAGGATATCCTCGTAATGATTATTTAGTTAACAATAATAATTCATCTTATATCTTATCTTTAAAAGATAAATATAATATTCCTCATGATAAAAAAGTTATTTTATATGCTCCTACGTGGCGTGAAAATGATTATAAAGTAGGTGAAGGATATTGTTTTGATTTAAAACTTGATTTAGTTAAATTAAGAGAATTATTTTCTAAAAATTGTATCTTAATTTTACGCATTCATTATTTAATAAGACAATATTTAACTATTGATGAAGATGATGATTTTATTTATGATTTATCAAAAGATGTTGATATTAGAGATTTATATTTAATGAGTGATGTTATGATAACTGATTATTCATCGACAATGTTTGATTATGCGATATTAAATAGACCAATATTACTTTATATGTATGATTTAGAAACATATCAAAATCTAACAAGAGGATTTTATTTTGATATTAAAAAACTACCTTTTAATATATCACAAAATATGGATGAATTAGTTAATGATTTAAAAGATTCTTTATCTTTAAATATCGATTATAAAGCAAAATATTTAAAATTTAATAAGATGTTTAATCCTTTAGAAGATGGTAATTCTGCTAAAAGAACTATTGAAGAGTTATTTAAATTAAAATAATTATTGATTGAGGTGATTAAATGAAACATTTTATGTTTATTGATGAATCTGGTACCTTTAATAATATCGATGATCGTTATTATGTAATTAGTGGTATTGTTTCTAA
The DNA here is from genome assembly GCA_031272545.1 of Bacilli bacterium. Taxonomy (GTDB): domain Bacteria; phylum Bacillota_I; class Bacilli_A; order JAJDGJ01; family JAJDGJ01; genus JAISTP01. The sequence goes on along the minus strand of JAISTP010000054.1, from coordinate 6,297 downwards.
TGATGTAGATGGTTTAAATAAGTTACAAAAAGATATTGAAATAGAAATTAGAAATGGTCAGAACACTAATAAAGAAATGAAAGCATCACATATTAGTGATTCTCATAAAGCTAAGTTTGTCCAAGCCTTATTGGCCAATAAATATCATGTTTATTCAGTTATTATGGATAAGAATGTTTTAAAAGAAAAAAATGGAATAAGATTAAGTGAATTTAGTGCTTATAATTATATTTTTGAAAAATTAGTTTCTTTAGTTTTAGAAGATAATCTTATTAAAAAAAGTGATGATTTATGTTTAAAAGTAGATTATCGTAGTGTTATTAAAGAATTTGAAAATGATTTAGCTTCATTATTAATTTTAGATTTTTATTATCAAGTTCATCGTATTGATGTAGAATATTTAGATTCTAAAATAAGTCGTCCTATTCAATTAGCTGATTATGTATCAAATACAATATTTGGTTATTTTAATAATGAAAATGAAGCTTATACATTTGTACCTTTATTTGATAATATAAAAAAATGTCTAGTACCAGAGAATCTTTTATATGATTAAGAAAATTATTAGTGGTATATTGATTGTTATAGTAATTGCCTATCTTATTCCATTACTATTAATCTGTCTTAATATGAATAAAAAAACAGTAGATAAAGTTGATTATTTAATTGTTTTAGGTGCAAAAGTAAATGATAATATTCCTACTTTAGCATTACAATATCGTTTAGATGCTGCTTTATTATATTTAAAAAGTAATAGTGATACTAAAGTAGTTGTTACTGGAGCTAAGGGTAGTGATGAAAAATATAGTGAAGCTAGTGTTATGAAGAATTATCTACTCCAGAAAGGTATTAATAATAATAGTATTTTAGTAGATGATAAATCTTTTACGACTTATCAAAATTTAGTTAATGCTAAAAAACTTATTGATAATGATAGTAAAAAAGAAAATAATAAAATAGCTGTTGTTACAACTAATTTTCATATTCTTCGTTCACATTTACTATGTCAAAGAGTATTTAAAAATAAATGCCAAATGATTAGTTCAAAAAATTTTAATGGTTTAATTGGTTGGTATAGTTTATTTAGAGAACCTTTAGCTTTATACAAATCTATTATTTTAGATAATTAATTTTAAAAATTATTTTAATTTTTTATTATTTACTTTAACTTGATAATAATGTAAAATATTTAATGATATATAGGAGGAATGACAATGTCAAAAATTATGGCTGTTAACGCTGGGTCATCTTCATTGAAGTATCAACTTCTTGATATGCCTTCAGCAAATGTATTATGTTCAGGTGTTATTGAACGTATTGGTTTAGAAGATTCAATCTTCAATATAGAAATAAATGGAGAAAAACATAAGGATATTTTAGATATTGAAAATCATGAGAAAGCTGTTAATTTAGTATTAGAAGCTTTAACAAAATATAATGTTGTTAAATCACTTGATGAAATAGATGGTGTTGGACATCGTTGTGTTCACGGTGGAGAAAAATTTGCTTCTTCAGTAGTCTTAGATGATGAAGTTTCTAAAACAATGGAAGAACTTTCTGATTTAGCACCTTTACACAATCCAGCAAACTTAATTGGATATCATGCTTTTAAAAAAGCTTTAGCTAATGTTGGACATGTTGCTGTTTTTGATACAGCATTTCACCAAACTATGGAAGCAGATACTTTTGTTTATCCAATTCCTTATGAATTTTATAAAGAATATGGTGTTAGAAAATATGGTTTCCATGGAACATCACATTTATATGTTTCTGAAAGATGTATTGATTTATTAGGAAATCCTAGCTCATCTAAAATTATTACTTGCCATTTAGGAAATGGTGCTAGTTTAGCTGCTATTAAAAATGGTAAATCAATTAATACTTCTATGGGATTAACTCCTTTAGCTGGAGTAATGATGGGTACAAGATCTGGTGATATTGATCCAGCTATTATTACTTTCTTAATGGATAAGACTGGTAAAACAGCTTATGAAATAACTGATATTTTAAATAAAGAATCAGGTATGCTTGGAGTAAGTGGTATCTCAAGTGATGCTCGTGATATTGAAGATGGTTATAATGCTGGTGATGAAAGAGCTAAACTAACTGTTGAAATTTATATTAATCGTATCGTTGATACAATTGGAAGTTATTTTGTAAAACTTGGTGGCTTAGATGCGATTGTTTTTACAGCAGGACTTGGTGAAAATAGTATCTCATTTAGAGAAATGATTTGTGAAAAATTAACTGATGCTTTAGGTGTAAAACTAGATAAAGAAAGAAATAATGTTAGAGGAAAAGAAACTTTAATTTCTGCTGATGATTCAAAAGTTAAAGTATATTTAATTCCTACTAATGAAGAATTAGTAATTGCTCAAGATACAATGAAATTACTTAATTTAAAATAAAAGACTTCTAAAGTCTTTTTTTTAAGAAAAAACTATTTAAAGGAGTTAGTCATGAATAAAAATAAAAAACTAATTATTGGACCACACGATAAACCAAAGAATAAAGGTTTATGGGCATTATTATCTTTACAACATGTTTTTGCAATGTTTGGAGCAACTGTTTTAGTTCCAACATTACTTAAAATTGATCCAGCTGTTGCTATTTTTACTTCTGGTTTAGGAACAATTATCTATATAATTTGTACTAAAGCTAAAGTGCCTATTTATTTGGGTTCTTCTTTTGCTTATATAAACGCTAGTGCTGCTGCTTTAAGTTTAGGCGGTCATGGTATGATGGCTAGTGGTATTTTATGTGGTGGTATTGTTTATTTAATTATTTCTACTATTGTAAGATTTACTGGAATGAGTTGGATTAATAAGTTAATTCCGCCAATTGTAATAGGGCCAATGATTATGATTATCGGTTTAAGTCTTGCTAATAGTGCGATTACTAATGCAGGTATGCTTAAAGGTCAATTTGATCCTAAATTTGTTATCGTAGCTTTAATTACATTACTTGTTACAGCGTTAGTATCAATAAAAGGTAAAGGTTTCTTTAAAATAATTCCAATACTTTGTGGTATTGTTGTTGGCTATTTAGTTTCTTTACCACTTGGTTTAGTCGACACATCTTTATTTAGTAATTTAAAATTATTTGCGATACCTGATTTTCAATTTCCAGGAGTAACTTATCAATTTAATTTTGGTATGGCATTAGCTTTTGCACCAATTGCTTTAGTTACCATAACTGAACATATTGGTGAACATAGTATCACTTCTAATATTTGTGATCAAGACTTTTTGGGGAAAGATCCTGGTTTAAAAAATACTTTGCTTGGTGATGGTATTGCAAAAATAGTTGCTGGTTTAATTGGTGGTCCAGCCAATACTACTTATGGTGAAAATAATGGTGTTATTGCAATGACTAAAGTTGCCTCAGTTTATGTTGTTGGTTTAGCGGCTATCTTTGCGATGATTCTAGCATTTATTCATCCAGTAGCAGTATTTATCAATAGTATTCCTAGTGCAGTAATGGGTGGTATTTCTATTATGTTATTTGGAATTATTGCTTCTAATGGGGTTAAAGTATTAATTGAAAATAAAGTTGATTTTAATAGTTCTCGTAATTTAGTTATTGCGGCTACTATGTTAGTAATTGGTTTAGGAGGTGCAGCCATTGTTTGGGATAGTGCAAATGGTGGTGAACTTTCTGGAATGGGTCTAGCAGCTGTTGTCGGAATTATCTTAAATTTAATTCTTCCTAAAGATAAGAATTTTGAAAATAAAGATATTGAAATTGATTAATATATAAGATAATTAGTAAAGAGTATGTAAAAAACACACTCTTTTTTTTGTGAACGTATATAAGTTATTATTGATAATATAGTATAATTAAAAACGAGGTGATAAAATCATGAAAGTAAAGAAAGCGATTATACCAGCAGCTGGGTTAGGTACAAGGTTTTTACCAGCTACTAAATCAATACCTAAAGAAATGTTGCCTATTGTTGATATTCCAACAATCCAATATATCGTTGAAGAAGCAGTTGCTTCAGGTATTGAAGAAATAATAATCATTACTAGTTCTTCAAAAGCTAGCTTAGAAAATCATTTTGATGTTAATTTTGAATTAGAGACAAGACTTAAAATAAGTGGCAAGGATAAAGAATGTCAAATGATTAGAGATATTGCTAATATGGCTAAGATAATTTATGTTAGACAAAAAGAACCTAAAGGACTTGGACATGCAATTCTTTGCGCAAAAGAGATTGTTAAAGATGAACCTTTTGCTATTTTATTAGGTGATGATGTTGTTGTAAATAAAGAAAAACCAGCTTTAAAACAATTAATTGATGCATATGAAAAAACTAATTCTAGCATCTTAGGAGTACAGTTTGTAGAAGATAGTCAAATTGATAAATATGGTGTTATTGGTATTGATAATAAACTTGATGATCGATTATTTAAAATGAATAGTATGATTGAAAAACCATCTTTATCACAAGCACCTAGTAATTATGCTGTTTTAGGGCGTTACGTTTTAACAAGTACAATCTTTGAAATTTTAGAAAATACTAAGCCAGGTAAAGGTAATGAAATTCAATTGACGGATGGTTTAGTAACTTTACTAGAAAAAGAAAGTATTTATGCTTATAATTTTGAAGGTACAAGATATGATGTTGGCGATAAATTTGGTTATCTTAAAGCTCAAATAGACTTTGCCTTAAATAGAGATGATTTAAAAGATAAAGTGAAAGAATATATTAAAGAAATTAGTAAGTAAAGAGTGAAATTTATGAAAGTATGCATTTATTTTGAGGGTATTGATAACATTTCTAAATCTGGAATAGGACGTGCTTTTAAGCATCAAATGAGAATTTGTGAACAACAAAATATTGAATATACTACTGATTATAAGGATAATTATGACATTTTACATATTAATACCGTATTTTTAAAATCTAATGAAGCTATATCTTATGCTCGTAAACAAGGAGCAAAAGTAATATATCATGCTCATTCCACTAAGGAAGATTTTGAGAACTCATTTACTTTTTCTAATTTTTTAGCACCAGGTTTAAAAAAATGGTTAATTTATCTTTATTCTAAAGCTGATTTAATTATTACACCAACTGAATATTCAAAAAAATTATTAGAAGGTTATGGCATTAAAGTTCCTATTGTAAGTTTATCTAATGGTATTAATATTAATCGATTTAAGCCTAGTCGTGATAAAGAAATTAAATTTTATAAATATTTTGATATAAAAAAAGAAGATATTGTAATTATTTCTGTTGGTTTATGGTTTGAAAGAAAAGGGATCTTAGATTTTATTAAATTAGCTAAATCATTACCTAATTATAAATTTATATGGTTTGGCCAAACACCAAAAGTTAGTATTCCACCTAAAATAACTTCTGCTATGGAAAATAAATCTAATAATTGTTTTTTTCCAGGCTATATAAGTGGTGATATTATTGAAGGAGCATTTTCTGGAGCTAATATGTTTGTTTTTATGTCTTATGAAGAAACAGAAGGTATTGTTGTATTAGAAGCACTAGCAAGTAAACAAAATGTTTTAATTAGAGATATTCCTGTTTATCAAGATTGGCTAAGTGATAAAGTAAATGTTTTAAAAGCAAAAAATTTAAAATCTTTTCGTCAAGGTATTGAGTATTTTATTGATAATCCAATTAACAATATTAGGTTAAATGGTTATGAAGTAGCCAAAGACAAAGATATTAATTTAATTGGTAAAAGATTAAAAGAAATATATCAAGAATTATTAAATAGCTAAAATTAAAATGAATAAATGTATAAGATGGTTTATAGCCATCTTTTTTTTAAGTAAAAATATTTGATAATATTAAATTATATGTTATAATATAGCAACATTTCTATTTTTGAAAAATTAATCTATAAATAAGATATTAAAAAGTTTTTTATAATAATAAAATAACTAAATATTATATCTAAAAGATTTAAATTAGAAATTTAAATTTAAATTATTATTCTTATTTAATTATTGTACTAATAAATAATATGTTATTTTTTATTCTCTTAGTTTTATAGTTAGTTAATAAACTATATTATAATTTTATATTACTTTTTAATAATAATTTTAGTTTTAATTAATTAAAATAAGTAGTTTTTAGTTAAAATTGATAACAATAAATTATAGATTAATAATAGTTAGTAGAAATGTTAAAAAAAATCATATTTTTTGTAACTTTTTATTGACACAGAAGTCTAAATGTTATATTATATATGAGCGGCCGGGAAGTAGGAAACGAAAGCCTGAACGCAAGAATGATCTTTCAAAACTAAACAAAACTGTCAATTCAATAAA
>JAISTP010000049.1 GCA_031272545.1 Bacilli bacterium | reverse complement strand
TAAGTGATATTAATGAGATTATTGATACTAAAGTAAGAGTTACTTTACAAAATGAATTAAGTAATTATGAAGAACTATTAGATGCATTCTTTAATGCATTTATGAAATTTGCTACTGATAATGTTTATATTAGTGGTAAAAATAATATGATTGCTTTACCTGATTTTGATGATATTGAAAAAATCAGATATTTCTTAAAAATTATTGAAGATCATGATTTCTTTGAAATGTTGGCTAATAGTGATAATTTTAGTGTTAGAATTGGTGAAGGAAATGAAATAATTAGTTCTGAAAACATTAGTGTTATTACTAGTAAGTATCATATTGATGATGTTGAAACTGGTGTAATTGCCATAATAGGTCCAACTCGTATGGACTACAATAAAGTTATCCACTTGGTAAACTTTGTAGCAAAAAAAATTAATGAAATTAATAAAGAACCAAGGGGTGAAATTAGTGAGTGATAAAAAAAATAAAGTAGATAAGTTAAAACAAGAAGAAATTGATGAACTTATTGAAGAAGAAAAAGAATTAGAAGAAGAACTTGATGAAGAGTTAGAAGAAGAACTTGATGAAGAGCTTGAAGAAGTTGAATTAGATGAAGTCGCAAGTCTTGAAAAAGAATTAAATGATTTAAAAGATTTAAATAAAAAATTAGAAAATGATTATTTTAAGGCTTATGCGGATGCTCAAAATTTATCAAAAAGAGCTAAGATTGATGCTGAAAATATGGTTAATCGTAAAATAAGTAGTGTTATTAATGAAATACTACCTGCTATTGATAATTTTGAAAGAGCATTAAATATTAAAGTAGATGATGATAATCTAAGTAATTTCTTAAAAGGATTTGAAATGATTTATCAACAATTAACTACTGCTCTTGCAAATGAAGGAGTTAAAGAAATTGAATGTGTAGGTTTAGAATTTGATCCTAATTTGCATCAAAGTATTGGTAGTGTTAATGATGAAAATTATGATAGTAATATCGTTGTAGAAGAATTACAAAAAGGTTATATTTATAAAGATAAAGTTATTAGACCTTCATTAGTTAAGGTTAATGAATAAGAGAAAGGATTGATTTATATGTCAAAAATTATTGGGATAGATTTAGGAACAACAAATTCATGTGTTTCTGTTATGGAAAATGGAGAAGCTAAAGTAATACCTAATCCTGAAGGAAATAGAACTACTCCTTCAGTAGTAGCATTTAAAAATGGAGAAAGAATAGTTGGGGAAGCTGCTAAAAGACAAGTAGCTACTAATAAAAATACCGTTATTTCTATTAAAAGAGAAATGGGAACTAATCATAAAGTTAAAATTGAAGATAAAGAATATACTCCTCAAGAAATATCAGCTTTTATTTTACAATATTTAAAAGGTTATGCCGAAGATTATTTAGGAGAAAAAGTTACAAAAGCTGTAATTACAGTTCCAGCTTATTTTAATGATGCACAAAGACAAGCAACTAAAGATGCTGGTAAAATTGCTGGACTTGATGTTGAAAGAATTATTAATGAACCAACAGCTGCTGCATTAGCTTTTGGTATTGATAAACAAGAAACTGAACAAAAAGTATTAGTATTTGACTTAGGTGGAGGAACATTTGATGTTTCAATTCTAGAATTAGCTGATGGTACTTTTGAAGTATTAGCTACTGCTGGTAATAACCATTTAGGTGGAGATGATTTTGATAATCGTATTGTTGAATACTTAGTAAATGAATTTAAGAAAGAATCTGGTGTTGATTTAAATAATGATAAAGCTGCAATGCAAAGATTAAAAGAAGCAGCTGAAAAAGCTAAGAAAGATTTAAGTGGTATGATGCAAACACAAATTTCTTTACCATTTATTACAGCAACAGATGCTGGTCCTCAACATTTAGAAATGTCTCTAACAAGAGCTAAATTTAATGAATTAACTGCTGATTTAGTTGATATGACTATTCAACCAGTAAAACAAGCTTTAAGTGATGCTGGTTTAACTGAGTTAGATATTCATCAAGTATTATTAGTTGGTGGTTCAACTCGTATTCCTGCTGTTCAAGAAGAAGTACAAAAATTATTAAAGAAAGAACCTAATCGTTCAGTTAACCCTGATGAAGTTGTTGCTATGGGTGCTGCAATTCAAGGTGGTGTTTTAAGCGGTGATGTTAAAGATGTATTATTACTTGATGTTACACCATTAAGTTTAGGTATTGAAACAATGGGTGCTGTTATGACAAAATTAATTGATCGTAACACAACAATTCCAACTTCAAAATCTCAAATATTCTCAACTGCTGCAGATAATCAACCTGCTGTTGACATTCATGTTTTACAAGGTGAACGTCAAATGGCTGCTGATAATAAAACATTAGGAAGATTTCAATTAACTGATATTCCACCTGCTCCTCGTGGTGTACCACAAATTGAAGTTACATTCTCAATTGATGTTAATGGTATTGTTAGTGTAACTGCTAAAGATTTAGGTACTAACAAAGAACAAAGTATTACCATTCAAAATGATTCTGGTTTAAGTGAAGAAGAAATTGAAAGAATGGTTTCTGAAGCTGAAGCTCATAAAGAAGAAGATGAAAAGAAGAAAGAAGAAGTTGAAACTAAGAATAAAGCTGAACAATTAATTTATCAAATCGATAAGACTTTAAATGATGCTGGTGATAAAGTTAGCGAAGAACAAAAAGCTGAAGCTACTAAATTAAAAGATGAATTACAAGAAGCATTAAATAATAATAATATTGATGAATTAAAAACTAAGATTGAAGCATTAGAAACAATGATGCAACAAGTTGCATCTCAAATGTATGCAAATCAAGGTGAACAAGCTCAACAAGCATCAAATGAAGAACCTACTAATAATAATAATGATGATGTAGTAGATGCTGATTTTGAAGAAAAAAATTAAGAGAATGAAGGTGTAAGTCATGGCCAAAATAGATTATTACGAAGTATTAGGCATCAGTAAAAATGCTGATGCCTCTGAAATAAAAAAAGCTTATCGTAAACAGGCTAAAAAGTATCATCCTGATGCTAATGATTCCCCTGATGCTGAAGATAAATTCAAGGAGATACAAGAAGCTTATGAAATCTTAAGTGATCCTCAAAAGAAAGCCACTTACGATCAATTCGGTCATGCAGCTTTTGATCAAAATGGTGGGTCTCAAGGATTTGGTGGAGGATTTAACTTTGGTGGCTTTGATGATTTATCTGATATTTTTGGTTCATTCTTTGGAGGTAGTAGTGGTTTTGCTTCTAGTAGATCACGTCGTAATGCCCCAATGCAAGGAAACGATCGTTTCTATAGTTTAACAATTGATTTTATGGAAGCAGCTTTAGGTTGTGAAAAAGAAATTTCAATTGATTTTGAAGAAGAATGTGATCATTGTCATGGTTCTGGTGCTGAAAAACCAAGTGATATAACTGAATGTCCTAAATGTAAAGGTACTGGTGTTATAAATGAACAAATTAGATCGCCATTTGGCACTATGGTCCAACAAAAAGTATGTCCTGATTGTGGCGGTACTGGGAAAATTATTAAAGAAAAATGTCATAAATGTCATGGAGCAGGATATATTAATAAGAAGATTAAAGTCGATTTAAAGATACCTGCTGGAATAAATATTGGTCAACAATTACGTGTTAGTGGTAAAGGTGATCGTGGTGTTAATGGTGGTCCTTATGGTGATTTATATGTTGAAATAAATATTAAACCTCATCATATATTTAAACGTGATGGTAATGATGTTTATATTGAAATTCCTTTATCATTTAGTGATGTAGCATTAGGTACTAAAGTTGATGTTCCTACTATTAATGGTAATGTTGAATTAACTATTCCTGAAGGTAGTCAAAGTGGTACTAAATTTAGATTAAAAGGTAAAGGTATCAAAGATATTAGAAGTAAAAATTATGGTAATCAATACGTTGTTATTGATGTAAAAACGCCAAATAAATTAAGTAAAGAAGAAAAGGATTTATTTACTAAATTAGCTGATTTACAAAAAAATAATGATAATTCATTTTTTGCTAAATTCAAAAAGAAAAATAAGTTTTAATATATTCTTCTAAGTATTGATAATTAAAGATATAAGAAAATAGTTGTAATAAATAAATTACAACTATTTTTTTTATTATTCAAATTAGTAGTTAATATTGATATAGTAATTAATTTAATAATTTTGTTAAATTAAATAGTAAAAATTTTTTAAATTCTTTTTTTAAACATTGATTACTAGAAACTAGATGATTAAATGAGTGTATTAGTAGAGCGTTTTGTAGTAAGCAAAACTTGCAGGTGGTGCACTAACTTAATTGGAATTTATGAAGCTGAAAATTGGGAAAAGTTTAATAGTAAATATAGTGGTAGAAATAATCCATTTGGACGACATAGCTTCTGTGATTGTAGTATTAGAAGTTATTATACTTATGATAATAATAAAGTGTTATTACAACGTTCAAGTAATGCTAAACTATCAGTTAGTCTAATGGAGAACTTTAGTAATACTGACGCTAAGGAATACTTATTAAATAGTATCAATGCAATATGCTATGCTAAAAGAAATAATGCTAAGTATTATGATATATTAAATCATTATAGTATAAGAGCTAAGTTATTCAAGGTTAATGATACTAGTAAGATTGTTAATAACACTACTAAAGCATTTGAAACTAAAGAATTAAATGTGCTTAAACAATTAAAGAATAGATTTGGTGGTTTATTTAGTAAAGTTAAAGAAATGGAATTTAAAAATATTAAAGAATTTAGACCAGACGCTATATGGATAAATGAAAAATTATTTAGTGACAAAAAAGCTAGGTTTGTAGAAATGAAACAAATAGTAGGTTCAAGTAGTTCAATAAACAAAGAATTAAGAAAAGCCAATGAACAACTAAAGGCAGTTAAAGGTAAACAAGATGGTATAGTTTTCTTAGATATAGTTAGAACTGAAGCAACTAAGAATAGAACCAACAAAGATATAATAAATGATATTATTGATAGAGTTAGAAACTATAAACTTAATAATGTTATTGTTAGAATAGATAATAATTATTTATGGTTTCAACCACAAGAATACAGTAAAAGTATAAAATAAAAATAGGTTGCCCCCCAGAACCTATACTATAAAGTATATTAGCGGTCCCGGGAAACAACCTATTTCTTAATTACATTATAAACATTATTAAGTAATAGTCAAGAGATTAAAAAAAAAAATAAAGATATAAGTAAGTTATATGATATTTATACTAAATAAGTTATATAAAGTTAATAAATTAATTACTTGCAACTTGAAAAAAGAGGGTTTTAAATGAAAATTATTGTTTTATTTATTTTATTAATTATGAGTATACAAGATTATAAAACAAAAGAAGTATCTAATTTATTATTCATTCCATTTTTATTTTATATCAAAATTAATTTAATTATTATAGTATTAATTAGTACTTTTTTATTATTCTATAAGTATATTGAAAGATATATAGGTGGAGCTGATATAAAACTATTTATTGTATTTATTGGTATATTCTCATTAGAAATAGTAATTAATTGGTTGTTTATATCATCATTAATTGCTTTAATCTATTTAATTATAAAAAGACAAAAAGAGATTAGATTTTTCCCATGTATGTTTTTAAGTTATATATTGGTGATTTTATGATGAATAAGTTATTACCTAGAGAAAAAGCAATTAAATATGGAATATCTTCTTTAACAGAAGTTGAATTATTAGCTTTAATTTTAAGAAGTGGAACAAATAATCTTAATGTTATTGAGCTTGCTCATAATATTTTAGAAAAAGTAGGTGGTTTAGCAAATTTAGAAAATGTATCGTATGAGCAGTTATTACAAATTAAAGGTATTGGCAAAGCTAAAGCTATAGAAATAATTGCGTTAAATAGTTTGTATCATAAAATGAATATTGTGAAAGTAAAAAATTATAATTATGCTAATAATCCTGAAATGATCTTTAATTTGTTTAAAAAAGAATATAGTAAGATATATCAAGAGCATTTTATTGTCTTAGCATTAGATAATAAGAATGCTATTATTGATAAAAAAGTTATTTTTGTAGGAACATTAAATTATTCTATTGTTCATCCACGAGAAATATTTCGTTTTCTTATTGAACAATCAGCATTGTCATTTATTTGTTTACATAATCATCCAAGTAATGATGTTTTACCTAGTAAAGAAGATATTGATGTAACCACAAATTTATTAGAAATAAGTACAATAATCAATATTCATTTACTGGATCATATTATAATTGGTAAAGATAAATACTTTAGTTTTAAAGAGAATAATTACCTATAATATTATTATATAATTATTCTTGTTGTATATTTTATGTTTTTTAAGTATTTATAAAAAACTTATGATATAATCATTATGGAATTCAAACAAAAGGAGATATGATTTATGGATTTTTATAAGAATTTAGATAGTGCTAAAGTATTTGAGTGCTTTAAATTAATTAGTGATGTTCCAAGAGAATCAAAAAAAGAACAAAAAATTTCTGATTTTTTAGTTAATTGGGCTAAAGAAAGAAATTTAGAAGTTATTCAAGATGAAGTTTTAAATGTTATTATTAAAAAAGATGGTATTGGTTCATTAAAAGATGCACAACCAGTAATTGTACAAGCTCATATGGATATGGTTTGTGAAAAAGCAAAAGATAGTAATCATAACTTTGATACTGATCCAATTGAATGGGTTGTTAAAGGTGATGAATTATATGCTAATAATACAACATTAGGAGCAGATAATGGTATTGGTTTAGCTATGGGTATGGCTTTACTAGATACTAATGATATTGATCTACCACCTCTTGAAGTTGTAGCTACTGTTGATGAAGAAACAGGAATGACTGGAGCTCATAATTTAGATTGTTCTCAATTAAAAGGTAAAATCTTTATTAATGGTGATAGTGAAGAAGAAGGATTATTTTATTTATCATGTTCTGGTGGTAATGATACTACTATTGATATACCTGTTACTTTTGAAGATGTAGAAGGTTTAGTTGTAGAACTAGATGTTACTGGAGGACTTGGTGGTCATTCAGGTCTTGAAATTTTTAAAGAAAGATCAAACGCTAATAAAGTAATGGGTCGTTTTTTAAATATTTTAAGTGAAAAAGAAATTGCTTTTAATATTATTGAAATTAATGGTGGTTCAAAAATTAATGTTATTACTAGAGATAATCATGCGAAGATTGTTATTGATGAAGCTAATTTTGCATTAGTAGAAGAAGCTGCAAAAACATTAAATACTGCATTAGCTGATGAATATAATCCTCAAGATAAAGATGTTCATGTGGAAGTTAAAAAGATTGGACAAAATAAAGTTAAAGCTATTAATGCTAATGATAGTTTAAGAGTTGTTTATGGATTAGTATTAGTTAATTATGGTCCTACTCATCATTCACAATTTTTAAAAGATTTAATTCAAACTTCTTCCAATCCTGGGGTAATTAAAACAGAAGTTGAAAATAATAAAGTTATTATTAAATCTTCATTAAGAAGTTCAATTATTTCTCAAAAACAAGCTTTAGTTGAACAATTTAATGCTATTGGAAAAGTGATTGGTGCAAATGTAACTAGCTCTTCTTTCTATCCTGCTTGGCCTTATAATGAAAATTCAAAAATTAAAGATTTATTTGTTAAAGAATATAAAAAATTATTCAACAAAGATGGTGAAATAGTTGCTATTCATGCTGGATTAGAATGTGGTTTATTTAAAGAAAAAATGCCAGCTGAAACTGATTTTATTAGCTTTGGTCCTACTATTTTAGGAGCACATACTGCTGAAGAACATGTTAATATTCCTTCAGTAGAACGTAATTATAAATTATTAAAAGCTGTATTACAAAATATTAAAGAATACTAATAATTATTATTTTAATTAAGAAACATGGATAAAAACATGTTTCTTTTTATTATTACTTTTATCTTTAAGATTATTACTTTATAATGGTAGTGGAGTTGATAATAATGAAAGTATATACCAAAACAGGTGATAATAAACAAACAAGTATTATTGGGCAAAGAATAGATAAAGATTCTTTAAGAATTGAGTGCTATGGTACAACAGATGAAGCTTTATCTTATATAGGATTAATAGCTACTAAAAATGATGAGTTATTAATCAAAGAACAACTAGAATATATTATTAAATTATTCTTTAATATTGGTAATGATTTAGCAAGCATTAATAAAGATAATTATAAAATTAATAATGAAGATGTAATAAAAATAGAATCATTTATTGATTTATTAAGTAAAGATATTCCTGAATTAACTTCTTTTATAGGTCCTCAAGGTTGTGATTTATCATGTTATTGTAATATAACAAGAACAATCATTAGACGAAGTGAAAGATTAATTGTTGCATTAAGTAAACAAGAAGATATTAATGAAATAATACTAAAATTAATTAATCGTTTAAGTGATTATTTCTTTACTTTAATGCGTTATTTTAATAATAAATACAATTTTAAAGAACATATGATTACTTTTTAAATTTTTATACATTGATAAGATAAAATAAAATTATTCACTTTTGATAAAATTATTCTATAATAATTACAAAAAAAGTGAATTTTTTTTATTTAATTTGTTTATTTTATGTATTTTATGTGTTATGATAATCAAGGAAAATTAATGTAAAGGAGAAAATTTTAATGGCAAAAAAATTATCAAAAGAAGCCTATGGTGGCGTAGCTGGTAAAGATTACGTACCATACATTAGCGATCGTCGTAACACGACTTGCGGTGGAGTTTCAATTTTAATTATTGGTATTATTTTAGCAGCATTATTTGCAGCAAGTACAGCTTATTCAGGAATGAAAGCTGGATTAACAGTTGCAGCAGGGATTCCTGGGGCAATAGTTGGTGCTGGTTGTGTTAAAGCGTTTGCTAAAAAAAGAGGAGTTCTTGGAACTAGCTTAATTCAAGGTATGGCTTCTGGTGGTGAATCTGTTGCATCAGGTATCATCTTTGTTTTACCAGCGATAGTTTTAATGGGATCAAAGCTTAATTTCATTGAATCTATTTTAATCGGATTTGCTGGTGTATTATTTGGTGTTGCGATTGCATCATTAGTATTCAATTATTTAATTGTTGAAGAACATGGTAAATTAATGTATCCAGAATCAATGGCTATTTCTGAAACTTTAGTAGCTACAGAAACTGGTGGAGATGCTTTAAAATCAATGGGTATTGGTTTTGTAATTGGAGGTCTTTTAAACTTTGTTACTGGTTCTTTTATGGGATGGATGAATAATACAATTTCTTATGTTGGTGATAAAGCATATAAATGGAGATTTAGTATGGAAGTTAATCCATTATTATTAGGTATTGGTTTTATCGTAGGACTTGAAGTTGCATTAACAATGTTTGCTGGATCTATCTTAGCTAATTTTGCAGTTAATCCATTAATTGGATATTTTGCTGATATGGCTAAAGATGGTATTCAAACATGGAATACAATTGGTGCTTCTGATCCTGATAGTATCCACTATATTAATCAATTAACTCCAGGATTTATTGGTAATGATTTCTCAAAATATATTGGTGCTGGAATGATGATTTATGGTGGATTAGTTGGAGCTATTAAATTAGTACCTACAATTTTTAGAGCAATTAAAGAAGTTGTAAGTGCAAAAACAGATGGTGGAGAAAGAAATACTTTCCAAATGATTATATTAGTTGTAGGTGTTGTATTAGCATTTGTTGCTGGATTTATGATTTCTGGTGGTAATGTGACAATGGCTATTCTTTCAACAATTGTTTGTTTAATATTAATGGTAATGTTTGTAATTGTAGCTGGACAATTAACTGGTACAATTGGAACATCTAATTTACCTGTTTCAGGTATGACTATTGCTTCATTAGTAATTTTAACTTTAATCTTTGTCGTTATGGGATGGAATACAGAAGCAGATAATAAATCAGTTTTATTATTCGGAACTTTAATCGTAACTGCTATTGCAATGTCTGGTGGATATTTACAATCTCAAAAAGTTGTTTATATTATGGGAAGTAATAAAAATGAAATGCAAAAATATTTCTCTATTGCAGGAATTATTGGTGTAGTTGTCGTTGTAGGTGTAATCTCTGTATTAGCTTCTAGTGGACAATTAACTGCTGTTGATCCTGTAACTAAGGGTGCTGTATTTGGATTACCTCAAGCAAACTTAATGACTACATTAACAGGTGGAATTTTATTAAATAATTTACCTTGGCCAATGATTATTGCAGGTATTGTATTAGGTTTTGTAATTCATTTATTAAAATTACCAATCATGACTGTCGCAATCGGTTTCTATTTATCTATTTCTACAACATCTATTATTCTTGTTGGTGCATTAATTAGAGTATTAGTTGAAATTGTTGTTAAAGATCAAAAAGAAAAAGAAGCACGTGTTTCTAATGGTATTTCTTTAAGTGCTGGTTTAGTAGCTGGTGGATCTATTCTTGGATTAATTGGTATTGCTGTTCAAGTTGGACTTGGATATCAAGTTCCTGAATTATCTGGATTTATGGCAGGTAATGGTGCAGCATGGCTATTGTTAATTATCTTAGTTTTATTAGTTACTTTAATTATTTTAAAAGGAAAAATTTCAAAAACTAATGAACAAGAATAAACCTGTTTTAGAAAATAATGAAGATGTATTAAACATTATTTATAAACATGATGATAATTTGATTTATGAAGTTAATGATAATGGAATAGTTTATATTATTAAGCAATATAATCATCCAATACAAAATTTCTTTAGAAAAATTAAATTTAAAATTCCTAAAGAAAAAAAAATTGAATTAGATGAAAAATCTAGTTTTGTATTTTTACAAATTGATGGTGTTAAAACTATTAAAGATATTGCAGATTTAGTGGATAATAGATTTGGTGAAAAAGCATATCCGTTATATGAAAATATATTATTATTTCTTAATCATATTGAAGTTAATGAAAAATTTATTGTCAAAGTAAATGAGCCTAATAAATAGGCTCATTTTTTAGTGTTTAGTTTTTAAAAGTTAAATTATTTTTTATATATGATTGTATTTTGCAATGTTTGAGTTTTCACTTTTTTTGCTTTTCCTTTCTTAAAAGAAGAACCACTTTCAATATAATAACCTTTATTAATTTCTACTTTTAAATATGAATTATATGTTGCTTTACTTAAATTATTAATTCTGTTTAGTCTATAAATATCTCCAAATTTTGAATTCAATCCATAATCTACATATCTATAATGATAAGTATTTGACTTAACTTTATTTTCTGAATCAAGAAAACTTATTATTCCACTTTCATAATTATAAGTTTTTACACGTGAAGCACTTACTGATAAGCCTAAACCATATATACTAACTCCATAAGAAAAAGATACTGAAACTTTAACTTTAGTTTTAGTTTTCCCAGAATAAGTCGGGGTATAATTTATTATTTCAGTTTGTCTTTTTTGAACAGTTGTTTTATTTGTAATCTTTTTATTTTTATTATATTTAGCACTAGTTTTTTTCTTATCTGATTCTAATAAAAATGATGTTTGCGGTTTTAATGTTATTGTACAATAATATTGTCCATTTCTTTTAGTAATATTTTGTAACTTTGTTATTTTACTATTATAAGTTAATATTGAACCACTTTTTATTAATTCTGTTGTATAACTTACTTTGAAAGTACACCCTTGAGCTGATATTGTTTTAGTATTTGTTTTTATCGCTGCATTTATTTGATTATTAATACAAATAAATAATAGTAATGAAATTACTATCATAATTAATTTAATTTTTTTAGTTTTTAACATATTATTACCTTCTTTCTTATTTTATTTTATCTTATAGTAAATTATTGAGTCAATTAATTTATTAATAGAAATATATTGTATTATTAATTAGTATTAATAATCATTATGCTATAATTATTTAAGTTAATTGAAAATCTAAATAAAGAAGATGATTATTTATGAAATGTATTATTAATAATAGTGATGTATTGTTATTTAATTATCAAAATCATAATTATTATGGACTATCTCAATTATTTTATAAAAAGTTATGGTATAGAAAAGCTGGTTGTGGTCCAACTACAGCTAGTAATATGATTATTTATCTTGCTTTAACTAATCCTTATTTTAAGCAATTATTTAATAATAAACTTACTTATGATAATGGTTTAATTTTAATGAATGAGATGTATCAATATATTACACCAACTATTATGGGAGTTAATAATATAAATATTTTTGGTAAAGGTATTAATAAATATTTATTGGTTCATGAAATTAATAATGTTTCAATAAATAATCTAGATGTAACTAAAATTGATAGTAATAATTATGATGAAATTATAGATTATCTTGTTTTTAATTTATCAAATAATTATCCTGTTGCTTTTTTAAATCTAGACAATGGTAAAGTAATTAATTTAGATAAATGGCATTGGGTCTTAATCATTGGAATTGAATATGATGAAAATAATTTATTTGTTATGGTAGTAGATGATGGTCTAAAAAAGAAAATTGATTTAAAGCTATGGTTACAAACTTCTAATAGAAATGGTGGTTTTGTAGCTATTAATAAAAGATAGCTCTTGAACATTATTTACATTAATGTTAAAATAGTCCTACAACATTGAAGAGAAGTAGTAAATTAATCACTTATTTATAGAGAGTATCTGGTGCTGAAAAGATATAATAATATTAATTGAAGTAGTCTTGGAGTTAATCTAGTGAAATTAAGTAGTTAGATTGGTTGATTACCTTATAATCTCAAGTGTATAACATAAGTTATAAATAAAGGTGGTACCACGGAGTAATTCGTCCTTGTTTATAACTTTTTTTATTAGAAAGGATGATATTATGAAAGAATTAGCTAAAAAATATGATCATAAATTAGTAGAGGATGGTAAAAATCAATTTTGGATTGAGAATGGTTATTTTAGTAATCATGATTTAAGTAAAGAACCATTTTGTATTGTTATTCCACCTCCTAATGTAACAGGAAAACTTCATTTAGGTCATGCATGGAATACGACAATACAGGACATTGTTATTAGATATAAGAAGATGCAAGGTTTTGATACTTTATGGCTTCCAGGAATGGATCATGCTGGTATTGCGACACAAGCTAAAGTAGATGCTAAATTAAAAAATGAAGGAACTAATCGACATATTATTGGTCGTGATGCTTTTATGAAAGAAGCATGGGATTGGGCAACTCAATATAAAGGTTTTATTAGAGAACAATGGGGTAAATTAGGTTTAGCTTTAGATTATAATAAAGAAAGATTTACTTTAGATGAAGGTTTAAATCATGCAGTTACTAAAGTATTTGTGGATTTATACAATGAAGGTTTAATATATCAAGGTGAACGTATTATTAATTGGGATCCAGAAGCTAAAACAGCTTTATCTAATATTGAAGTTGAACATAAAGATATTAAAGGATATGAACATTATTTTAAATATTATTTTGCGGATGGTAGTGGTGATTATTTAGAAGTAATGACAACTCGTCCTGAAACAATTTTAGGAGATGGTGCGGTTGCGATTAATCCTAAAGATGAAAGATATAAAAAATATGTTGGTAAAGAAGTAATTGTACCGGTAAGTCATATTAAAATACCAATTATTGAAGATGAATATGTATCTTTTGATAAAGGTACTGGTTGTGTTAAAATTACACCAGCTCATGATCCTAATGATTTTAATGTTGGTGTTCGTCATAATGTTCCTTTCCGTATTATTATGAATGAAGATGGTACTATGGCTAGTAATGAATGGGTACCACAACAATTACAAGGTTTAGATCGTTTTGTGGCTCGTCAAAAAATGATTGAACTTGCTAAAGATGATAATTCTTTTGAAAAGAAAATTGAAATTATTCATAGTGTTGGTCATTCTCAAAGAAGTGGAGCTATTGTTGAACCTTTTCTTTCAAAACAATGGTTTGTAAAAATGGAACCACTTGCGAAAATGGTTATTGATTATCAAAATAGTGATAATAAAGTAGATTTTTATCCTTTACGTTTTGAAAAAACTTTACTTCAATGGATGGAAAATATTGAAGATTGGTGCATTTCACGACAATTATGGTGGGGTCATCGTATTCCAGCTTGGTATCATAATGATACTAAAGAAATTTATGTTGGTTTAAGTGCTCCTGAAGATATTGAAAATTGGCATCAAGATGAAGATGTTTTAGATACTTGGTTTAGTTCTGGATTATGGCCTTTTTCAACTTTAGGATGGCCTGAGATAACTGATGATTTAAAAAGATATTATCCTGGAGGTTTATTAGTAACTGGTTTTGATATTATTTTCTTCTGGGTTGCTCGTATGATTTTTACTGGTGAAAAATTCTTACATGAAATACCTTTTAAAGATGTTTTAATCCATGGTTTAGTAAGAGATGCCCAAGGTCGTAAAATGAGCAAATCACTGGGTAATGGAATTGATCCAATGGATGAAATTGAAAAATATGGTGCTGATTCTTTACGTTATTATCTAGCAACAAGTGCTTCACCTGGTCAAGACTTACGTTATATTGAAGAAAAAATTGAAGCTACATGGAATTTTATTAATAAACTTTGGAATGCATCTCGTTATGTTATGATGAATATAGATGATGATTTAGATGATAATATTGATATTAATAAGTTAAATGAAGCTGACAAATGGATATTAAATAAATTAAATAAAATTATTAGTGAAGTAAGTATTAATATGGAAAAATATGAATTTACTATTGTAGATAGTATTTTATATAATTTTATTTGGGATGATTATTGTTCTTGGTATATTGAAATGTCTAAAGCTACAAGTAGTAACATTGAAACTAAGAAAGTATTAAAATATGTTTTAGTTAATATTTTAAAAATGCTTAATCCTTTTATGCCATTTGTAACTGAAGAAATCTTCCAAGCGTTAACTAATAAAGAAACTATTGTTAATGAAGCATATCCTGTAGTTAATAATGATTATAATTTTGATAATATTAATAGTATTGACTATGCTCAAGAAATAATTATTAAAATTAGAGAATTAAGACAAGAATTAGAAATAAAAAGAGCTATTGAAATTAAATATACTAGTGAAATTGATTTATCTTTAGTAAGTTTATATATTTCAAAATTAGTTAATGCGACTTTAACTAATAAATTAGATAGTGAAACATTAGATACTTTAATATTAAGTAATGGAAGTAAAGTAGATATTGATTTAAGTATGGTTAAAGTTAAATCAAAAGAAGAACTTATTAATGAATATAATGATGAATTAAATAGATTAACTAAGGAAATAAAAAGAGCTGAGTCAATGTTAAATAATGTTAATTTTATTAGTAAAGCACCAGCTAGTAAAGTAGAAGAAGAAAAAAATAAACTTGTGGATTATCAAGCTCAATATAATAGTATTAAAAAATTATTAGATGATTTAAATTAAATATGAATATGGTTAGTTGAAAACAACTAATCATTTTTATTGTGTTATAATAAAATTGATTTATATTTAGTTTAAATAAGGTGATTAATTTGAGTAAAAAAAAGAATGCTACTAATATTCAAAATGATATAATTGAAAGCAATTTTTTAAAACAACATCCTGAATTAAAAGATTTAAGTAAAGAAGAATTAATTGGTGCTATTGAAGGATATAACTTAGAAAGAGAAGAAGAAAAAGAAATTAAATTAAAAGATCATCTTGAAATGTTTAGTGATGCTATAATTGCAATTGCTATTACGATAATGGTTTTAGAAATACCTATTCCTGAAAAGGCTAGTGATTATCATTTATTTATTAAAGATATTGGTATCTTTTTAATTAGTTTTTTTATAGTTGCGGATTTTTGGTTAGATCATCATCGCGTTGTTAATGATTCAAAAAAAGTTAATGAAAGAATACTTGTTTTAGATTTTTTATTTCTTGCTAATCTTTGTTTAATTCCCTTATTTACTAAATGGATTATGCTTGAACCAACTAGCTTTGTTGTAGTTAATTTTGGTGTCATTATGATAACAGGAAGAATCTTATTACAGATTATTAGTCATTTATTATTGCTTAAGAAAGTAAATGATGATAAAAGTTTAAAACATTTTATGCAAAGAATGACACTTGCAAGATTATTTGTAACAGTAATAATAAATTTATTAATTATGTTATTTGCTTATTATCATCCAAATATTGGTCATTGGTGGTTTGTCTTAATACCGGTTTTGTCATTTGGAACAGCTTTGTTTAAAGTTAATCCTAGAATTATCAAAAATAGTAAAAGAAATAAAAAAAGAACTAAAAAATCAAATACATAATAAAGAAGGTGAATTTTATGGGACAATTAATGTTTTTAGCTGGAATGGATGAAGAATTAGAACATAAACTTAATGAGATAGGAATTTATTTCTTTCAAGAATTTAGTACTATTGGTGTTAAGAAAGCATGGTTAAATATGAAAGAAGTAGGTATGATTGTAGATTTTAATACTTTACTAAGTTTAGAAGCAGCTTTAGAAAATAAAGAAGTAAGTTCTTTAAGTAAAGAAGTAGTCGCTAATTTAAGTGAATTTTATCAAAAGAATATATAAAAAAAGAAATCATTATTTTTTTGTAATGATTTCTTTTACTATATCTTTATTTTTTAATAAATGATATTGTAATAAAGCATTTTGTTTTTGTTTATCTTTTAATGTTTTCGCAACATATATATTTTTATTTGTAAAAGGATCTATTTCAGTGTAGTACATGAGGGTTGCTAAAGTAGAAGGAGTAGGGGTAAAATCACTTACTTGTTGAGGTCGATAATTTATTTTTTTAAGATATTGCATTAATATTATAGCATCATCTATTGTACAACCAGGATGTGATGATATTAAATAAGGTACGACAAATTGTTTTAAATTTAATTTCTTATTGATATCATTAAACTTTCTAACAAATTGATCATATATTTTGATATTAGGTTTGTTCATTAATTTTAAGACATGATTACTACAATGTTCAGGAGCTAATCTTAGTTGGCCTGAAATATGATATTTGATTAATTCTTCTAGATATTCATCACAATGCTGATCTTTTAGTAAATAATCAAATCTTATTCCACTTCTCACAAATACTTTTTTAATACCGTCTAAATTACGAATAGCTCTTAAGATATTAAAATATTTTTCATGAGAAACAATTAAATTATCACACATTTTATAGCCAATACATTCTTTATCTTTACATGAACCGTATTCGTTAAGTTTATGACACATTTCATCATTAAAATTTGCTGTTGGGCCACCTACATCATGAATATAACCTTTAAAATCTTTTAAAGTCATCATTTTTAAAGCTTCCTTAACACATGACTCAATACTACGCATACTTACTTGTTTTCCTTGATGAAAAGTTAAAGCACAAAAACGACAATTTCCATTACATCCACGATTAACTTGAATACTAAATTTTATTTCTTTTAAAGCAGTAATACTTCCTTTATTATAATATTCATCATAACTTTCATAAGTAAATGGCAAATCATAAATATGATCCAATTCTATGGTAGTTAATACTGATTGTGGTATATTTTGAATGATGTATGTATCTTGATAAGGTTCAATTAAAGTTGTTGCACTTTGATTTTCATTATTATAATATTGTTTCATAAATGAATTTAGATATTCATTTTTATTTTTTTTAATATTTTTAAATGATGGTAATAATAGATAATCACTTAAATTAGAGATATCTTTACTTTGATACACTGTACCTTTAATAAAAGTAATATCCTTAATAGATAAACCACTTTTTAAACAATCAGCAATTTCAATAATAGCTTTTTCACCCATACCATAAACTAATAAATCAGCATTACTGCTTAATAAGATTGATGGTAAAATTTTATCTTGCCAATAATCATAATGAGCTAATCTTCTTAAACTAGCTTCAATACCACCAATAATAATTGGGATATCATGATAGACATTTCTAATCATTTTACAATAAACATTAATGGCATAATCAGGTCTTTTATTTCCTTTATTATTAACACTATAAACATCATGTTTTCTTTTTTTCTTAGAAGGATAGTAATTATTAACCATACTATCAATATTACCACTAGATACTAAAAAAGCTAATTTTGGTTTACCACATTGCATAATACTGTGAGCATCATTAAAATTAGGTTGAGCTAAAATAGCACAAGTATAATTAAAGGCTTCTAAATAACGAGCTATTAAAGAAGTTCCAAAACTAGGATGATCTACATAAGCATCACCTGTTACAATAATAAAGTCTACTTCTTTTAAGCCTTTATTTTTAATTTCTTTTTTATTTGTTGGAAGAAATTCCATATAATCACCTTTTTAATTATAACATAATACATATTTAATTATTTAAAGATAAAGTATTGATTTAAATAGTTAATATTTTAAATATGATAAACAGATATTAGATATTAATACTATATTCAATTAATTAATATTATTAAAATATTTTAAATTAATAAATTAAATTTATTGATTTATTTAATATAAAATGATATATTTAAATAAATTATGAAGAATATAAATGAATAATAATTATAGAGCTAATTTTATATTTAGTAATATTTTTATATATTCTAAGGAGGAATTTATATGAAGAAATTTTTATGGTGTT
Source organism: Bacilli bacterium (assembly GCA_031272545.1). Classification (GTDB taxonomy): domain Bacteria; phylum Bacillota_I; class Bacilli_A; order JAJDGJ01; family JAJDGJ01; genus JAISTP01. Next base: position 2,874 of record JAISTP010000049.1, on the reverse strand, counting down.
TTTTAATAGTTATAACAATTTTATGTAGTAAAAATATTAGTGCTTTTGAATTAAGTACTGATAAAGGAGTTTTTGCTTTATTGCCAAATAATCAATCTGGAAAATACTTTTCAACAACGTTTCAAGTTTATTTAAAAACTGGTGAAAATGCTTATGTATCTACTTGGTATCAAGCTAAAGATGGTAGTGCTTATCCTGGATATAAATTAGCTAGTAATAATGCAAGTCAATTTGATGCTTATAATCCTAGTGATGTGGAAGAAGCTAAAAATAAATGTATTAATGGTGAAGTATATAATTCTTATGAAAATTTATATTATTTTGAAGTATATTTATATGATGATAATAATAATCTTATTGATGAAGCTATAAATGATGATGCTTGGGATGTTGGTAATGTTAATGATACTATGGATTGGTCTAGTAAAAAAGTAGAAAATGATGGTATTTATACAATTAAGATACGTACCTCTAATAATTTTATTAATGGAAAAGGAGATTTTTATTGGAGTCAAAGTAGTAATGATTCTAAGCAATATTATTGTAAATATACACAAATAGATAGTTCTTATTATGCTAAATATTATAATTGGAAATTTGATGCCCAAAAAGACGGTACTATTATTCCAGGAAGGGTATGGACTAAATCATTAGATTTAAAAGGCGATAATATTCCTGCTAATCCATTTGCAACTAAGGGAAGATTTAATGCGACTTTATATACAGTTGATAATCTTGGATATCAATATAAAGTTAATTTAAACAATTATGATGGTTCTAGTACTAATATTACTTTTAGTCCTAAAGGAATATTAGATACTAGTGGTAATTCAATTGATAAATCAGTTTTTCAATATATTGGAGGTCCTAGTGTTAGTACAGACCCCAATAAGTTGTTTATGATATTTACCGAACCACCTGCTAGTGATATTCCAAAAGATATTTTACCTAATCCTATTGATAGTAAAGATAAAGAAATAGGCAAAATTATTGATTTAGTTCAAAATGATTCAAATACTAGAGCTGGTGATATTAAGTATTGGCTTTCAAATGCTTATTTAGGTGCTTATAAAATATTAATTGATACTAACAATAATGGTTCATATGATGATGATGTTGATGTTATATTAAATGAAACAGCAACAGGTGGTAGTAATAATGGTAGTGTAACTGATCCATTATTAATTAAATGGGATGGTCTTGATGGTAAAAAAAATCAGGTCTTAAATACTCAAGCTATTAATATTAAACTTGAAATAAAAAATCCAAGTAAGATTTATTTTGTTTTACAAAATGTTCAATTATTTGGTGGTATTATTGTGGAACAATTAAATGGAAGTGCTGCTGGAAATTCTATAATTTATTGGGATGATACTGGTTATAGTAATGATGCTATAGCATCTGTATGGAATAAGAATTTATCAATTATGAATAATGATATTGGTTCAGGAGGTCATTATTATCCTAATGAACTAGACACTTATACTTCTAAATATTCATTAATTAATTATGATATGGATATGACTAAAGGTGTAGATAGTAATAATCCTAATAATTGGCCTGATTTATCAAATTTTTGTATTAATCCAAACTTAGAAACTAATAAAGGAGTTCATGGTTGGTGTAATGTTAATAATGAAACTAATTATAATGCAACATGGGGCAATTTACGTGCTATTGAATCATGGGTTGTAACTGATATTTCTCAAAGTGCTTTAAATAATACTATTAAACATATAGGTAATGAAGTTATTGTAGAAAATGATGTTGTTATTAATGATAATGATTCTAAAGATAATAATTCAAATAATAACAATAAACATCATAAAGTTATAAAATCTAATAATAATTCAAATAAAAAGAATACATTAAGTGATAGTGGTAGTAGTGTTTTATTTAATAGTTTTTTACTAGCAACCTTTGCTTTACTAGGCTTATTTGTGATTATTCGTAAGAATAATAAATAAGAAAATAAAGTATTATAACATACAATTATTATTAAAAATTTTATATCTTGTGTTATAATTTATATGACCAAATGGCTTTTGGTTTAAATGAATATTAAAAGGAGATAATAAAATGAGAGTTGAACATGATTTACTAGGCCAAATGGAAGTGCCTGATAATGTATATTATGGAATTCACACACTTAGAGCAGTCCATAATTTTCAAATAAGTGGTAAGAAAATAGGAAGTATACCTAATTTAATTTATGGTATTGTTGTTGTTAAAAAAGCTACTGCTTTAACAAATAATGAATTAAAAGTATTAGATGATAAACGTTGTAAAGCTATTGTCGATGCCTGTGATTTAATAATTGATAAGATTAAAAATGAACCTGAATGGATTTTAGAGAATTTTCCAATTGATGTTTTCCAAGGAGGAGCTGGAACTAGCACTAACATGAATGCTAATGAAGTTATTGCGAATGTTGCCTTAGAAATTATTGGTGAAAAGAAAGGTCATTATGATATTATTCATCCTAATGATCATGTAAATATGAGTCAATCTACTAATGATGCTTATCCTACAGCAGTAAGAATTGCTTTAGTTTTAGGAGCAAATACTATTTTAAAACATATTAAAGAATTGCATGATGCTTTTGAAAGAAAAGAAATTGAGTTTAAAGATGTTTATAAAATGGGTCGTACCCAATTACAAGATGCGGTGCCAATGACTTTAGGTCAAGAATTTAGTGCTTATAAAGAATTAATGGTAGAAGAAAGTATCTTTATTGAAAAGATGACTAGTTTATTACATGAAATTAATTTAGGTGCAACGGCGATTGGAACAGGAACAAATACTCCTCAAGGCTTTGCGAAAAAGATTGCCGAAGTATTATCAAACATAACAGGTTTTGAAGAAATATCTTCA